>NZ_DKLH01000045.1:0-403650 GCF_002455685.1 Sphingobacterium sp. UBA6645
AAAACTGAGATATCTTTCTTTTTTTTGAGGAATATCAGTAAGGGGGGGGGATTCCAATCCTTTGAAAATAGTCCTTTTTCAGAAAAAAAATATATGGTTAGATTCTTAAAATAGTTCTCTGCGCAGTTTCCAATATTGAAATAGATGCTCTGCAGCATCCTCATAATTCCCCATAATCATATCAATCTCCCCCAGTTTATCATGAATAGCCAGCTGCAATACTTTGTTATTCTCCTGGTCAGCAAGTATTTTCGCATGCTCTAGCTCTGATTTTGCTACACGATAGTTCTGTTGTATGAATTTCGAATAGCCGAGCATATACTCAATCTCCGGCAGGTCCATTTTAAAATTACGGGCTTTCGCAAGCTCGCGCGCCTGAATCAAGAACCATTGCGCCTCGGTATGCTTATTCTGGATCTGATATATTTTTGCTAGTTGAATCCAAGCTTTTGTTTTGCCTTGCGGATCCTTGCTCTTATTGTAAAGCGGGATGGCGCGACGTATGATGCTGTTCTCGGCCGCCCTATATTCCTTTTGGTATGCACGGATCAACGCTACACGAACCAGTGAATTCGCTTGATCGACATTACTTTTGTTGTTGACTGCCTGTTGTAGGTATCGCTCTTGCAGCGCATCAGCATCAGCGTAGCTGCCCTGAAATAAATGCGCAGTTGAAAGGTTAAACTGAACAACGCCCGCCTCCTCACGCAACTCGGTATGCTGAACTAGAGCTAACGCGTCGCCCAACAAGCTTATCGCTTTTTTTATGTCATTTTGCTTGATGGCTTCCAGCGCATACTGATTCGTTAAGCCAACGGCAAGACGCGTATTGTTGTTCTTCTTTAAAGAATTGATAAGCTCAGTCCATTTTTCCGGGCTGCTGGGATAAGGGTCGAATTGTTGCTTGATATAGGACGCATTGGAAGTTAATTGAAACTCCTCCACCAGATTTTGATGGTCCAGCTCCCGGGCAATCGAATCATAGAAACTCTTTTTCTCTTGATAGGAGTCCGCTAACACTTCTTCTTTGGTTCTTGGAGCAGGTAACACATACACCTCAGGCCCCACGCCTTTAAACTTGGGGTTGTACTTTGTAACAAAGCCCGCAGGATCCAATACCTCACTATCACTCTGAGCTTTCAGCCCGCTCATCAAAATTATTAGCCCTAGGGCCAATAGCACACGTACTTTGTTAAACATCCTTTACATTGCTTTTTTCAAAATTATCAATTCCATTTAGATTTCATAATTTGAACTGTTAATTAAAGGTCAGATTCGTATATATAAGGGTAACTTCTATACCTATGGTAAAAGTTTAGCCACATTTTGGCCTGTATAGGATCGGGCGCTTAGTAAACATTGCCTTTACCAGCAAAATTCGATAGTTTTGTTTTCTATGACAACAAGGATACCATTGGCCGAGCGTATGCGCCCTAAATCTATTGAAGATTATGTGGGGCAAAAGCATATTATAGGCGAAGGGGCCGTTTTAAGAAATGCAATTGAGCAGCAGGTCGTTCCGTCGATGATTTTTTGGGGTCCTCCCGGCGTCGGAAAGACAACCTTAGCTCTGCTAGTGGCAAAAGCATTGGCACGACCGTTTTATAGCCTTAGCGCCATTCAATCGGGCGTAAAAGAAGTTCGGGAGGTCATAGAAAAGGCCGAGCAGCTTAAGCAGTTCAATCAGGAGCAGCCTATACTTTTCATTGACGAGATACATCGATTCTCCAAATCACAGCAAGATTCTCTTTTGGGAGCCGTGGAGCGAGGGACCGTCACACTAATCGGAGCCACGACGGAAAACCCGTCCTTCGAGGTGATTTCGGCTTTACTTTCTCGATGCCAGGTCTATGTGCTGGAAGAATTGACCAAAGAAGATCTGGTGCACATCGTTGATAAGGCCCTTGCGGAAGACGAGTATCTCAAGGCTGAGCACATTAAAATTGAAGAGTACGAAGCATTGCTGCAGCTCTCGGGCGGCGACGCCAGAAAGTTATTGAACATCTTGGAATTAGTGAGCCAGGCCGCGATACATTCGCAACAAGCCGTCACTAACCAGTTCGTGGCCAGGCATGTGCAACAGAATAGAATCCGTTATGACAAGTCTGGCGAACAGCATTATGATATCATTTCGGCGTTTATAAAATCTATTCGGGGATCTGATCCCAACGCTGCGGTCTATTGGCTAGCGCGTATGATTGAAGGAGGGGAAGATCCTAAATTTATTGCCCGGCGCCTATTAATCTTAGCCTCAGAGGATATCGGGAATGCGAATCCGAATGCTTTGCTTTTAGCGAATAATTGCTTTCAAGCCGTTAACGTTATTGGCTGGCCGGAGTCCAGGATCATTCTTTCGCAAACCGTAACCTATTTGGCGAGTTCTGCGAAAAGCAATGCCGCCTATGAAGCGATTAACAAAGCGCAAGCCATGGTGAAGCAGACCGGGAATCTCTCCATCCCTCTGCATTTGAGAAATGCACCAACAAAATTGATGAAAGAGTTGGATTATGGCACTGACTATAAATATGCGCACGCCTTTTCAGGAAACTTTGTTGATCAAGAATATATGCCCGATCAGCTGCGAGGGGTTAAACTTTATGAGCCGGGAAAAAATGCGGCCGAAGAGAAGATGCGACAGTCCTTGAAGGAACGTTGGAAAGGAAAATATGGGTATTAAATTAAAGGGCGTTTAATAGACGAATATGTCAAATACATTTACAAGTATAGATTTTGAATTAGCAACAGCGAAATATAGTAGCGTTTGTGCAGTGGGCATCGTCAATGTCGTAGATGGTATTATTACTAATGAATTTTATAGTTTGGTAAGACCCCCCGAAAATAAATATATGTGGCAAACTTCCCGAATACATGGGATTAAGTCAAAACATACGGAAAATGCGCCAACTTTTATCGAACTATTTCCCGAGATCAATAGTTTAATACAAGGGCAGGCTATGGTTGCGCACGATGAGCTCTTGGATCGCTCGGTGCTGAAGGAGACCATGGGTTTCTACAATTTATCATACAAAGAGTTAGAACTTCCGCAAATGTGGGAGTGTACTAGTAAAATATATCGTGCATTAGGTTTTGAGAGAACAAAGCTGAGTATTTGTTGTGAAATCATGGGCGTTTCGCTTCAACACCACGATGCATTGTCAGATGCGCGAGCTACAGCCGAGCTCTATCTGAAGAAAGATCAAGTAAAAAATAATTTAAAAATCGGTTAATCATGAGTAAAATAATAAATGTGGTATTGTCTGGAGGCATTGGGTCAAGGTTATGGCCACTTTCCAGAAAAGCAAAACCTAAGCAGTACCTTCCTATTTTTGGCGGTAAAACGCTTTTTGAATTAACCGTCGAACGGAATCAACCCTTGGTTTCGAAAGTTACATTGGTGGGTTCTATTCAGAATAAAGATCTTGCAGAACCTTACTTGAGTAAGTTCAATAGTGATATCATCGCTGAAGCGGCACCAAGGAATACGGCTGCGGCCATTGCTTTTGCTGCATTTCACGCCGATCCAGATGACATATTGATTGTTACACCATCCGACCACCTCATCGAAGGAGAAGAAGATTATCAACAGGCAATCAATCAGGGTATTGTGTTTGCTCAGGAGGGATATATTGCCACTTTTGGAATTATCCCGACACGCCCGGAAACGGGCTATGGCTATATCGAACATGAGAGCAATACCGTGTTGGCCTTTCGTGAAAAGCCGAATGAGGAAACTGCACGCGATTTCCTAAAGAAGGGCTCCTTCCTTTGGAATTCCGGAATATTCTGTTTCAAAGCAGGTGTTTTCTTAGAAGAGCTGATGCGTTTTGAGCCTAAACTATATTCTGCTGCAGAAACGGCTTTTGAATATGCGCAAAACTTAGTTCTTGATGAAGAACACTCTTTACAGATTCCATCCAAGAGTATCGACTATGCCGTTCTTGAGCGTAGTGACCTGATAAAAGTCGTTCCTGCGAAGTTTCGTTGGTCAGATATGGGAGCGTTCGACTCTTTGTTTAGTTATCTTAAGGAAAAGGGGCATCCGGTAGACGAGAATGGCAACATTGTTGTAGGTACAAATAAGCATACGGTCTTTGTGGGTTTATCGAACTGCATGTTAATCAATACAGAGGATGCAGTATTAATTCTCGACAGAAATCGTTCGCAAGATGTTAAACAGATTTACGAATCATTGGAAAAAGGAAATTCTCTCTTAATTTAATATTTACTGTAGCGTTTATTTTACAGTCGTCGTATTCTATAAATAAGAATTAAAAATTAAATTTACAATGGTTTCACTTTATCCAGTCTACCTGTTTACTCGATAAATACCTTAATTATACGCTATGGGATTTTGGAATAATCTATTCGGAGGAAAAACGAAAAACGAAAATACGTATCTGAATAAGCTTTCTTGGATTACTTGGGATATCCACAATCATTTATTACCTGGGATAGACGATGGAAGTCCGGATGTCGAGCAATCTATGGAGTTGATCAAAGGGTTAAAAGATTTAGGGATTCATAAATCAGTATCTACACCACACGTCATGTTTGGTGTTCATAACAACACTCCTGAAACAATTCAGGCTGCGCATCAGTCCTTAACGTCCGCTTTGACGAATAATAATCTTGATTTTGAATTAAAGTATAGCGCTGAGTATATGATTGATGATCAATTGGAATCGATCATCGAAAACGATCAGCTGTGTCTGATGCCGAATAAATACGTGTTGATAGAAATGTCATATCTGTCGGAATCGAAAAGCTTATTCATTATTATTAAGAACTTATTGGAGCGTGGACTCCAACCGATATTGGCACATCCTGAAAGATATAATTACTACCACAATAATTTCAAGATATTTGAGGAGATTAAGAATGCAGGATGTATGCTACAGCTGAATTTACTTTCTATCAGTAAATACTACGGTGAGCATGTAAAAACTGCTGCGTTAACCTTAATCCGTGCAGGTATGTATGACTTTGTAGGCACTGATATGCACCATACTAGACACTTAGATGCTCTTAAGGGCGTAGTAACGAAGTATGATGTGCGTGAATTGCTACGCGATTGTCCGATTAAGAATGCAAGCATGTTTGAGGCCGTACAGGAAAAAAAAATTGCTTAAGGATCGTTAAATAGTTTACAAGGGTAGCGGTATAATCTCAGGCTATTGGGTTTTTAAGCCCTAGTAGGCCTTAACAAAAGTGCGGATATGCCTTCCAACCTATTTGGTACCAGTCTAATTTAATTTCTTTCTCTTCTGATCCGTTAACGTTGTGCGCAAATCCTCGGCTCTATTGTCGGCGTGATTATTGACTTTCGGCGCGTGCCCTCCAGAGAATAGTTACCTTCATGTGAAGAAATAGATTATTGCACTACTTATGAAGCTGAGATTGTAGTTCTGTCTTTTCTTCGCTGTCTTTCAACATGCTCAAAAAATACCGTGCATCTATTAAATCGGCGTCCTTTCTACTGATGAGATATTTGGAGACATAAAAAGACGCTTGTTGGAAAAGGTACTTTCGGCAATCGATGTTTACAGATATCCCCTTCTGATGGGGACCAAAAGACAAACCCGTTACCACATTATTGGAAGAGACGGATTTCACCTGGCTAAACTCAATGCCCTTGATGTTTAGGGTAATAGAAGGGTAGTAGAAATTTTGTGTTGCTGGAAATTTAACTTTGAGTCTAAGGGTGTTATTTTCGATTGAAGGAATCACTACGCAATGTTTTCGGTTATAATTATACTCAAATAGTTCTTCCTGTGAGGGAAACCAAAGCGAATCGGAGCCATCTTTTCCGAAAGTGTCATTCAACCATAACATAGACTCTATATAGCTGTTATCGGTTTCATGTACTGCTACATAAACCGCTTCTCGGCGGTCAAGGGGTACGGAACTTTGCTTTTTTACTAAAATTTTTATGTCATCTCCTGATAGCAAGAATTGTCTTAACATGGGTACTTTAACCATTGAGCTGTTTGCCATCGCAGGAATGAAAGGAGATGCGCCTGACTGCACCGCCATGGTTTGGATATCCAAGTCGGTAAAGCCTGCTTCTATATATCGTTTGTTCCCATGTGGTTCTACTAAGAGCTTAACTCGCCTGCCACGCAGTTCTTTGCTGCTAATTTCTTGTGCCAGCTGTAAATGTTTGGAAATAGAATCTACTGGAGCTGAATTTCCACTCATGAGATCGTGTAAAGCCACACCTGTTCCAAAGTTCACCATTTCTTTCACATTTGCCCATCGCAGACCCGCCTTCATAAAAAATCGATAAAAATTTTCTTGAAAACCTGTGTTCACGTTAGTTCCAGCATTCATGAAAGGCCATTGAGGAGAGATGGTCGTAGTGAAATGAAATCGCACCTCGTTTCCATGCCCGTCGGTACTCCCTAGTGTTTTTCCCAAGCTGTATACTGCGGGTGGAAGATCTCCCATCTCAAGATGCTCGTAATCATAATAGTAACTTTTGCCAACAGGGTTGTGCGGCGTTATTGGTTTCCCGTTGATCGCTGCCCAAGTGCGACAAAATGCGGAATGTTTACAATCATCCTGTGTTAGCATGAAAAGTAGGGACTTATTATACTTAAGTGGTGGGATGCTAGTGACAATTGATGTTACATTACCAGATAGAGGTTCTTTGAGTTCAATAGAGATTTCGGCCTCTGCGCCTTGGATTTCTGATTCGAAAGGATAAAGAAATTGCGCTATACTAGTTTCAACCGTATCGGACGGAAGAGAAACTGAGCTATCTTTTTCCTGATATAGATCTTTCTTCATACAGCCGTAGCCTGTCGCCAGGATAATGATTAAAAGTCTTGTGAAATTCTTCATATTGTAAACTTCCTGCTGGGGTTTGAAGATAAGAAACTTACGGTAACTTTTCAATCGACGGAAGTGATTTTTAGGTGACTTAAGACGTTTCCTAAAAAAAATGCTTAAAACCAATATCTGAAGCTTTCCATAAATACCCTGTCGAGTGGCGAATTGTGGTTTGGTATCCGTTGGATACATAGTGCTTCAATAGCCGAATTAGTAGGTCGCTTTTCAGTTATCGTATAGGGATTAGGATGCTTTGGTTTACCTGAAAGCATCAACCCTGTGATATTCCCGTGATATTCGTGTCGAGAAAATCATCTGTCTAGTATCGATGGTTGCATTATTTCTCCGAACTTTTTACACATATATGGATTTGCTCCTTCAGGTCTTCACGTTTAATTTATCTTTTTCACCAGCAGAGAAAGATGTTCCTCTACCATAAAGAAAAATACGTATTTTTGAACTATGAAACGATGTGTGCTTATAACCGGAGGAGCGGGTTTTATCGGCTCGCATGTAGTTCGGCAATTTGTTAATAAATATCCTCATTACCAGGTCGTAAATGTCGATGCATTAACTTATGCTGGAAATCTTGAGAACTTAAAGGACGTTGAGTCTGCTGCCAATTACGTTTTTGAAAAGGTCGACATTACTGATCGCGCAAGATTGCATCAACTATTCGAGTTCCATCAGCCTGATGGAATTATACATTTAGCGGCCGAATCCCATGTAGACAGGTCAATTTCAAATCCCTTAGCTTTCCTCTACACGAACGTCATCGGAACGGTCAATCTATTAGAGGAGGCTCGAATGGCATGGCGGGACGACTTGCTGGGAAAGCGATTTCATCATATTTCCACCGATGAAGTTTTCGGTGCTTTAGGTGATGAAGGCCTGTTCACAGAGGAAAATAAATACGAGCCACATTCGCCGTACTCTGCATCGAAAGCTTCTTCTGACCATTTCGTCAGAGCTTATCATGATACTTATGGACTTCCCGTAGTTATTACCAACTGTTCGAACAATTATGGTCCCAATCATTTTCCCGAGAAGTTAATTCCCCTTTGTATCAGCAATATTTTGGAAAATAAACCTTTGCCGATCTATGGGGACGGGAAATATACGCGCGATTGGTTATATGTCATCGATCATGCAAGGGCAATTGATCTCGTGTTTCATGAGGGCAAGAATGCAGCATCCTATAACATCGGCGGATTCAATGAATGGAAAAACATCGATTTGGTCAAGGAGCTGTGTAAGCAGATGGATGTGAAATTGGGCAGAGAGCAGGGTACGTCAGAACGTTTGATCACTTACGTTAAAGACCGCCCCGGGCATGACCTAAGGTATGCGATCGATGCTTCCAAAATTAATGCAGAGCTCGGCTGGAAACCTTCTGTAAGTTTCCAGGAAGGCCTTTCGCTTACTATAGATTGGTACTTGGAGAATAAAGATTGGTTACAGCAAGTAACGTCTGGAGATTATCAGAATTATTACGACGAACATTATTCAAAATAAAGACGGAATTTAATTGATGAAGGCGATAGAGACAGCATTACAGGGGTGCTTTATAATTGAACCCAAAATCATTGGAGACAGCAGAGGCTATTTCTTTGAGTCGTTTAATGAGTCCAAGTTTGCGGAAGCAGTCAAACAGGAGGTTCATTTTGTGCAGGATAATCAATCATTTTCCAGTTATGGCGTGTTAAGAGGTACACGCGCAGGCAGGTGAATATGCGCAGGCTAAACTCGTGCGTGTATTGCAGGGAGAAGTATTGGACGTTGCGGTTGATCTGAGGAAGGATTCGCCTACATACGGGCAGCATATTTCTGTGCTGCTGTCAGCAGAGAATAAAAAACAGCTTTTTGTTCCACGTGGTTTCCTGCATGGCTTCCTCGTGCTCTCCCAGACTGCTGAGTTTTTCTATAAATGCGACAATTTCTATAATAAAGATGCTGAAATCGGAGTCAAGTTTGATGATCCGACCTTGGCAATAGATTGGAAAATTGCCCTCGATGAGATGATCATCTCTGAAAAGGATCAAAGTTTACCTTATCTAAATCAACTAGATCGCTAATGGAGGAATTCATCAAACCGACTGTTTTGCTGATTGGATCTAAAGGGCAATTAGGTTCGGAATTAAAAGCCTTATTAGCGGAGTCTGATAAGTATAACAGCATATATGTAGATAGAACGCTCTTTCCATTAGAAGAGCTCGAGCATATTCAAGAACGGTTATCAAGGTTTAGTCCGCAATTTATTATCAATGCTGCTGCCTATACAGCGGTAGATAAAGCGGAAGAAGAGTTCGAGTTAGCAAATCTGATCAATCATCTAGCCGTCAAAGAAATGGCCATCTATGCAGAACGGGCAAGCTGTCATCTAATTTCCATTTCCACAGATTATGTCTTTGATGGACATAACACTAGCCCCTGGAAGGAGGATGATCCCGTTAATCCGATCAATGTTTATGGGAAAACTAAGGCGTTGGGAGAAATGGCCATCATGCAGGAAAATCCAAACGCTATCATCCTTCGAACATCCTGGGTCTATTCTTCTTATGGATCGAATTTCGTGAAAACAATGCTTCGCCTGATGGCTTCGAAAGAGGAACTGTCTATCGTGGATGATCAGGTAGGAAGTCCGACTTATGCTAAGGATTTAGCCTTATGCATTATCAGCATGCTCGATAGTAAGATTTGGGTGCCAGGAATTTACCACTATGCCAATGAAGGGCATTTATCTTGGTTTAACTTTGCCGCAGCGATTAAGGAAGAAATAAAATTCGATTGCATGTTAAAACCGGTCCCGAGTTCCGCATATGAGACTGCGGCAGAGCGGCCTAAATACTCGGTTTTAGATAAATCGAAAATAAAAAGTACTTTTGGTATTCAGATACCCCACTGGGAAACTAGCTTGAAGAACATGCTAGCAGACTGGACGAGTAAAACGGGTTTGTAAATAAATATCATGAAAGGAATAATCTTAGCAGGTGGCTCTGGCACACGTTTGCATCCGTTAACGCAGGTGATCTCAAAACAATTACTTCCTGTATACGATAAGCCCATGATTATTATCCGCTTTCGGTGCTGATGATGGCGGGCATTCGAGAAATTTTGATTATTTCCACGCCTACAGACCTGCCCCATTTCCAGCGGCTTTTTGGCTCAGGAAGCCAGCTGGGGCTTACTATCTCTTATGCCCCGCAGCCGAGTCCTGATGGTCTAGCGCAAGCATTTATAATCGGCGACGAATTTATTGGCCAGGATGATGTGTGCTTGATACTTGGAGATAATATTTTTTATGGTGCAGGTCTGCAGGTGTTGCTCCAGGAGGCAAAACAAAAGGTCGAGAATAATAAAAATGCGGTTGTATTCGGCTACTATGTTGACGACCCGGAGCGATATGGTGTAGCATCTTTCGACGCTGATGGAAAAGTCCTCCATATTGAAGAGAAGCCTGAGGATCCGCAATCGAATTACGCGGTTGTTGGACTATACTTCTATCCAAATAGCGTAATTTCTATCGCCAAGGGGGTTAAACCCTCGGCAAGATGTGAGCTTGAAATCACTTCTGTCAATCAAGCATATCTCAATCAAGGTAGTTTACACCTACAGCTACTAGGGCGAGGTTTCGCCTGGCTGGATACAGGTACACACGAATCCCTTTCTGAAGCAACCGAGTTTATAAAGACCATTGAAAAAAGAACATCCTTAAAGGTCGCTTGTTTAGAAGAGATCGCTATTCTGAAAGGGTTCGTGGATAAGGATCAGGTATTGAAAGCGATTAGCGATAAAAAAGGTGATTATTACGATTATGTGAGGCGTATTGCCAAATAGTCCGCAAGTATTTTTTCTGCTACATCGAAATAATTCTGTTTCGGCATTTCGATTTTTTTTGAGATTTTTATATTAATGTACTCAAAACCGATACTGTTAACCTGTATTCAATTACTGTTTTTGTGCCTCTTAAATTTATCCGGCAAAAATCCCTACGCGTACTTATTGGACGTCAAAGGGGAAAAGGCAGTGATGGAAGAAGCGTTACGGTCCAAAGTCAATTTTGGAAAAGATACATTAGCCATCCATAAAAACCTAGACCCACTCCTTGATTTTGCGAACGAAAAGAAAAGTGCTAAACTAAAGTGGGCCTATTACATGTTGATGGCGGATGCCTTTTCCATTGCTTTTGATAATGTAAATGATCGAACCGATCGTTATTTCCAGTTAGCATTAAATACGATCGCCGATGGGAAAGAGGAGGGCTTAGAAATGCTGACGAACATACGTTGGGGCTATTACTATTTCACCTATAGAAACGTAGCGCGGGCCTTTCCTTATTTTTTAAGAGCAAATGAGTTCCAAGAACGTGTATTGTCGGCGACTATTCCCTTGGTGCCGCTTCATTATGGCTATATGGCGAATTTTTATAGCTATATTGGCGATCATAAGAAAGCGATAATCTATCTCAAGCTCGGTATTCCCTATACGGAAGAGATGAGTCGAAAACGTATAGATATGTTCAACGCTATCGGTGTTTATTTACGGCGCGACTTTCAGATGTCGGAATCTGAAGATTATTTCAAACACGCGCTAAAAGTTGCTGAAAATGCTAAAGACTCCGTCTGGATAGGTATCATTTCTGGTAATTTAGCAGATTTTGAAAGAACCCGGGGGAATCTGGATAAATGTCTGGAGCTGATACAGCGGAACATCGAATATTCGGAGAAGTTTCATGAACCCCTAGATGCCATGCGAGCAAACATCGCTCTTGCCGATATCTATATACAGCGAGGGCAATGGAAAAATGCAAAAGAAGCGCTTTACAAGGCGGAAGGCTATGTGGAAGATAAACCGTACTTTCTGCAATACAAAAAAGAGATCGCAAAAGCATTTGCAGATATCGCGCACGGCGAAGGTAATAATCCTAAAGAATTAATTCATTTGCAGCAATATCTCGCGCTGAATGATAGTTTGACTAAACAGTCGAATCATGATATGATGCAGAAGATCTACTGGCAATGGGAATCGGAGCGTTATAATCAAGCTGTCGCGACAGCAGAAATGAAAAAAGCGCAGACTCAGCAGAAATATCAATTAGTAGGTATTCTGTTGCTTTTGGTATTTGTGATCATACTGTTATTGATCAACCGCTCGAGAAATAAAGAACGAATAAGATCTGCGCTACTGGAGAAAGAGCAGCTACGTTTGGCTTTCGAAAAAAGTCAGGTCGATCAAGAATTAATGGTTCTGCGTGATTCTCTTCAGGAGTTTACCAATACGATAAAGCAAAATGATGCGACCATACAGCAGTTAAGGATGGAGGTGAAACATGGCGATGACCTAGATCCTGCCTACCAAGACAAGATCAACGATAGTCTGAGCGATATGCTTGAAACGCATATCATGACTGATGAGCGTTGGATGAAATTTAGAAAAGTATTCGACCGCGTGTATCCCGGTTTCCTGATCGGGCAGAAAGCCATATATCCTAAGCTATCAGAAAATGATCTGAGGCTACTGGCTTTAATGAAATTGGACCTCAGCAATCGCAGTATGGGCGATCTTCTGGGAGTTTCGATAGAAGCAATAAAAAAAGCAAAGCAAAGACTAAAGAAAAAGCAGGAAGCTATAGAAAGTCACGTTTAAAAAGACCCTATTCTATGGGTGGTTTTGCTTATGGAATTGATAAATAATTGTTTAGTGATTTATCCCGTGGAGTGGGTTTAACCGACTTGTAGCGATTTGTCCACCTTTTGTCCACCCCTTCAAATTTCCAAAAATCGACTATTGCATCTAAATTTGACTCATTCTCTAACGAGATCAATAAAAGTAATTAAAACCACGATGAACTATTTATTATTAACCGCGATCATTCCATTAGCTGTCGGAATCTTCTTTATCTATCGAAGACTTTCCTATAGCAATTTCGATAATTATGCTGACCTAAACGTGAGCGTATTATTAGACCAGAACAATGGGGATTTTAATTCCCATTACGGATGCATAATTTTTCAACTTCCAAGCTACGGGGAACATGTGAAAGAAGTTGTTATCACGGGTGTGCAAAGCAGCAACAAGCACATCCGTGTAAATGCATTCGAAAAATTGAATTTCTTCCTGACTCCTGGGAAATCAACAGAGAGTGCGATGCGATCAATCGGTTTCTCCATTAGCAATAAAGCCTTGTTGAATCATAAAGGGCAACAAGAGAGCGTGATTGTTAAAGGATATATCATTGATAGAAAAGGGGAGAAGAAATCATATTTAAAGACTTCCTATTATACTTTACAAGATTTTTCCAAAGAGAACTTTGGGAATCAATTGGTGAAGACTAAGGGATTAGCAGTGTAATCCATATTTTTAGTTTGTTAAGAGCATCGGGCAGTCATGTTGCGAAGCTTTTCCTTTCAGTTATCAACTGATTTTATAATCAATCGTTTGCATCCTGCTTTTCCATTGTGTTAACATAAGTTTAATACACGGAAAGCCTTTAAAGAATTTGTTTTAATCAAAATGTTGAGTACTTTTGTTGCTCAATACTGACACATGTTAGACTCGCTAATTACCTCGAAGACCCGATTGAAATTGCTTATCAAATTTTTTGTTTCGGCATCAAATAAGGGATACTTACGCGGTATAGCCGAGGAATTCAACGAGTCGACCAATGCAGTAAGAAAAGAACTCAACCAGCTGACAGATGCTGGATACCTAAATCGAAATCAAGAGAACCAGCGAATTTATTATCGAGCAAATACGCAGCACCCCTTGTTTGACTCGCTTCAGAACCTGGTGAGAAAATATCTAGGTATCGACAAGGCGATCGAACATGTATTGGAGAAGTCTGGCGATATCGAGCAGGTTTGTCTTCTTGGTGATTATGCGAAGGGTATTGATTCCGGTACGATTGAAGTGATGGTGCTGGGTACAGCCATTGATGTTGAATACCTGACCCAACTGGGCGCTAAGATTGAAATTTTATTGGATAAGAAGATTATGATCTATTTTGAGAAGCCGTCGGAAGTTCAACAGCAGATCATCCTTTTTGAAAAAGAAGATCATAGGTAATTATTAAGGATTAGCAGAATTCGAATGAGCATTAATAAAATAGCGTGTATTGGAGCTGGATACGATGGGGAACCGACCATGTCCGTCATTGCTCAGAAGAATCCGGATATAAAGGTCACTGTAGTAGACTTAAATGTAGATCGAATAAACGCATCGAACAACGAGAATCTAGATAATCTACCGGTATATGAGCCAGGTCTTGATGCAGTTGTAGCAGAAGCGCGAGGTAGAAATCTTTTGTTCTCTACCGATGTGAATAAAGCGATCGTCGATGCCGATATGATTTTTATTTCGGTAAATACGCCGACAAAAACATACGGTAAGGGTAAAGGTCAAGCCGCTGATTTTAAATTTATTGAGTTATGCGCTAGGCAGATTGCGGATGTAGCAACTTCTTCCAAGATCATCGTAGAGAAATCGACCATCCCTGTTCGTACAGCAGCGACGATCAAAAGCATATTAGATCATACAGGAAAAGGCGTGCAGTTCCATGTGCTTTCCAATCCTGAGTTTTTAGCGGAAGGCACCGCTATACAGGATCTACATAATCCCGATCGTATTTTGATCGGAGGGGAGGATCAGGAAGCCATACAGGCCCTAAAGCAGATTTACGAGGCATGGGTTCCCGAGGAAAGAATCATAACGACTAATCTTTGGTCTACGGAACTTTCCAAGCTGGTAGCAAACGCTTTCCTTGCGCAACGCGTTTCCTCCATCAACTCTATCTCGGAGCTTTGCGAGGTAACTGGAGCAAATGTGGACGAGGTAGCGAACGCCATCGGACAGGATTCGAGGATAGGTGCTAAATTTTTAAAAGCATCCGTTGGATTTGGGGGTTCGTGTTTTCAAAAGGATTTATTAAATTTAGTATAAATTGCCAGGCTTAGTAACCGGAATGAAGTAAGGGTTATTAAGGGTCCGGTAATCAAATTCAGTGCTCCCGAAAAAACTAGATTCGCAGAAAAGATGATGCAATCTATGTTTAATACAGTAAATGGCAAGAAAATTGCTTTTCTGGGGTGGGCGTTAAAAAAACACAAACCATACACGATAATCAACAGCGATTTATACCGCCTATCACCTCCTAGAGGAGCAAGTGCAAATTAGCTTGTTTGACTGGGAAGTACAAAAACATCAGATATACAAGGGCTTAAACTTTTAAAAACTCGCTCCCAACATGAAATAAAGAATTTTTGAAAGAAATTGTTAATCCTACGAAGTTCGCCAAGATGCACACGGTATAGCAATTTTTACAAAATTGGATGAATTTGAATACTATGATTGGATGAAAATTAAGGGCATTATGAAAAAGCCTGCTTTTTTTGGATGGGGAAAGTTGTTGCATAGGAAAGAGCAGAAATATTTAGATTTTGTCTATTATGTTATTGGAGAATAATTGATCCTTAACGCTTAACGATAAATACTATGAAAGAAATAGAAAAAAGTGAGCATGCAAATTTTGCGGCAAAACGTCACGATTATAATCCTGGACCTCGCGTAGGTATCACTTTTAGTACGTTCGATTTATTACACGCAGGGCACATCATGATGCTAGCGGAAGCCAAGCGACAATGTGATTATTTAATCTGCGGTCTGCAAATGGATCCTACTTTGGATAGACCAGAAAAAAATGCTCCAACACAAACCGTAGTCGAAAGATATATTCAACTAAGAGGATGTGTTTATGTTGATGAGATCGTTCCTTACTCTACGGAGCAAGACTTAGAAGATATTTTAAAATCTTTTAAGCTGGATGTTCGTATCGTTGGGGATGAATATAAAGATCGTGATTTTACAGGAAGAAAATACTGTGAAGAGAAAGGAATCGAGCTATATTTCAACAGCAGAGATCATCGATTTTCGAGCTCGGGATTGAGAAAGATCGTGGCGGATAAGGAGAATGCGAAGAATGGTAAAGCTTAAAGACTAAAATATTCGTCAAGTGTATACAGATCAACAGGATAAAATAGCAGTCATTGGATTGGGATATGTCGGCCTTCCACTCGCGTTGGAATTTGGTCGGCTGTTTTCTGTTGTTGGATTTGATATCGATCGAAAGAGAATAGATCAATTAAGGTTACGGAATGACGAAACATTAGAGGTTGATCTCAAGGAGGCCAATGCGATAAAAGCTTATCTTACGAATGAAGTAGGCTTATATCTTAGTAGTTCTGCCGCTGATATTAAAGATTGTAATATTTACATTGTTACTGTTCCAACTCCAATTGATAGTTACGATGTTCCAAACTTACAGCCATTAAAATACGCGACCGAATTGGTTGCGAACTGTTTGAAAAAGAACGACATAGTTATCTACGAATCTACGGTTTACCCTGGCTGTACGGAGGAGGAGTGTGTGCCGCTTTTGGAAGAAAAGTCGGGATTTCGTCTGAATAAAGATTTTTTTATCGGCTACTCTCCAGAACGGATCAATCCTGGCGATAAAGTGAACACTCTGGTCAATGTTGTTAAGATTACGTCGGGTTCAGATGAAGATACTGCCAGTCGTGTGGATGAACTTTACCGAAAAATCATTAAAGCAGGGACATTTAAGGCTGCCTCGATTCGTGTGGCGGAGGCTGCTAAGGCAATCGAAAATGCGCAACGTGATGTTAATATATCATTTGTAAATGAATTGGCCTTGATTTTTGATCGGATTGGTATTGATACGCAAGACGTGTTAGACGCTGCTGCTACAAAATATAATTTTCTTCCATTCAAACCAGGTTTGGTCGGTGGACATTGTATTTCGGTAGATCCTTTTTATTTAGCGCATAAAGCATCTCAAGTTGGATATCAACCACACGTGATCCTTTCGGGTCGGCGTGTGAATGAACAAATGGCGAGTTTTGTTGCTTCAAAAGTGGTCAAGCTCATGTCGGCAAAAGATATTCTCATCAAAGGCGCGCGCGCATTGATTTTGGGAATAACATTTAAGGAGAATTGTCCGGATATCCGTAATTCTAAAGTTGTCGATATCTATCGTGAACTACAGGATTATGGCATTAAAGTCGATGTATATGATCCTTGGGCGAGCCCAGAGAAAGTCCGTGCTCAATTTGATATTAATTTGTTGCGAAATCTACAGGGAATAAAACACAATTCTGAGAAAGAAATCAATAAGAGAAAGCAGCATACGCAAAATTATTCAGATTTTGAAAATGTGCTGGAACATGTTGTTCTTTCGGAACAGCAGTCAGATAAATATGACGCAATAATTCTTGCTGTTGCACACAAGAATTTTAATAATCTTGATATCACCGAGCTTAAGAAAGATAATGCGGTGATATTTGATACTAAAGGGGTACTTGATCGTAATCTAGTCGATTCTCGCTTATAATGGTAAAGAGTAAGCGAATATTAAAAAAGGACAAGCTGTAAAATATAAAAAATGGGAAAAACAATTTTGATCACTGGCGGGGCCGGATTCATTGGTTCACACGTTGTACGTGAATTTGTCAATAATTATCCAAGCTACAAAATCATTAATCTTGATGCATTGACTTACGCTGGAAATCTTGAGAATCTAACAGATATTCAAAATGCTGACAACTATGAGTTTGTGAAGGCGGATATTACAGATCAGGATAAGATTAATCGGATTTTTGAACAATATAAACCTGATGGAGTTATTCATTTGGCTGCAGAATCTCATGTCGACCGATCGATCACTGATCCGACGGCATTTGTGATGACAAATGTTATCGGTACTGTGAATTTGTTGAATGCGGCAAAAGAATTATGGAAGGATAATTTTGAAGGTAAATTGTTCCATCATGTATCTACGGACGAGGTATATGGTACCTTAGGTGATAATGGACTTTTTACGGAGGAAACGGCTTATGATCCACATTCGCCATACTCGGCTTCAAAAGCATCGTCAGATCATTTTGTAAGAGCCTATCACGATACCTATGGTTTGCCTATCGTACTGACCAACTGTTCAAACAATTACGGTCCGAACCATTTTCCGGAAAAGTTAATACCGCTTTGTATACATAATATATTGAACAATAAACCTCTGCCAATTTATGGAGACGGGAAATTTACGCGAGATTGGCTTTTTGTGAAAGATCACGCTAGAGCAATTGATCTTGTTTTTCATAAAGGTCAGATTGGAGCATCCTATAATGTTGGTGGCTTCAATGAATGGCAAAATATTGATCTTGTAAAAGAGCTTTGTAAACAGATGGATCAAAAGTTAAATCGTACGCCCGGTACTTCAGCGCAATTGATCACCTTCGTAAAGGATCGTCCTGGACATGACCTTCGTTATGCGATTGATGCGACAAAAATTAATAAAGAATTAGGATATCAGCCATCTGTTACTTTTGAAGAGGGCTTGTCGATTACTATTGATTGGTTCCTAAGCAATAAGGAGTGGTTGGAGCATGTAACGTCGGGCGACTACCAAAGATATTACGACAAACAATATAACAAAAGCAATTAATTCGAGCATGAAAGCGACGGAAACGAAGTTAAAGGGCTGTTTTATTTTGGAGCCTGCGGTATTTGGAGATAGTCGGGGATATTTCTTTGAGAGTTTCAATGAAAATACCTTCAACCAATTAACTGGAACACAGACGAAATTTGTACAGGATAATCAATCATATTCTACGCGGGGCGTATTGCGAGGTCTGCATGCGCAAGCGGGAGAACATGCTCAAGCAAAGCTAGTACGTGTAATAGAAGGCGAAGTATTAGATGTGGCTGTTGATGTGCGCCCAGGATCTGCAACCTATGGTGAATATGTTGCGGTTAATCTGAGTGCTGAAAATAAATTGCAATTGTTTGTACCTAGAGGTTTTTTACACGGTTTTGTTGTATTGAGCGAAACAGCAACTTTCTTTTACAAGTGTGATAATTTCTATAACAAAGAGTCGGAATGTGGCGTTCATCCGTTCGACGCAGAATTGGCGGTTGATTGGCAGATCGCGCTTGATGAGGTACAGTTGTCGGATAAGGATAAATTGGCACCTAGTTTTAAGGAGGTCTTCGGCGTATGAAAATCATAGTTACTGGTCGCAATGGGCAGTTAGGTTCAGAACTCTACGATATTTTAAGTTCTCAGCCGGATAAGGAATGTATTTTTCTTGATAGAGAAACATTGCCTTTGGATCAACCTGAAAAAATTGCCAAAGCATTATCTGCATATAAGGCTGATTACTTTATTCACGCAGCGGCATATACCGCTGTGGATAAAGCCGAATCGGAAGAAGAGCTTGCGGACAAGGTTAATCATCAATCTTCTGCAGAGATTGCAAAATATTGCGCGGAGAATGGAGTTAAAATTATTGCAATCTCAACGGACTACGTTTTTGATGGCAATTCCTCGCGTGCATTATGCGAGGACGCCGCAGTTGATCCGATTAATGTGTATGGGGCGACAAAGCTAAGCGGAGAGCAAGCTATTCAAAAGTATGATCCAAATGCGATCATTATTCGCACTTCTTGGGTCTATTCAACATATGGCAACAATTTTGTTAAAACGATGATACGATTGATGACAGAGCGAGAGGAAATTTCGGTCATTAACGATCAAATCGGTTCACCCACATACGCTCATGATTTGGCAAACGCGATAGTTGATATTATTAACACCGAAAAATGGTTGCCGGGAATTTATCATTTTAGTAATGAAGGAGAGACTACTTGGTATGATTTTGCAGCGGCCATCAAAGAAATTAAAGGATTAAATTGTAAAATTAATCCGATCCCTACTACTGCATATCCAACACCAGCGAAGAGACCGGCTTATTCTCTGCTGGATAAACAAAAAATAAAGCAACATTATGGAGTGGAAGTTCCTTTCTGGAGGAATAGTTTGGAACGTATGTTGGATAAATTATATTAAAGCGCTAATTATATACAAATATGAAAGGAATTATTTTAGCTGGAGGTTCTGGCACGCGACTACATCCATTGACTTTAGCTGTTAGTAAACAATTAATGCCAGTTTATGATAAACCGATGATTTATTATCCATTGTCAACCTTATTGCTTGCTGGGATTAAAGAAATTTTGATTATTTCCACGCCTCAGGATCTGCCTAACTTTGAGAAGCTATTGGGAGATGGTCGCCGAATCGGTTGCAGATTTGAATACAAGGAACAACCAAGTCCGGATGGTTTGGCTCAAGCTTTTATATTGGGTGAGGAGTTTATCGGTGATGACAAGGTAGCATTGATTCTTGGAGATAATATTTTTTATGGATCGGGAATGTCTAAATTGTTACAGTCCTGTGCTGATCCTGAAGGTGGTTATGTTTTTGCGTATCCTGTTCACGACCCTGAGCGTTACGGAGTGGTGGAATTTGATGGTGAAAAAAATGTAGTCTCTATTGAAGAGAAGCCATTGGAACCCAAGTCAAATTATGCGGTCCCTGGATTGTATTTCTATGATAATGATGTTGTGGAGATTGCGAAAAACATTAAACCGTCTCATCGTGGTGAATTGGAAATAACTGACGTAAATAAAGAATACTTAAAAAGAGGGAAACTGAAAGTGGGAGTATTTGATCGTGGTACAGCATGGTTGGATACAGGCACAATACAATCGTTGATGCAGGCAGGTCAATTTGTACAAGTAATCGAAGAGCGGCAGGGTTTGAAAATTGGTGCGATTGAAGAAATTGCTTATCGAATGGGATATATAGACAGAGAACAACTTCGAACAATTGCTGAACCTTTGAAGAAGTCTGGTTATGGAGAGTATTTAGAAAAGCTTTAATCGTGGCGTTAGGTAAAAATATAGTATTCACTTCCATATTAACTGTTTCTAATTATATCGTTCCATTAATTGTATTTCCATACGTTTCTAGAGTGTTGGGCGTTGTAAATTTAGGAAAATTTGGGTTTGTTGAAAGTGTTGTAAGCTTCGCACTTTTGTTTTCGATGTTTGGCATTTACAATCTCGGTGTTCGAGAGATTGCTAAATCTAGAGGAAACCAAGATAGTCTTAACGCAACATTTTCCAGTTTGTTTTTTCTAAATGCTATTAATACAATCATTGTCTTTTTCATTTTCATATTTCTAATTTTTACCTATCAGAAGTTTTTCGAATATAAAAATTTGTTGTTTTTTGGGTCTTTTAATATTTTGTTTAATTTATTTCTAATTCAATGGTTTTTCATTGGAATGGAAAAAATTAGTTTTGTAGTATATAGGACTATAGCATTAAGGATTTTGTATGTAGCGTTGGTTTTTATTTTTGTTAAGAATACAGATGATTATGACGTTTACTATTTGCTTTCGGTATTGTTCGTTTTTTTTAACGCTATAGTCAATTGGTTTTATTCACGTAATTTTGTTCGCCTTTCAATAAGGCTCATCAATTTCAAGACCTACCTTTCCGCTTATTTTCAGCTGGGCTTATATGCTATTTTAACTTCTCTATATACTACGTTCACTGTTACTTACTTAGGTATTGTAAAAAGCGAAGCAGATGTGGGTTTGTATACGACCGCAGTAAAAATACAGACTCTGTTCTTGGCATTATTTACGGCAGTTTCTACTGCAGTTGTACCTTACGTGAGTAAATTAGTTCACGAGAAGAATATGGAAGGGATTAAAGATGTTGTTGGGAAAGTTCAACAACTATTGATGTCTATAGGGTTACCTATTGTTATTTGTTTAGTGGTGCTTGCAAGCGAAATTATCAATATTATTTCGGGGAGAGAGTATATAAATGCATCCATACTACTACAAATTATCGCTCCGACAATCGTCCTAATTGGCTTTGCTCAAATACTGGTTTTACAATTATTAATACCATTTGGTAATGATAAAATTGTTCTAAGAAACGCACTAGTGGGAGCTACTATTGGAATTGTCTTGAATGTAATTTTAGTAAATAAATTTGGAGCGATCGGATCTGCTATCGTTTGGTTATTTTCGGAAATTGTCGTTTTAGTGCTTGCTCAAATTGCAGTTAACCGGATGTATCATATCAACATTTTAGACTCAAAAGTAATCAAGCAATTATTTAGTGCTATCCCGTATGTGATTATTTGCATCATTTTCAAAAGATTAGGGTTTTCTCCGATTATAACTTTAGCGCTGGTCGGTTTATCTTTTTTCTCGTACTTTATTTTCTTAAACATTTTTGTTACAAAAAACCCACTTCTAAATAATATTCTACAAAGAATTAAAAATTAAAATCCTATGTCAAGAACGTTATCAATTGCATTTTATTTACCTCAATTTCATCCTGTAAAAGAAAACAATGAGTGGTGGGGAGAGGGCTTTACTGAATGGACTAATGTTGGTAAAGCGAAGAAGTATTTTACATCGCATTATCAACCACGTGTTCCAAAAGATCTTGGGTATTATGATTTGAGGGTTCCAGAAACCAGAAAGGCGCAGGCAGAGTTGGCTAAGGAGTATGGAATAGACGCATTCTGTTATTGGCATTACTGGTTCGGTAATGGGAAAAGATTATTGGAGAAGCCACTTAATGCCGTACTGGAGCTTGGGGAACCAGATTTTCCATTTTGTCTCGCTTGGGCAAATGAGTCATGGAAAGGCTTTCCACATGGGCTGAAGAACAGAAATACGCTGATAGAACAGACTTACCCAGGTGAAGAGGACTTTGTATCTCACTTTTATGAAATGCTACCGGCATTTAAGGATAAGCGGTATCTTCGAATTGACAATAAACTAGTATTTGTAATTTATAAACCACTTGCCGATAAACAAATTAGCACATTTATCGAGGTTTGGAGAAAACTTGCGAAGGAGAACGGATTAAATGATTTCTTTTTTATAGGACATATAAATGAATCTAAAATTGAAGTTGAAGATGTCTTACGTTTAGGTTTCGATGCAGTCAATACAGTGCGACTGAGTGAATTTGGACTTGCGTTAAACTCTTTTCCTTATAGGTTGTATAAATATGCAGAAAGAACTATCTTGAAATTGCCTCGACGCTATCCCTTTAAGAAGATTATGAAATATTTTATCAACTCTGACGTTGATTCGCGTGAGAATGTCTTTCCTAGTGTAATTACAGGCTGGGATCATACACCAAGAAGTGGGAGTGATGGATTAATTTTTACAGGATTTGAACCAGAGGTTTTTGAAGAATATTTAGAAGATATATTTGAAGTAACCAAAAACAAGAAAAATAACATCATTTTTGTAAAATCATGGAATGAATGGGCAGAGGGAAATTATTTGGAACCTGATATGAAATATGGCAAGGCATTCTTAGAGGTCTTCAAAAAGATAAAAACAAAATATGAGCGATAATTTTGAACCCAAATCACCGATGATATCGGTTATTATACCTGCATTTAATGTTGTTAATTTTTTAGAACGTTGTGTAAACAGTATTATCAACCAAAATTTCAACAATTTCGAAATTATAATTGTTGATGATGGCAGCGATGACGGTACTGGAGAGTTATGTCTTAATTTAGCGAATGGAAATAAGAATATTTCTGTAGTGCGACAAGAAAACGCTGGTGTGAGTGCTGCACGGAATGTGGGGTTTCAAAAATCAAGAGGTGATTGGATCTTTTTTCTAGATGCTGACGATTGGGTTGATAAAGATATATTCGGAGTTTTTGAATCAGATAGGGGATTGCAAAATATTGACGCGATTCAATTCGGACATCGATTAATCCGAGAAGATGGACATATTTTACGTGAGACGAAACCGTCGAATAACGCAGTATTTGATAATGCAGAAGATTTAGTTCAAAAAAATGAGTATTTTTTAATGAATATTACTTTCTGTTTTTTTCGGGCACAAAAGGTGAGGGAACTAGGCCTTTTATTTTCTAAAGGTATTAGGTACGCAGAAGACCTGGAATTTGGGGTAAAATACTATTCGCATTGTAACGGTATATTGCAAATTGATAAAGTTTACTATAATTATTTCGTTCGCAACGATTCTGCAATGCAAACAGGCGTAACGATTCAAAGTCTTTTTGATCATATTGATGTTGCAACTAATTTAATCGCTTTTTTTAACATAAGACCGACGCCTCATAAAGAATTCAAGCGAATTCAGTTATCTTATATGATTAAGAGTTTTATTTCTAGATCCCTATTAACAAATTGGTCTAGGGAGAATAAGGAAAAAGCACAAAAATACTATAATAACTTTTATGATGCTAATGTGGCAATCGTAGGACCTTTAGATATCTTGTTTCGTTTGGGCAGAATTAATATTTCAATATGTAGATTTTTATATATGGCGAAGACAAAATTTTTTCTATAATGTTGATTTACCTAATTTTACTTTTATCTCATCTAGCTTTTCATCGTTCGAGAAGTAAAATCCTTTTTATCATTAGCTTCTTAGTTCTATTTTTCGTGATGGGATTTAGAGGTTTGGAAGTTGGTACGGATGTATTGCAATATAACAATGACTTCGACATTTATGCAACTTCCGGGCTAGTATTCTCAGTTGAACCTTTTTGGTACTATTTGAATGCTTCTGTCATTTATTTTGGCGGAGAATTCAGACATGTTTTAATTGTTTCTTCTGTTCTGATACTACTTCCGATCTACGTAGTAGTGTGGAAAAAATCGGAATATCCATTTCTTTCCTTGTTTTTTTTTATAGGACTATACTATTATTGCAATAGCTTTAATGCAGTTCGGCAATTCATTGGAGTTTCGTTATCGATGTATGCATTTTATAGGTATGTTATGGATTCACAAAAATTAAATCTAAAAACTGGTTTGATTTTTTTGTCTGCTGTTCTATTTCATTATTCCTCTTTAATTTGGATTCCTTGCTTATTTTTAGCTCGATTGCTTAGAAAATTTTCTACGTCTCTTCAACTTTTTGTATTTGTTTCTTATTTGCTAGGTTCTTTTTTAGCGGATTTTGTGATAAGGCTGGCGGTCGTTGTGACAGGATATGAAATTGAGTTATTGAATATTTGGGGAAATATGGCAACCGGATTAGTGTTGATTCTAATATTTCTTTTGATAAATTATTCTATAAAAGTCAAAGACAATTTGTTTTACATATTTTGTAGTTTTGTTATTCTATCTAATTTATTAATTAGAATTCCATATGGATACCGACTAGTCCTATTTGTAGGAGTCTTTCAAATCCTTTTATTCTCCAACTTATCAAATAATTTAAATATGTCAGTTTCGGACCGAAAGATAGTGAGGCTTATTTTAATCATTTATGCTATCTTGAATATGATATATTACCTTTCTTTAAACTTTGGAGATGTTGTTCCATATTATTTTGAAAATTTATAGATAATGAATATTGCATTCTATGCCAATGATGTCTCGCTCTTAGCTGGGACTGAGAGAGCAACTTTTCAAGTTGCAAATGAACTTGCGAAACACTCTGATATAAAGGTTTTTATCTTTTCCACTGTTGGGGAACGTCAAGATATTAAGATGGCTCTAGACAATCGGATTGAGGTTGTATCTCTGAACTATGTAAATCGATATTTTGGCTATTTCAATAATATATTAAAACTTAATAAGTTGTTGAAAAAATACGAGATTAACCATTTTATTACGGTTGAAATGATGTCGATTCTCTTCACACTGCCAACAATAATTTTTCGTAATAAATCTAGGAGTAATTTCAAGTATTATGCTTGGGAACATTTCAATTACACAGTGGATTTGGGGAGATCAATTCGTTCGCTTTGTCGAAAAATGGCGGCTAAATTTGCTGATGGTATAATAGTTTTAACAGAAAGAGATGTCGAGCAGTGGAGGTCGAATGTTAAGATTAATGGGAAAATTGAAAACATTTCTAATCCTTGTTCAATGGAAATTGTTCCGCGACAATATCCCGTACAAAATAATAACATAATTGCAGTAGGTCGACTGACATATCAGAAAGGATTCGACATTTTACTTTCAATTTGGAAAGACTTTTTAAATCAATATGAAGTTCCTAAAGAGTGGATGTTACAAATTGTCGGCGATGGTGAAGATAAACAAAAATTGTTAACATTCATTGAAGAACATACTTTGGGGGATAGGGTTGAACTCATTTCAAATACCTCCGATATCAAATCTTTATATCTCAATTCAAGTTTTTTAGCAATGACATCTCGATTCGAAGGACTTCCTATGACACTTATTGAAGCTCAAACATTAGGGTTGCCAATTATCGCTTTTGATTGTATAACTGGGCCTGCAGAAGTCGTTACAGAAGGAACAGGGTATTTAATCCCGTATGATGACAGCGAGCTATTTAAAGCAAAATTGTTTGATTTGATTTCTTCCGACACAGATCGTTCCAAGATGAGCGTGGAAGCCTTCAAACAGGCTCAACGATTCAAAAGTAGTCAAATAGGTAGCAGATGGATTGAATTTTTAAGATGTGTTTCGAACGATTAGGTATTTTCATCCAATGATCAATCTTTATGTATAGAGCATTGGATGAAATTCGATATTGTTCTAAGTAATCTAAAAACGTAGCAATGGGGTTTGTTTATGACCAAGAACGTTTAGATTTCCTATTTCGACGTTCTTTATTGATTCCTTTTCATTATTTCGATTATTAATATAGATTCCGTATTGCATAAATTTGCTAGAGTTGTGATCTATTACTTTGGCATTATTTATCCTTATACGAGGAGAAATCTTTTTATGAATTGGTTCAATGTCGTCTATATCTCTATATATTAATATTCCTGAACCGTAGAAGTCTTCTCTTTTAGTCCTATTCGGGTTTTCTATAGTTACATGATCAAATACTAGATCTGGTTGGTTATAATATGATCGAATTTCAATTCCAGCGATCGGCGCATTCTTACTCATTATTTGGTTAACATTTATCGTTCCTTTAACATTTTCTGATCTGGCACCACCAATAAAAAATGCTCTTTCTCCTTCGCTTATAATTTTATTTATTGTTATAGAAACTGGTACGCTTTTTTGATTCAATGCATGCAATGCGAAGATTATCCCAGTGTTTGCATTTCTCTTTGAATTAACTTCACCAATTTGAATGTTTTCTAATTTGTCGTAGTAGTAATCTGGCTCAAAATCAATTCCGCATTCTGGAGCAATACCATGAGTACTGTGTACATTTATATAATTTATTTTGATATTCTTGCCGCTACTAATCGTTAGACCCTGGCGTCTATTTTTGCTCGAAAATATTTTGTTAATAAATATGTTTTCATTCGACTTTCCTGAAATACCTCCAGCCATATCTCCATCTCCGGACAAAATTACCCCATCTCCCCAACATGATTCTACATCAACGTTATCTATCTGCACATTACTAGATCCGACGATAAATAATCCATACCCCCACTCGCCTTGCTTGCCTCGATGAGAGTTTCTTTCTCCAATAATTCTTAATGAATTTATACGAACATTCTCGACATAATGTAGAGAAATAATGGAATAATTTGGATCTCCATTCGGAATTGCTTTAAATATGGTTTTTGGAGAGGTTAAAATTTGTGAATTAGACGGTATGGAAAATCCCTTTTTATTCAAGTTATTTGGAGTTGTTTTTTTTCTTGATTTAAGGGATGCATCAATTAAATAGTTTCCATCGTTAAAATTTAAACTAATATTATGTTTCGCCGCAATTTCTGCCGCTCTGTTTAGTTGTTCTGTTATTTGAGGTCTGTCTGGGAAGATTCCAAAAGAAGATACATTGAGTTCCGATTCGAGTTCATAATGAAAAACCCCATTGATGTTGTTTTTAGCTCTAATGATATTTCCCCCATTGTCGTTATCGTGTAGAGTTTCATTCCAGGTATAAATAATAGGTTTAGGAAGATCGCCCGCCGAATAATATCCTAATATTTTGAAATGCTGAACGCCCCTTTGTAATGCAGAGTCGAGCTTAAATTTACTTATCTCTCTAAGTTGTGAGATTGTATTAAGTACGATGGTGTCCGTCCTAGCATTACCTGGTGACACCACATGAAACGTTGATTTTTGAAGAGTTTTGTTATCTCTTCCTGATTTTGAAGATATAGGTACATCCATTCGAGATGGGATATTTTCGTTCCTTGATCTTAAAATGATCGTTAAAATAACGAGTGTAAAAATGCATGATAAAAAAAAGATCGATTTCTTGTTCATAAACCCCTTTAGATTACGATTTATAGTCAACATTAAAGTATGATTTAAGATTCGAATATAAATAAAATAAGTCACCGTCAACTAATTTAGTTTTACAATGATTTAACTCTGTTATTTAGAAAACTCCAATTGCAACGACTTTAATTAACCCAATGAAAAATATCACTATATTTGCGTCTGCAAGAGTTTTTGAGAAACACATTGATTTTACAGCAATTTTGGTTTTCGTTTTGGCAACGTCGTAATAATTTTTGACTTTCTTTTTTAATTAAGTTGTAATACAATTGCGAATTAATCACGTTAATTATAAACGATCGGGAGTCGGTATGTTTGAATCACACTGTTTGGTATTTCAATTGTTCATAGTAGTCGGCATTATCTTGGGAAATATTTATGAAAGTTTTACACGTTATTAATAGTCTACACATAGGAGGAGCCGAAAAGCTTTTGGTCGATTTTATTCCACTAGTAAATAAAGATGGAGTTAATGCTGAGGTTCTTCTTCTAGACGGTACGAGTACTAAATTTAAAGAACGTTTAATCAGTCAATGCGAAACGCCCGTTTATTCTCTTGGGGCATCAATTTATAATCCAGTACATGTTTTTCGTATAATCAGGTATCTGAAAGGCTACGACTTAGTACACGTACATTTGTTTCCTGCACTTTATTTTGTTGCTCTCGCTAAACTACTGTCCTTTTCTAGAACACCTATTATATTTACTGAGCATAGCACTATGAATAAGAGAATGGGTAACCGGTTTTTCGCGTTGGTCGACAAGTGGATTTATTCTTTTTACTCGAGAATTATCTGTATTACTGAAGAGGTTAAGCAATCATTGATTTTTAATCTAGGCATAAAGGAAGATCGACTGGAAATAATAAATAATGCTATTGATTTAGATTTGATTAATAGGTTAATGGCAAGTGATAGACGGATTTTTGGATATAATGCTTCAGATAAGCTTGTCGTGATGGTCGCCGCATTCAGGGAGGAAAAAGATCAAGATACTTTAATTACTGCTCTCTCAGAGCTCGATGAAAATTACAAATTATTATTAATTGGTGACGGAGTCAGACGTGATGAATTACAGGCTTTAGTGGAAAGATTAGATTTACGTTCTCGAGTTAGTTTTCTAGGTTTGCGAACTGATGTTATACAGATAATCAAAATGTGCGATGTGGCAGTTCTGAGTTCGCACTGGGAGGGATTTGGTTTGGCAGCAGTGGAGGCTATGGCTTGTGGTGTGCCGTTGATTGCATCTAATGTCAAAGGTTTGGCACAGGTTGTTGGTGATGGGGGACTGCTATTTGAAAAGGGAAATATTAAAGATCTTGTTGGAAAAATAAAAAGTCTAGAAGATAAATCACTTTATTCAGAAGTTTCTATCAGTGGAGTAAGGAAAGCGACAAATTTTGATATATCAAGGATGGTAAACCGGTCAATTGAGGTTTATCGTTCTGTTGTTTTGGCAAATTAGCATAAAATAAGGAGAATCGAACTTTACAATAGAATTAACCAAGAAGTTTATATTAAGCCAAAATAATTATGTCCGAACAGAAAACCTTGCACGTTATAACAGTTTCTTTCGTAATCAACCATTTTTTTGGAGAGCAATTCGCTTTCATGTCGAAGACAAACAGAAATGAATACTTTGTTGCATGCTCCCCGTCAGAGGAACTAAAAATACTCTCCAACGCTCTTCAATTTGAGGCTGTCCCTATCTTAGTTACAAGAACTATTAATCCAATAGCGGATTTGAAAGCAATTGTTAAACTCTACGCATATATTAAGAAGAATAAAATTGACAATATAGTTGGCCACACTCCTAAAGGCGGCATGGTTGCGATGATTGCCGGTTATTTAGCGGGTTTAAAAAATAGAGTATATTTCAGACATGGTATAGTGTATGAAACAAGCAGTGGAATCAAAAGGTTATTACTTAAGTATATCGATAAATTGTCTGGAATGCTTGCTAAGCAAGTTGTTTGTGTAAGCAATGATGTAAAGAGAATATCAGAGATGGACTCTTTAAACTCTCCGAAAAAGAATGTTGTTTTGGGGATGGGAACATGTAATGGTATTGATGTCAATAGCAAGTTTAACCCGGAGAGATATTGTAGCGAAGATGTTGATTCTTTACGTAGAAAATTGGGAATCGAAGAAGGTGATTTTGTTGTTGGTTATGTGGGACGTCTGGTAAGGGATAAGGGGATAAATGAATTGATTGCGGCATGGAAAATGCTTAAGCAAATTAAGGATAAGAAATTACTATTAGTTGGGCCGATTGAAGAGCGAGACCCTATTTCCGAGGAGTCAAAACGTCTGATTTTTAGTGACCCATCCATTATTTGTACTGGATTTGTTTTAGACTCAGCGATATATTTCAAATTAATGGATATCTTTATTTTACCAACATATCGAGAGGGATTTCCGACAGTATCATTAGAGGCCTCGTCGATGCGATTGCCGGTTTTAACCACTAAAGCAACTGGGTGTAGAGAATCAATTATTGAGCATAAGACTGGGATGTTTATAGAAAATAGTAGCGAGAGTATTGCAAGTCATATAATGCTATATTTTAGAGATCTTGAAATGAGATTGGAGCATGGTGAAAATGGTAGAAAATTTGTAATTGAAAATTTTGATCAAATAAAATTGTGGAACGAAATAATTCATAAATTAAATTACTGATGGAGGTAGTGGTAACAGGTGCGTCAGGATTCGTGGGCACGAACTTGGTAGCTTATTTAAATAGTAAAAACATAAAATCAATCAATTTGTCGCTACGTAATTTTGATTGGCAAAGTCATTTTAAACCGAATACTCAAGCGCTTATCCATTTAGCCGGTAAAGCTCATGATACATCAAACTCTTCAAATCCGGAGGAATATTATAAAATAAATAGAGATTTAACAATTCAAGTTTTTGATTTATTTTTGAAATCTGAGATTAAAGATTTTTTTTACTTTAGTTCCGTAAAAGCGGTTGCAGACACAATAGATGTTCCATTAACTGAGGAACGGGTTCCAAATCCTGTCACACCTTATGGAAAATCTAAGTTGGAAGCAGAAACTTATTTGGTTAATCAAGTCCTTCCTGAGGGAAAAAGATTGTTTATTATTCGTCCAAGCATGATTCATGGTCCTGGCAATAAAGGAAATCTAAACCTATTATACAAAATTGTTCGAAAAGGTTTACCATGGCCACTAGGTGCATTCACTAATCAAAGATCGTTTCTTTCGATAGATAATCTTTGCTTTATGTTGTTGCAGATATTATTAAATCGTAAAATTGAGTCTGGTATTTATAATTTTGCTGATGACGGATTGGTGTCAACTAATGAGTTAATAGGGATAATCGGTTCTTCTCTTGGTAGGGAAACCAAGATTTATAAAATACCAAAATTGATTATTTCTAACTTAGTAAAAGTGGGAGACTATTTTCCATTTCCAATTAACTCAGAACGCTTAAAAAAGTTGACGGAATCATATATAGTTTCCAATGCTAAGATAAAAAGTGCTTTGAATATTTCTAATCTTCCGTTAACTTCCGAAGCCGGATTGTTAAAAACGCTGAATTCTTTCCAAACCTCTAATACTTTAAGATGATATATTTTTTTGTTTTGATTGCTTTATTGACGTTAGAGTTTTTATATTTTAAAGTAGCTGACAAGTTCGGAATAATTGACAAACCAAATTTCCGATCTTCTCATTCGAAGAGCACAGTGAGAGGGGGGGGGGTAATTTTTTATTTTGGGGCGTTATTTTTCTTTTTATATTCTGGGTTTCAATATCCTTGGTTCTTTTTCGGATTAACATTAATGACAATTATTTCATTTGTCGACGACATGTTTTCATTGTCAAATAAGCTTCGAATAACTATTCATTTCGTTTCTGTAATTTTGCTTTCAATTCAGCTGAATCTATTTCAAATGGATTGGTATTATTTGATTGTAACGTTTATTGTTGTAGTTGGAGTTATAAATGCTTATAATTTCATGGATGGAATAAATGGGATTACTTTTTGTTATAGTTTTGCCGTGGGTCTTCTTCTGTCTATAATGAATCATCAAATTGACTTTGTCTCACAAGACCTGCTAACTTTCACGTTAATTGCTTTATTGGTATTCGCATTTTTTAATTTTCGACAAAATGCAAGAACATTTGCGGGGGATGTTGGATCTGTTTCTATCGCATTTATTCTGATGTTTTGTCTTGGACTTCTGATCATAAAAACAGGAGATTTAATCTACATACTTTTTTTACTCATTTACGGCCTTGATTCAATTTGGACAATAGTTTTGAGATTAAAGAATAGGGAAAATATTTTTAAGCCGCACAGGTCTCATCTTTATCAATATTTGGCGAATGAGGCTGGTGTCAATAAATTAGTGGTATCCTCTATCTACGGTGTGACACAATTTATTTTAGGACTATTAATAATTAAAGTAGCGAAAGTAGATTCAATTTTAAAATGGCAATTCTCAATATGTTTTGTTGTTGTTTTAAGTGTTTTTTATTTGATTTTAAAAGGATATATTTTAAGGAAATACGTTAAAATAAAAAATTCGAATGTATAAATTGATAAAAGGAGGGAGTTCGACTGATTATCGAGGCCAGATCAAATTCATTAATGATTTTGATATGACTCCAGCAAAAAGATTTTATATTATTAAAAACGAAGGGACTGAAATTGTTCGCGGATGGCGTGCTCATATGATTGAAAGTCGATGGTTTTATGTGCTTTCTGGACGTTTTGAAATAAAAATTGTTCAAATTGTGGATCCTCAAAATGTGTCAAAGAATTCTTTAATCAATGGTGTTATTTTATCCGGTGTAGACAATTCTGTACTTTACATTCCACCAGGTTACGGAACTGCTATACGAGCAATTGAAGATGATAGTGAGATGTTAGTTTTTGCGGATCGAGCTTTAGACGAAGCACATTTGGATGACCATACATATCCTTTAGATTATTTTGTGGAAGAATAAAAAAAAATTACAAAATGCAGTATTTTTCAATATATTTAATTTTTTTGTTCTTACTTCTGTGGAATTCACCAATTTTGGATTGGTTTTTGTTTCAAACCGATATTAATTTTTTGTATCTATGAGAATATTTCTTGGTTTTATTATCTTATCAATATTTTTGACATCTTGTGCTTCCAAAAAGGAATTGGTTTATTTTCAACCAGATTCCACGCGTCTTGAAGAGATTTATGACCTACAAGTACCGAAACTCCAACCAGGAGATATTTTAGCAATTTCTGTCACTGCAGACGATGTAAGGGCAACTGCTCCTTTTAATCAAGTGTCTTCATATCAGGGAGTAACTGGAACGATACAAACGACCAGCCTTTTTGTGCCAACATATACTATAGATTCGGATGGTAATATTAATTTTCCAAAGCTCGGAAAAATTAGATTGGCGGGAAAGACGAGAGTAGAAGCTATAGAATACATGAAAACTGAGGTTGGGAAATTTATTTTAAATCCCGGCATTAGTCTCGAAATTAGAAATTTTCGCGTAACTGTTTTGGGAGAAGTAAACCGTCCAGGGAATTTCGAAATTACAAATGATCGGATAACTTTATTAGAAGCAATCGGTTTAGCAGGTGATCTAACTATTAATGGTGAACGTGGCAACGTTCTGGTTATTAGGGAGAATGAAGGTGTAAAGCGGGAGTATCGCGTGGATTTGACAAACAGAAATTCACTGAATTCTCCGGTTTATTATCTAGCACAAAACGATGTAATTTATATTGAACCAAATAATGCGAAAATTCAGTCTTCCAAATACACACAAAATACATCAATTTTCGTTTCAATTGCGGGATTAATTATAACAATTATTGCTGTAATCGTTAAATAAAACTTATGGATTATAATAAAAAGCCGGGCTTAGAAGGGGAAGCTAAGGAAGTAAATTTAAAACAACTGTTTGAACAGTATGTTTATTATTGGAAATGGTTCTTATTATCATTCATTATTTGTTTGATAGCTGCATTGATTTATTTGCGATATGCGGATAAAGTTTTTGATGTAAATGCTAAAATTCTTTTAGAAAGTGATGATAAAGCATCTGGCGAATTAGCCGGCCTTTCTGAAATAGCAAGTCTAAGTTCTATTACTGGAGGTAGTTCTGCTTTTGTCGCTGATCAAATAGATGTATTAAAATCCAGAAGGATATTCAGGAAGGTAGTCGTTCAAAGTAATTTGAATATCAATTATTTATTAAAAGGTAATTTAAAAAATACTGAGCTATTAGAAAAGAATTCACCTATAAAAATTGTCTTTGTTAATCCAAACTCCACTATTTTAGACTCCGTCAAAGCGAGTTTGCTCGTCAAAAGGGTAGGGAAAAAACTAGTGATAGAGGATAGTAAATTGGGTTCATTGGATTACGTTTTGGGACAGAAAATAAAAACGTCTCTTGGTGAAATAATCTTATTGCCTCAGAAAAATAAGATTTTGTCAAATGAAATCTTAATCTCATTTGTCCCAATTAATACTGCGGTCGATGAATTACTAAAAGTAGTTCAGATTACTCCAAACAAAGAAAAGCAATCTTATGTGGTTAATTTTTCAATGAAAAGTCGGAGTATTCCTAAAGCCGAACTCATTATTAACTCGTTAATCGAACAGTATAATGAAGATGCAACTGATGATAAGTTGAAAATATCTCGTGCTACTTCCAAATTTATTGACTCGCGTTTAGATTTAATTTCTCAAGATTTAGCAACAGCTGACTCTAAGGTCGCAAATTATAAGGATCGAAATAATCTCGTGGATATGAGCTCTGAAGCGGAGTTATACATGCAGAATTTGTCTGAAAATGAGCGAAGATTAGTAGAGTTTCAAACCCAACTTAGGTTAGCCGAGTTAATGGGCTCGGCAATTTCATCAAATACTTCAACACTGTTACCGTCTAATATTGGACTTGAAGATCAGAGTATTCAATCAGCTGTGAAAAGTTATAACGAGATGGTTCTTGAAAGAGATGATTTATTGAAATCAGCGACTCCAGATAACCCCGTTGTTCAAAACTTAAATAGGAACATAAATGAACTTGGATCAACTTTAAGAGGGTCGTTAAACAACTATAAACAAGGTTTACAGGCTAATGTAAATTCACTTCAAACTCAGAAAAACAGATTTGAAGGGAAATTGAATCAACTTCCAACACAAGAGAAGGGTTTCAAGGATATTTCTAGACAACAGCAGATTGTCGAATCCCTGTACTTGTTTTTGTTGCAGAAGCGAGAAGAAAATGAGATAAAAGCAGCTGCTACCCCCGCAAATTTAAAGGTTATCGATGAAGCTTATGGGTCAGACATCCCAGTTGCTCCGAAAAAGGCAATTATACTGCTTGGAGCAATGATAGTTGCTTTCGCAATCCCTTTCGGAATTCTTTATCTGAAATTTCTTCTCGACAACAAAGTACATTCTCGTCGAGACATTGAAGAGAAATTTGCAGCACCCATCCTTGGAGAAGTGCCAAGCTCAAATGATCCAATTGTTAAAGATAATGACCGATCTTCTCTCGCAGAGGCGTTTCGTATCCTTCGGACGAATATTGCTTTCATGCTAGGAACTAAAAAGGATTCGGCGGTTATTTTCGTTACTTCAACTACATCAGGAGAGGGTAAGTCCTTTGTTTCAACGAACTTGTCTAGGATTCTAGCCATGTCAGGGAAAAAGGTTTTATTAATTGGAGCAGATATCCGTTCTCCGAAAGTTTTAGACTATTTAGGATTATCTCATTTACAACATACAAATATCGGTATTACACAATACTTAATAAATCCCGATATGCCTGTAGAGAATATCATAATTAGAAAACCAGCTCCTTACGATTTCGATATCATTTACTCTGGATATATCGCACCTAATCCGGCAGAGCTTTTGATGAACGGCCATTTTGATGAAGTAATTGAATATGGACGCACGCATTATGATTTTGTGATTGTTGATACGGCACCGGTAAGTTTGGTTACTGATACATTGTTGATTGCTGAAAACGCAGATTTAACAATTTATGTAACGCGTGCGAATTATTTAGATAAGCGTCTTTTAAATGTTCCTAAGGAGCTTTACGAAGATGGTAAACTGAAAAACATGGCGGTCGTTTTAAATGATGTTGACTTTGCACGTGGTTACGGTTATGGCTATGGTTATGGTTACGGCTATGGATACATTGATTCGAGTTCGGTTTCTTTACGAGCGAAAATCATGAAGCAATTCTCTAATTTATTTAAGAGAAAGCAGAAATAGAAATATTATGAAAGAAAGAGGTAACATTTCGTTACCTCTTTTTTTAGTCTTTATTTTCAAAGGCCATCAAGAACTTTAATATTAGTGGTGTTTTAATGGAGTCATGGAAGAATTTTACTATCACGCTCTTAAAATCGAAATGTACCAAATTTGCGCTTTTTCTGCATCGTGGCACTAACTTTGCCCAAGCTATTCATATTTGGTAAGTTTTTATGTTTCTTTCCTCATTTTTTATTCACAAAGGTAAATTGACCTCGAACTAGGACACATAATGAACAGCAATTCACTTAGACGATATTTTCGTAAAGACAGCCCAAGGTGGGTTATTTTGTTAATCGACTTGTTGATTGTCCTTTTTTGTTATTTTTTGTCGAATTTCATCATTAACAGTTTTAAGGGACGATTTGATATGCAACTGATGGTAAAGAAGTCGATTTTCGTCTTTGCCATATATTACTTTTCTTTTCTTTATTTTAAAACCTACCGTGGGATAGTTCGTCAAACGGGATTGAGAGATGCTTGGGGTTTGCTCAAAGCTGTGTTCACAGCGTTTGCTGTTTTGATGTTTACCTCCTTTATCGTTCGTAGTATCTTTCAGGAATCTAATGCAATCAGCGTATTCTTCAGACCTTCATATGCAGTTATCTTCACCCATGCATTTTTTACGACAGTTTGTTTGGTAGCTGCACGTGTATTTTACCGAACAGTATATGAGAAGTTTTTCTTTAGCGGACGAGAGGTCGAAAGAGTAATGATCTTCGGTGCAGGTAACATGGGCACATTGACCTTAAACTTGTTCAGAAATGAAATTCGGCGAAAGGTTAAAGTAGTGGCCTTTGCGGACGACAATCCGATTAGAATCGGGAAGATGATCAATGGGTATAAGATTATCGATATGGAGAGGTTGACTCCAGATTTCGTCAAAAAAATACAGATCGACAGTATCATCATTGCATTGGATGATAACAATAAAGAACGCCTTTCGAAGATATCTGCTAGAATAGAGCCTCTACCTGTAAAGCTTAAGATTATGCCTACTTCGGCAAAGCTATTGAGTGGCAAAGCGGCAACCAGACAATTGAGAACGTTGAAGATAGAGGACTTATTAGGCCGGGAAGCGATAAAATTAGAGAACCCTGTGGTTCATGAGATGATGCGCGATAAGGTAATTCTGGTTACTGGGGGCGCAGGCTCTATCGGATCTGAATTAGTGCGGCAGATTGCTTTCACAGACTTCAAACATCTGATCGTGGTAGATCAAGCGGAATCAGCGCTATATGATATACAACAAGAGCTAAGAAGTAGTTGCCAAAAGGAAAATGTTTTATTCATGGTCGGAAATGTAAGAGATCGCCAATTTATGGACTCTATATTTGAACAGTACAGACCACAAATCGTATTTCATGCTGCAGCTTACAAGCATGTTCCATTGATGGAGCAGAATCCATACGAGTCAATTCTTACGAATGTCTGGGGGTCGAAAAATGTTGCCGATATGGCTGACAAGTATGGCGTTGAGAAATTTGTGATGGTTTCGACTGACAAAGCGGTCAACCCAACAAATGTGATGGGAGCAACCAAACGAATTGCTGAAATTTATGTCTCAGGACTCAATAGTAAGAGCCGCACAAACTACATTGTTACTCGTTTTGGGAATGTTTTGGGGTCTAACGGATCCGTAATTCCTTTATTCGAGAAGCAATTGAAGAAAGGTGGACCTTTGACCGTAACCCATCAAGATATTACAAGATACTTTATGACGATTCCTGAAGCTTGTCAACTCGTGCAAGAGGCGGCGGTAATGGGAAAGGGTGGAGAGATCTATGTTTTTGATATGGGCAAGCCGGTAAAAATTATCGATCTCGCAATTCGCATGATTCGACTTAAGGGCTACAAATATCCGGAAGACGTTAATATTGAAATTACAGGTCTTCGTCCTGGGGAAAAGATTTTCGAAGAGTTACTTGCAGATAACGAAAATACCAGCAAAACTCACCATAATAAGATTATGATCGCACGGGTGAATACCGATGATGTCGATTTGAAAAGACAAAAAATTGAGTATTTGTGTACACAGGTAGTCACACCATCTGGGGATCGTAACCCGATGTTACTTGTCGAGCTTGTTAAAGAAATCGTTCCGGAATATATTTCCAAAAACTCCATCTTCTCCAAGTTGGATAATGTAGGAGAAGCTGTCGTCACAAAATAGGCGCAAAAATTAGCGTCTTTTAACCTTTCATTTCCCTTAAGGAGCGTTATCTTTGTATAACAACGATGATCAAGAAAGAGACAATAGAAAAGGTTTTAGACGCCGCTCGTATCGAGGAGGTAGTAGGGGATTTTGTCGATTTAAAGAAAAGAGGGACTTCCTTAATTGGGAATTGTCCATTCCACAATGAAAAGACACCGTCGTTCCATGTATCGGTAAATAAAGGGATCTATAAATGCTTCGGATGTGGGGCGGGAGGAGATTCCTTAAAATTTGTGATGGAGCATGAGAAGTATGCCTATCCTGAAGCAATCCGGTACCTCGCTAATAAGTACAATATACCTATCGAAGAGGTCGAACGCTCGCCAGCTCAAATGGCAGCGCAAGACAAAAGAGAGAGTCTCTATGTAATCAATCAATGGGCATCAAAATTCTTTAAGCATACCTTATGGGAAACGGAGCTTGGCCAGTCAATTGGACTGAGCTATTTCCGTGAAAGAGGGTATCGGGATGATATCATCAAAAAGTTTGATCTAGGGTATTCTCCCGAGGCGTGGACTTCTTTGGTCGATGAGGCGGCAAAGGATGGTTTTGCGAAAGAATATTTGACTGAACTAGGTTTGGCTGTAGAACGCGACGATAAGTCTTTGTACGACCGCTTTCGAGGTCGTGTTATTTTTCCTATTCATAATCTTACTGGACGTGTTATCGGATTTGGCGGCAGAACACTAAAGAAGGATAAGACTGTTCCTAAATATGTAAACTCTCCGGAAAGTGAAATTTATCATAAGTCGAATGTCCTCTATGGCCTTCACCTAGCGAAGAAGGCAATTCTGGAAAACGATGTATGTTTTTTGGTGGAGGGTTACGCCGATGTGCTTTCCTGTCATCAGGCAGGAGTGGAACAAGTTGTTTCATCTTCGGGAACTTCGTTGACCACTGGCCAGATAAAATTGATTTCTCGTTATACAAAACAGGTCGTTATACTTTATGACGGCGATGAAGCCGGAATTAAAGCCTCATTGAGAGGGACAGACATGCTTTTAGAGGAAGGATTGAACGTAAAAGTGTTGCTTTTCCCTGACGGAAATGATCCGGATTCCTATATTCAGAAGTATGGTGCTAGCGAATTCCGATCTTATGTAGAAAAGAATCAGGAAGACTTTGTCTTCTATAAGACCAATATTCTTCTTCGCGACGCGAAGGAGGATCCGATTAAACGTGCAGAGGTCATTCGTGAGGTCGTTGAAAGTATCGCTCTTATCCCTGATGAAATTAAAGTCTCCGTCTACATCCGTCAGTGTAGCTCGCTTTTAGATATCGAAGAGCGCGTGCTGCTTTCAGAGCTCAATAAAATTCGTTTAGCAAAGGCCCGTTCCAAGGAGAAAAAAGAAGCTCAGGCACAGCAGAATCAAGCTGCTGCAGCCATGGATATGCCGCCCGGAGGCGAAGAGTGGTATCCGGCGGAGATGCTTGCAGCAATGGGAGCGGAGGTGCCTTCAGCAGAGCCCGTACAAGTAGAGTCTGCTGAGCTTCGCTTAGAAAAAGAGTTGGTTCGAATTTTATTGAACTACGGTAGAGAGCTCGTGCATTGGGAGGGCGATGGTGATGTTCCGGTTGCTCCTTTTTTGTTAGCTAGTCTGGATGATATCAAGATTATGGATAAAACCTGCAAGCTAATTGTCGACGAGTTTGCTAAGCAAGCTGAAAACTTTCAAGTGCCTGAAGCAAAGGTTTTTTTCTCTCATGAAAACCCTGAGGTTTCAACTTTAGCGGTAGATTCGGTAGTCAACAAATACGAATTAAGCCCTAGTTGGAACGACGATAAGCGGAAAATATTCGTGCCGGAGGAACTAGATCAACTAAAATCGCTCGTTATTCAAGTGATATATAGGATCAAGAAAAATAAAATAGAAGTGCAGATGCAAAGTATCCGGGAGGAGTTGAAACACACGACGGATGATGCGGACCTGCAAATTCTACTGGCGAAATATCAGAAACTAAAAGAAGGCGAACAATTGCTAGGAAACCTGCTAGGCAATATTGTCGTAAAGTAATGGATAGCCGCAAAATGATAGGGGATGAAGGAGAGAAGCAAGCGGCGGAATATTTGGAACACAAAGGGTTTGAAATTTTGGCGCAGACTTGGCGTCATAAACATCTGGAAGTTGATATTATTGCAAAGGATGGTACATTCTTAATCTTTGTTGAAGTTAAGGTTCGAAAAAGCGCTACTTACGGATACGAAAAAGCGCTAATTTCGAAAGCTAAACAGAAAGCTTTATCGCGCGCGGCAGAAGCCTACATCTTTGAAAATAATTATACCGGACAGATCAGATTCGATTTGATCAGCATCATTGATAAGAAATTAACGTATATTAAAGACGCATTTTGGGATTATTAATATGAAACTAAAACTTAGATACTTAGGATTTGTACTGGCTTTACCTTTCCTATTCATTTATAGCTGTAAAACACAAAAAGGTAAATTTGAATTTGTGAACCCTAAATCAGGATCGAAAGTCTTAAAGGGCGAGAAATTACAGCTCAAATTAAACTTTAATGACGTAGCGATCGACTCCGTTGTATATTCTGTGGATGGAGATATTATTGATAGAAAAACCGATACGACTGCTGTAGCATTCGATACAGATAAGCATGGCTATGGAAGTAAGCGCCTAAGTGCGAAAATCTACGCGCAAGGGAAAGAAGATATCGCGTACAGTGATCTGTTAGTCGTACCGCCGGCACCAAAAGCATACGCCTTTGAAGTCGTCAATACTTATCCACACGATTCTACAGCGTTTACCCAAGGCTTATATTATGATAACGGAACACTTTACGAATCAACGGGAAAAGAGGATAGAACCTCGCTGCGCAAAGTTGATCTAAAAACAGGAAAGGTGATCCAAAAGATAGACGGTGATGGTACTTTCTTCGGTGAAGGCATGACCGTAGTAGGTGATAAAATTTACTTTTTAACCTGGTTAAACAAAAAAGGATTTATCTATGATAAAACGTCCTTTAAATTAATCAAGTCCTTTGATTACGGAAAGAGCACAGAAGGATGGGGATTGACGTACGATGGAAAGCAATTTATTAAATCGGACGGCTCAGCAAATATTTATTTCCTGGATCCCGTCACTTTACAGGAAACAGGATCGGTTCAGGTGTTCGACGACAACGGCCCTGTAGATCGTATTAACGAGATGGAATATGTCGATGGAAAACTGTTTGCAAACATCTACGACCAATCAAAAGATGAAGTTGTTATAATCGACCCAACCACCGGTGTAATCGAAGGTAGAGTCAATTTTGTAGGACTATATGACGGTTTAAGGAAATCTGCTGACAACGAAATGAATGGTATTGCCTACAAATCGGGCACAAAAACTTTCTTAGTTACAGGCAAAGACTGGACGAAGTTATTTGAAATTCGGCTTAAAGAACGATAGTAAAAAATCAAATTCTTTATCCTAATTAAATAGAACCTATTATATTCAATAACTTAACAAAGAGGTGGACTAATATATTTTGTTTATTTCGGAGTTATCCACCTAATCTTTTCGTAGCATTAGCGGCCTTTGATTTCGTCCGATGGTTATTCTGGAGCAAGCTGACCCTAGTAATCTAGGCAAATAAGAAATTACTATCTGCAGTTAGTAACCGTTAAAGCATGGTATTCGTATCCGTCCTGTGAACTACGTATTGACTAGAAGTTGAGTTGTGCCTAGTTTTGGATTATGAATACAGAAGAGAAAAGAGAATATATGAAGCTGATGGTTTCCGAATGGCAGCAAAGTGGTGGATATTTCGGATCGATTTGTGCCAGTCATTTAAGTCTGTTAGGGCCAGTTATTACGGTTCAAAATGTGCCATGGCTAAATAAACCTGATATTGGAGGTGTCATTTCGGCAAAACTTGGGATAACCAGCATACCCGTTAACATTCTAATCAACCGCTCAGGTAAAATCGTATACTTTAAAAACGGCGGACAGCTTGACTTAGCTAGAATTCGTAGTATCATTATGACCGACAATTAAGATATTATATGGAATAATTCTATGTATATTAGAATATTGATAACTGCTTTATTTCACTAAATAAGTCTGGAATGTCGGCGTGATCACAAAACTTATACAACGATATAAGGGCCATTGACTCGTCTTATTTGGGATATGTGAAGATGACTATTAGCAATCTCAAACAAATAAAGAGCTAAAAAAGAAAATCTTTTCTCTTTTTAATTTTCATTATGCAGATAAAACTTTAATTTTAAACTAGAAATCACTTTAGGGTTTCCATAGCCAAATAATCCGAGCAAAATCAAATTTAATATATTGTTAATATTAGTTAAGTAAATTTGTGTTTACTAAAAAAGCATTCAATCAAGATGACCATAGAAAATCAGATATATATGGATTTGAAGAAGGGCGATATTCACGCCTTTCAGGTTGTATTTGATGCTTATTCAGCCAACATCTTTAACCTATCCTTTCAAATTCTGAAAAGCAAAGTACAAGCGGAGGAAGTCGTCCAGGAAACTTTTTTTAAACTCTGGTTGCATCGTGAGGAATTGGATGATGCCCGAGAATTATGGCCATATATTTATGTGATCGCCAAAAGAATCTGTTTTAATCAATTGAGATCATTGAAGTATGATCAACTAGCTCAGCAGGAATTAATCAAAAATATGACGCTATCGGTAGAGGATTCTGTTCATCAGCTTACTGAAATCAGTAATATTCTGCAGGAGTCTGTCAATTTATTGCCTGCGAGACAAAAACAGGTTTGGATCATGAGCAGGGAAGAAGGCAAATCGCATAAAGAAATTGCGGATGAATTGGGGATTTCTCCAAATACCGTAAAAAATACTATTGTACAAACCTTAAAAACTTTACGCCATACCTTTAAAGAAGCAGATTATCTGTATTTTATATTATTTTTGTTTTTCATATAGTCCCTCCCTCTTCTTCGTGTGTACATAGTATAGTAAATACTTAAATTGTGCATAAGAATCGTTTCGAAGAATTAAACAGAAAATTTTTAAATAACCATATTTCAGAAGAGGAACTTCAGGAATACCTTAAGTTATTGGAGGAGAATGAAGAATTATTCTATGATACGTTAGATACAGTTGACCCGATACCGAATCAAGGAGAATTTGATCAGCAGCAGGTGTTTCAAGATTTGTTGAATCAGATCAACCTAACAAGTTCACCTAAAACCAAAGGATTAAATTATACCTGGATTTCCATTGCGGCCACCTTACTTTTAGTGACGGGCATAGCCTTTTATATCTGGAGAAATCCAGACAAATCCTTAGAAAACATTAATCTAACTGTTATCCCTGCGTTTGAAAATAAAGAACAACCTTCAATTGATTCTGCGGTTATCGTATTAGCAGATGGTACACAATTGTCATTGGAAGATGTTGCCCAAGAGGGAATGGAACATGACGGTGTTACGCTTTCAAAAACAGGAAATGACATGATCAAGGTAGCCTTTAGCAAGAGTTTAGCGCATAAACAGAAAGCCTTCCATGAATTCAGAACCACAAAGGGAACGAGCTACAATCTTCAACTTCCCGATGGCACCAAAGTTTTCCTTAATTCGGGCTCCATTTTTAAGATCAGTTCTGACTTTAACGAGCAAAACCGAAAAAGTGAACTCTCTGGAGAGGCATTCTTTGAGGTTGCCCACAATCCTCAGAAGCCTTTTCTGGTAAAAACTAAAGATTATCAGGTAAAAGTGCTGGGAACCCAATTCAACGTGAAAAGCTATCCAACTTCCAGGGAATCAAGAACCAGTTTGTTAAAAGGTAGCGTACAGGTGAATTCGGCTGAGTCCAACATGATGCTTAAACCTGGTCAGCAAGCAATAGGACAGTCCGGGAATGAACTGAAGATGGCTCAGGCGAACTTTCGGGAGGTGCTCGCCTGGCGAGACGGTTATTTTAGATTTCAGAATGCAAGTGTACGAGATATTATGAATGATATCCTAAACTGGTATGATATAAAAGATGTCATATACGAATTCAATATTGATGAACATTTTACCGGTTCTATTAAGCGCTCTCGAAGCTTAAATGATGTACTTCAGGGCATGGAAAAGATATCGAACCTAAAATTTGAAATTAGAGAAGGGAGGGTGTTCGTAAGAAAGTAGTTGTGAAAGAGAAAGATACGGAAGGGCGGCCACCCTCCCGTGTTTCGAATGGATAAAATCCTTATTAACAGTAAATTATTTACCCAATACTAATCAAATGTATTATTTTTTTACTAGAAATCCCTATTCGAAAAAAATAGGACTAAACAAACTTTTGTTAATTATGAAACTGGTTTCGTTGTTGTTACTTGGAACCATGCTACATGTGAGCGCTTCGACCATGGGTCAGAAGATCAACATCCGCGCCAAGCAAGCGACTTTACAGGACATTTTACAGGATATTCAAAATCAAACGAATTACGACTTTCTTTATAGCAATAACCAAGTCAACAGCCTGAAAAGGATGGACGTCTTTGTGGAAAATAAAGACTTAAAGGACGTTTTAAAGAAGGTTTTGACACCTAATGGATTGGTGTTTTTCGTGGAGAACAACATGGTTCTGATTAAAACCCGTACCGAGTTGAACAGTGATCCAGCGTTGATCCAGCGTGTGATCGAAGGATATGTTAGGGATGAACAGAATCAACCGATTACCGGTGCTTCCGTTTCTCTTTTGAACAGCAACCTGGCGACTTCAACCGATGATAGGGGTTATTTTCGGCTAAATAGTCCGACAGAATCTGCTTCTGTTGTGATCACGGCGATCGGTTATGTCAGCCAGACTATTGCGATTTCGGGAACCTCAGCGACGAATATCGTGCTGAAGGAGTCCGTAAGTGGATTAGACGAGGTCGTTGTAGTTGGTTATGGTATCCAGAAGAAAGCAAATTTGACGGGCGCGGTATCGCAGATCAATGCCGAGGATATTGCCCTACGACCGGAAGCTAATATCGCTACCACCTTACAGGGGTTGATGCCCGGTCTGAACATTCAAATGAATAATGGTGACCCATCTACCACGCCCGATATCAACGTTCGTGGGTTTAATTCGATCAACGGAGGAAACCCGCTGGTGTTAATCGATGGAATTGAAGGGAATATTACCCGAGTAAATCCCAATGATATTGAAAGTGTAACAGTACTTAAGGATGCATCATCAGCATCCATTTATGGCGCACGTGGAGCCTTTGGGGTGATCTTAATTACGACCAAAACAGGGAAGGCGGGAACAACCTCGGTTACTTATACCAATAATTTTGGCTGGACTTCACCGACTGCAAGAACGGATTATATTTCTGATCCCTATGTGTATGGAAAAACGGTAGATGCCGCCCTATTTGGTTACAACGGATCTTCATATACCAATTACAATGAGATGGATTGGGAGACGATCAAGATGGTGGCAAATGGAGAAATCGAACCTTTCCACGAATTACAAGCTGATGGATCCTATAAGTTCTTCCATAAATCCAATTGGTGGGATCACATGTTTAAAAAGCATCAGGCGTCGAATTTCCATAATATTGCCATATCCGGTGGAACAGAAAAGCTGAAGGGCTACCTTTCTGGTCGAATCTTCGAGCGTGAAAGCATCAATAATATAAATGACGATGCCAATATGGATCGCCAGAACCTGAAAGCTAATTTGGTATTCACACCTAACTCCTGGTTGGAACTATCGAACAACATCCAATTTATCAACGAGAAGGACAAGGATTATGGTGGCTATACCAATGGTTTCGGTGGCTTGTGGAGTACAACCACCTGGTATAACCTGATGGCCTTTTACCCAATTATGGTAGATGGTGTACCGACCGATATCGGAACAGGTACTGGCGGCCAAGGAGGTAATGCCGGCCTGCATTCTGGTAAAACCTGGCGCTTGTTCAATAATGAGGAGTTTACCAATACGTTTCGTGTAGTGGCAAAACCATTGGAGGGTCTACAGATCAATTTCGATTATAGCAATCGTATTGAGAATACGGCACGCAGCTTTCGTTTGAATCCCTTTGATTATTTAGCCGGAAATAGATTAGATTTCCGTACAGTTGGCTTGAATCGATTGACCGAGTACAGATGGAAAGATAAGTATAATGCGCTAAACCTGTTTGCGACCTACAATAAAACGATCGCAAATAAACATCACATGAAATTGTTGGCAGGCTATAACCAAGAACAGTTTGATCGTGACCGTGTTGCGACCACGGCAGATAACCTGTTGATCGAAGACCTTTCTAACCTATCATTAGCAACGGTGATGAATAGTATTTCGGGCTCAGCAACCAACTGGTCTATCCAGGGATATTTTGGACGATTGAACTATGATTTCGATAATAAATATCTATTAGAAGTGAATGCTCGCTATGATGGTTCTTCCCGTTTCCCGGTCGACAGTCGTTGGGGATTGTTCCCGTCGGTTTCCCTGGGGTGGCAGGTGGATAGAGAATCTTTCTGGGAGGCTGCTCGTCCTTATGTTTCCTCCTTAAAATTCAGAAGTTCTTACGGTGTGCTAGGGAACCAAACTGTGGATGTAAATACTTTCAAGGAATTGATGAATGTAGGAACTTCTGAATGGTTGAATGGTGGTCAACGATTGATATTTGCGTCTGTACCAGGGCCTTTACCCAATGTGGTGACCTGGGAGACCACAAAAAGCTTGAATATCGGTGCCGACCTTGGATTCCTGGACAATAAACTCTTGTTGAACCTGGATTGGTACAGGAAAAATGTGGAAGGTATGTATCTTCCGGGAGAACCTCTACCAGCTGTGTTTGGTGCCAATGAGCCTAAGGAGAACTATGCAGCGCTGCGAAATGATGGTTATGAGATCGCAGTTACTTACCAGGATAAATTTGATCTTGCCGGAAGTCCATTGCAGTTTAATGTGACAGCCAACGTAAGCAATTTCAAAGGTGTCATCACCCGATACAATAACCCTAATGGCTTATTGAGCTCATACAACGAGGGGGAGCGTCTGGGCGATATCTGGGGCTACCGAATTGCTGGTCAGTTCCAGTCCGATGAGGAAGCATTGGCTTACCAAAACTCGTTTACCAATCCCGGAAACAGTCTTTCGCAAGTGTACAATGATATTCTGAACGTCATGCAGAACAGCGAATGGAATCACCTACGCGCTGGAGATATCAAGTATCTGGATCTCAACGGAGATGGAAGAATCGATAAAGGCCAAAATACGCTTGCAGATCACGGAGACTTAGAACGCATCGGAAACTCCATGCCTAAGTTCCCATTTGGATTGAACCTGAACATGCGTTGGAAAAATATCGATATGGGCGTAGCCTTGGCAGGAGTTGCCAGTCAGGATTGGTACCCTACAGGAGATCTTTACTGGGGACCTTACCAACGTCCATACTTATCATTCATCCGCAAAGATTTAGTGGATAATGCTTGGAGACCGGATAAGACGCAGAACACCTACCCACAGATTTATCGTGGATATTCATCGCTGCAATCTGGGAGATCATTATATGAATTGAACGATTATTATTTGACCAATGTTGGTTTCCTTCGTGTTAAGAACCTGAGTTTGGGTTATACTTTCCCGCAAGCCTGGACACAACGAGCAAAAGTGGACAAGGTAAGGGTATTCTTTAGTGGAGAGAATCTATTTACTTGGAGTTTCGGCGGCTTGACTAAATATCTGGATCCCGAACAAGCAGGCTCTTCCGTGGATTATTCCTCTCCGGCAACAGCGGATGATCGTGGTGACCTGCGGTCCTATCCGATGGGAAAAACGATTTCTTTTGGTGTCATGTTAACCCTATAAGTTGAAAAACATCATGAAAAAAATGACGATAAAATATTATATATACGCTGTGGCAAGTGTTTTCTTGCTAGGTTCCTGTAATAAGGATTTCTTAGAGCGGCCATCAGAGGATCAAGTAGAAGCGCCGTATTTCTTTAATACCGCAAAGGATCTGGAAGTGGCAACCAATGATTTTTATACCATGTTGGTAACGACATCCGTTTATTCGGAAGATGCCAACTCGGATAATTTAATGCCCCTGAATCCTGCCGATAAGATTAAAGGAAATAGGATTGTTCCGGTTGCCAGCGGTAGCGGCGGTTGGTCTTGGGGAAATCTTCGGAAAATAAATTATTTTCTAGCGAACTTTCATAAAGTAGCCGATGAAGATGCCAAAGCCAAGTATGCTGGAATTGCCCGTTTTTTTAGAGCGTATTTTTATTACGATAAGGTGAAGACTTTTGGTGACGTGCCCTGGTACGGAAAGGTCTTATCGGCAAACGATCCCAATCTTTTTAAAGCGAGAGATTCCCGGTTTTTGGTAATGGATTCGATTATGGCCGACTTGGATTATGCCATCGAACATATTCCCGCAGAGAAGCAGGTGAATTTAGTGACTAAGTATACCGCCATGCTACTGAAGTCACGCGTAGCCTTATTCGAAGGGACATTCCGAAAATATCATAAGCTGGAAGGAGCCGATAAATTCCTGAATGAAGCGGTTGAAGCTTCCCAGATGCTGATCAATTCATCTGCTTATACCTTATTTACTGACGGAGGGGCGGCTGCCGCATATCGAAATCTTTTTGCCCGTGATAAGCAGGATGCCATAGAAACAATATTGGCTGTTGACTACGAATTGGGGCTAAAGGTCCATAGCACGGCTTATAATTTTACTTCTGCTACTTCCGGTTCCTATGGACTGATGAAAGATGTAGTGAATAGTTACCTGATGAATGATGGCTCCCGATTTACAGACAAGTCCGGTTATCAGACCTATTCTTTTTTCCAGGAGATGCAGAACAGAGACCCTCGGTTGACGCAGACCACAGCTGGGCCAGATTTCAGAGTGAACGGTGAATCAAAGAATGAACCAGTGACCTTGAACATCACCACGACAGGTTACCGCCTGATCAAGGCCCTGCCAAACAGAGCCCAGTGGGGTACCGGAGCTTCTGTATTCGATATCGTTATTTTCCGTTTTGCCGAAGCATTATTGGTCAACGCGGAAGCAAAAGCAGAACTAGGAACATTAACGCAAGGGGATCTGGACAATACCATCAACAGATTGAGAGCGAGAGCGGGCATGCCTAATTTGAATTTGGTACAGGCAAACGCCAATCCGGATCCTTATTTGGAAGAAATGTATCCGAATGTGGAAAATACAGCTAATAAAGGGGTAATCCTTGAAATAAGAAGAGAAAGAAGGATAGAGCTTTTCAATGAAGGATTACGCTGGGATGACCTGATGCGTTGGAAAGAGGGCAAGAAAGTGACCAAGCCAATGGTCGGAGTATATTTCTCCGGTTTAGGAAGTCATGATTTTACCGGCGATGCCGTTCCGGATGTGTTTTTGCATACAGGAAGCACCGCAGGTGCACCTGCCTCCATCACTTCCTTTATCAATATCAATCAAAGAACCCTTAGAAATCCATTAACTGGTCAACAGAATGCGACTTCCGGAAATCTAGATCCATTTCCGCAAGGAGGAGTTTTCGATGAGCAAAGGGATTATTTTGCGCCATTGCCTTCCGAGGATTTGATCTTGAATAAAAATTTAGTACAGAACCCAGGTTGGAAATAAGATGAAAAAGATATGCTGTTTACTCGTTTTATGCTTCGGCTTATTTGTCCTTTTTGGGCAGGCCGAAGCTAAGGCGCCAAAGTTTCCGATTGGCTATGCCTTGGATTTCCAAAAAATTACGGACCAAAAGATGCAGTACATCAAGAGTTTGGGAATCAATTATATTGAACTCTCCGGCATTGGTGCCTTGCTTGACAAAAACCTCCAATCGACTCAGGTCGACCCTTCATGGACATCGAAAATAAAGGAAGTTGCTGCTATTCTCAAAAGGAACAAAGTGAAGGTTTGGTCGATCCACATGCCTTTTAGTCTACACCTGGACATCTCCCGGGTAGATGAAGAAGGAAGATTGCACGTAATGGAGGCACAAAGGAATGTACTTCAGGTGTTAAAGCCGGTGAAGGCAGAGATTATCCTGTTCCACCCGTCGTTTTATCTGCGGCTTAATGAACGTAGCGAGCGAAAAGCGCAGTTGCAAAAGTCCGTGGCGTACCTGAATAAAGAAGTGAAAGCCATCGGTTCGAATATGGTGGTGGAAAACATGTTGGGGCCGTCCTTAACGGTAAATGGCCGCGAACGACCTTTGATGCGGTCCGTAGAGGAGTGTTTAGAGCTTTTTCAGGGCTTTCCTAAAGATGTTGGCCTGGCAGTTGATTTTTGTCATATTGCTGAACCTCAACATTTATTAGCGTCATTTGGATCCAGAGTGAAAACCTTGCATGTTTCCAACGGCGACGGTACGGCCGAATACCATTATCTACCTTGTGATACCCGAGGGAAAAATGACTGGAACAGCATCTTTGCCACATTGGAAAAGATCAAGTATAAGGGGGTGTATATGCATGAGTGCAAATACAATGATGAAAAGGAAATTGTGGATTGCTATCAGCATCTGTGGGATGCTTATCAAACGAGTTTAACAATTAAAAAATGAAATAATGAAGAGTATATATAGCCTTTTGCTAATGATCACGATTCTTTTTGGATTTTCTTCCTGTAAAAAGGATAAGGAAACATTTGAAGAGAAGTTAATGGCGGGCACAGAATTGATGGAGGTTGGAAGTAAAACAGGGAAATACCAATTTGATGTCCTTTCCAACGAAAATATGCTGTTGGAGTCGGATGTAGACTGGATCGTATTGGATACCTCCGAACTTGAAAAAGGAAAACGTAAAGTTATTTTTGAGGTTCAAGCAAATGAGGACGATGAACGATCGGGAATTATTACCGTTCGCATTAATGATGAGATTTCTAAGCAGGTCCTGGTGAGCCAGGAATCAGGGAAAGTGCCGGTATTCTTTGTTAGCCCGAACGGGAGCGGAGATGGATCTTCTTGGGAAAGTCCATCAACCTTTCATGCGGCTATGGAAAAAGCCACCACAGGAAGTACGATCTATCTGATGGAAGGGACATATACACCGTTTAAAACCATCCGTAATGGAGACTCCGCTGAGGAATCTGATAAAACTTTTGAAATCAATAAGAATATCAGCCTGATAGGTGGTTTCTCATCAGATGCAAGTATCGGTGCAAAACCTAATGCATCGCTGTACAAAACGATTCTTGATGGCAGGCTTCCCAGTGGGAAACAAGCATTCCATACCGTGACAGTAACGGCTGCTAAAGAAGCGGAGTCTCAGGTATATATCGAAGGATTGGTGATTACCGGAGGTAATGCAACGGATCGAAGTACCAATATATCCATTAATGGGCTTAATTTTAGCCGTGGACAGGGTGGTGGAATAGCTATTGGTGGTTCACAGGTACATTTAAAGGCTGTGGAAATTATCGATAACAAAGCAACAGCAGATAAAGGAACTGTTGGGTTTGCTGCCGGTATGTACGCTTTTGGTTCGGCTGATGTCATTATGGAGAATTCTAAAGTCAATAATAACACAAATACAGGAAACAACGGTGGTGGCGTATGGATGCACACTTCCAATTTAACGGCTTATAATTCCCAGTTCAACGGCAACAATGCACGCGGCACGGCGGGCGGTGTGCATGGTTACCCAAATGCTAAGATTATTCTCTATAACTCTGAAGTGAGCCAAAATAGCAATACCTCGTATGGTGCCGGGTTATACCTTCGGGAAAAATCTACAGGGATCTTGGTGAACTGCTTATTGGTAGGAAATAAAAGCACCTCTAAGAACGGTGGTGGAGCAGTGATGCTGTATGATGATTGTAAAATAGATATCATCAGTTCTACCATTACAGGAAATGAGATTCCAGGGCCTGGCGCAGGTGTATATCGCCGTTCAAAAGTGAATAACCTGACCATCGTCAATTCCATTATCTCTGGAAACAAACAGGATGCAAGTTCTACCGATGTGGATGCCTATACGGATAATGCAGGAATTGCACCAATTATCAAGAGCTCTGCAATTGCCGGTCAAGTTTATTCGGAAGCAGGATCCGTAGTGTCGGACCTTTCCTTCAACCCGGCAACCATGTTAAGCGCTCAATATGTACCGATGGGCGTTAATAACCCGGCGTTAATGCATGGATTAAATGGCAGCTCCCTAACAACCCTGGGACAGACCTATAATCCGGTCTTGGAAAGCCAAATCAATGCCGATAAAAATGGCAACGAACGTATGGATAAAATCATGGGCGCTTTAATAAAATAACATGAAAAAGATTGCTTTGAGCATACTTCTAAGTGGTATCAGCCTATTTTCGGTTTTCTGTCATTCCAAGACCATCATGCTGGTCTTGGGATCGGCAGATCCAAAAGTATTGGATGAACGCATACAGATCGCTTTGCGTCTATATAAGATTCAAACCTTTGACGACATTATTGTTTCAGGAGGATGTGCTGCGCATGGCTCGAGTATATGTGAGGCCAGTAGAATGTTCGACCAGATGAAGGCAAGCGGAATCCCCCCAGAAATAATTCATAAAGAAGAGAATGCAAAGACCACCGTTCAGAATTATATATTCAGTAGGGTATTGGAGAACGAATCAGGAGAAAGAATCATGCAGCCTGGAGATACCGTTTTTGTGGTTTCCAACCATTGGCATGCTGTATCGGTTGCCGCACGATTACAAAAATACGATGGCGTGGTGGCCCGATTTTTTATTGAAGGTTCCCAACAGCCTAAGGAGACCGATAAGCTGGACTATGTCAATATTTTTAATGGGGAGAGCGATAATGAAAAGTTTATCGCCAAAGGCACTTGGTTGACTCCCGACGCCGTATGGTCAAAGAAAGATTCTGTTTATTATCTAATGGGTAATCTTCTGTATGTCAGCAATCCAGATAATACATCCTATTCTGTAAAGAAGTTAAGTTCAGAAATGGATCTTCTGAAAAGTCTCGAGCTTGAAAAGGACTTACATTTCATAGATGACGGAAAGCAGTGGGTGATTTGGGATGGTATTAAGTTTCAGAATATGGATAAGTTTACAGGCGAAAAAAGTGCGCCATATGATTGGCATGAGCTGCTGAGAAATGCCCCCGAATCATGGAAGCATTCCATGAATACCGGATTTATACAGGAAGGGACATTGTACCTCTTCTCAGATTCCAAATTACTTATCGCAAAGAAGAAGGGAAAATACTATGATTTTGTAACAGAGAGCTCCGCTGATCAATATTTTAAGAGTTGGCCGTTTGGATGGGGGAAAAGCAATGTGAATGCCGCCTCAATAAACCAACAGACCAAAGAAATACAGCTCTACAGGAATATGGAGGTATTAACACTTGACCTTAAAAAAAGAACAGTAAAGCAAGTTAAACCATTACGCTTAAAATGGGTGAATTACTAATAAAACAACCAATTCATGAAAAAATTTAATTTTATATACTACCTAGTTTTCCTTTTGCTTTTCACCTCTTGTGAAAAGAACGATGGGACCCAATTGCCCTACGATTACTCCCAGGATCAAACTTTAAGTATCCAGGAGACTTTAGAGAAAGCCGATTGGAAAATCAAGCAGGTGACGGACGGGATAACCTGGAAGCATGTGCAGTTTTCGCAGATTTTTGAATCAAAGCAATATATCAACATGTTCGAAATAGATTTGACCAAGGGCTTTGATATCGAAATCCCCTATGTGAAAACAGGATTCTTGAAAACGAGCGATGCTGCCACAAGAGCCAATGCATTGGTTGCATTTAATGGCTCTTATTTCAATACCAGTGTTGGTGGCTCAACCGTATTCTTCAAACACGATAATGTAATTCAAAATCCGACGGTGAATGGCTTTAATCCTTATCGGGAAAACGGAGCAATGGTAATCGACGCTTCCGGAAAACCAAAGATTGTTTCAAAACCTTCTTCCGGATGGACCTCGGTCGCAGAACCTGTTGCACTGGCTGGTGGTCCGCTATTGATCCAAAATGGCGAAGAGTTGTCACAATTGAATGTGGATTTCAATACGGCTAGACACCCACGGACGGCTGTGGGAATAACAGCAGATCAGAAAATGATTGTGGTCGTTGTCGATGGGCGTTCTTCTCAATCGCAAGGATTGAGCATTCCACAGTTGTCTTCACTCATGAAGGCATTAGGCTGCGTTGCTGCATTAAATTATGATGGCGGTGGTTCAAGCACCGCATGGGTAAATGGGGATGGAGTCGTGAATTTCCCATCCGATAATGGAAAATTTGATCATGAGGGTGAACGTGCAGTCGCGACAGTATTTACCGTGAAATAAACAATTTAAATTTTTGTGGAAGAGAATTTATTAGTTCGCTTCCTTGAAAGGCACAAATCAAGTTTTGTGCCTTTTTTTAACGGATGTAATCGGGTTTTAGGTTTTAAACACTCTCGTCCTAAAGAACAAATAATAAATAATAAAAAATACAGCGGTTTATGTTGAGGAGTCTTTTATTCCTATTTAAGTTAAAAACTTCAACATTAACTTTACATTTCATCTAAAAGAAACTTTTCAATTGTTTGATTTTTAATTGTCGAATCGCTACTAACATAGTGCTTATTGAATGATTCTACAGGTACCTTATTGTTATAGTCAACTAATTCCTTTCGTTGAGTTTCAGAAATGTCCTCTCGTTTAAATGACAAATCCCGTAGCTTGAAAACGGTGGCTAATGCTTCATCATTAATAATTTTCATGGATATTTCGGATCGATTTGCTTTTCTTCCAACATGGGCCTGATTTCTTTGCAAAAATCATCTACTTTAACGAATATTTCTATAACTTTATCTCTCAACATAAGGCTTGATTTATTATTGTATTGAATTGATAGACAACTATTTATATACAAAAATCAAGTCTGTTTTATGTTTTACAGCCTCTTTTTTAACGCTTTTTCTTATCCCGAACTCACGTTAAATAAGAAAGGAGATTATTCAAAGTAAAAACCAATCAATAATTCACTTTTAGCATTTAAAACATTATTTCTCGTCAAACCAGATACCCATAGTTGGACGTTTTGAAAAATAGTATAAGCAATCTAAATAAATACATAGGCTATTCGGCAGTTCTTCCCTTAGTTTTGATTCATTAATTAATGAAATTATGGAAAAGAGAAAAGTAGTTCATCCAGATCGTGACCCTAACTTTGTGACTGGTGCATATTCAGATGCCGTTCATGTAGGGGATTTGGTATTTGTTAGTGGGCAAGCTGCCGTAGATTTCAAAACTTCCGCCTTTGTGTTAGGTACCATCGAAGAGGAGACCATTAGGTCAATGGAGAATATTAAAGCAATTTTGGAAAATGCGGGTACAAGCATGGATAATGTACTAAAATGCACTGTGCATTTGGCAGATATCCAGGATTTTAGCGCTTTCAATAAAGTATATGGGACCTATTTCAATGGTGTACGGCCGGCGAGGACAACTGTCCAATCTGTGTTAGCAGAAGGAATAAAGGTGGAGATTGATTGTATTGCAAAATTAAAATAGAATACATGTCGGAAAAGCTACATATTATCGGAGTTGTTGGACTCGGATTGATGGGCAGTAGTATTATTGTTGCTCTATTGAAATCGGGTTGTCAAGTAATTGCTGTTACACCACTGCCCGAAGAATTGGAAGAAGGTACACAGCGCATTCTGGAGCAATTGCAATTAGCTGATGACATGCATCTTATTAAAGAAAATCAACCAACTTCCACAAGGAATCTTACAGTGTCAAGTGATTATAAAGCTTTACTTAACTGTCAATTAGTGATTGAATGCATCATCGAATTGGAAGAGATTAAAAAATTAGTCTACCAACAAATTGAAGCCGTCGTTCCGATAAGTTGTGTGATAGCGAGCAATACGTCGGCAATTCCCATCAATATCCTACAACAGTATTTACAGCATCCAAGTCGTTTTATGGGCATACATTGGGCAGAACCTGCTTACGCAACGCGATTCTTGGAGATTACCTGTGGTGGGAAAACGGATGTGTCGCTAGCTGAAATGGTTCAAGAAGAGGCTATTTCTTGGGAAAAGGAGCCAACTCTGTTGTATAAAGATATCCGAGGATTTATTACTAATAGACTTTTATATGCAGCTTACCGACAAGGTTTTGAACTAATAAACCAAGGTGTGGTGGGTATGGCTGGATTGGATAAGTGTTTCCAATATGATATAGGATCTTGGATAACCATCATGGGAATCTTTAAAAGAATGGACTATATAGGTTTAAATCACTATTTACAAACCTTTCAAACCATTTTTCCAAAACTAAGCAATAGCCACGAGGTTCCAAGACAGATGGAAGAAATATTACAAACGAAGGGGAGAGGAATTCATAATTTGAAAGGACTTTATCCCCACAGTGAACAATCCGCCAAACAGCTAGAACATAATTTCGCAATTTTCAATGAAGAGATTTATCGATTAGCGGATCGATATAGAAATCGATTGAAAGAATTAAACTTAGCAGAACCAAATGGAAAACAATAGATATGCTAAATCCAAGGAATTATTGGATAGGGCAAGTAAGGTTTTAGCTTCGGGAGTTTCTTCCGAATTTAGAAAATATAATCATCCGCATGCTTTATTTTATGATTATGCCCACGGGAGTATGATTCGAGATGTAGATGGAAATGAATATATAGATTTTACTCTAAGCCAAGGACCTTTAATTCTAGGTCATTCAAATAAAAGAGTATTGGATGCGGTAGAATCTTACTCAAGGGAAGGGCAGTTGTATGCAGGTCAACATTTGAAAGAAATTGAATTGGCGGAAAAGCTCCAAGAGATTATACCTACAGCGGAATTGATGCGTTTTTGCTTGGATGGATCTGAAGCAGTGCAGACCGCTTTCCGCGTGGCTAGATCCAAGACGAAAAGGAACCTATTCTTAAGGTTTGAGGGACATTACCACGGATGGTTAGACAATGTAGCTTATGGAATTTCTGTGCCTCAAGGAGGGTTTGGAAGCCGAGATAAGCCGAACATCTCTCCCTGGAGCCAAGGTATGGCAGTATCTAGCTCCTCGGAATTCATCTTAATTCCGTGGAATGATGTCGAATTATTAGAAAAGACCATTGGAAAATACAAGGATGAATTGGCAGCTGTGATCACTGAACCGATTATGTGTAATAATGGTTGTATTCCCCCTAGAGCGGGCTATTTGGAAAAGATGAGGGAATTAACCAGTAAATATGGAATTGCATTAATTTTTGATGAAGTAATCACTGGTTTCCGTATGAGCCTATCAGGAGCACAGGGATATTTTAATATCCAACCCGATCTTAGCATCTATGCGAAAGCCATGGGTTCCGGATATCCTATCAGTGCCATAGTTGGAAAGAAAGAATGGATGGAAGAAATATCTTCAGGACGTGTTATTCATGCCGGAACTATGAATGCCAGTAATCCAACTGTAGCAGCGTCGCTTGCGACGATCGAAGAACTACAAGCTGATACTGACGTCTACAGTCGATTATTTCGATTAGGGAATGATTTAAAATCTGGCTTGGAGGAGCTAGCAGCTAAACATGGACAAAATTTATTGGTACAAGGTCCGGGGCCAATGTTTAATACTTCATTTACTAACCTGAAAGCACAATATGAGTACCGCGATTTGCTACAAAACGATAAAGCAAAATTAAATCAATTTATCAGTCAGCTTCATGAAGAGGGAATTCGGGTGATTGGAAGAGGATTATGGTATATCAGTTCCACAACAACAGATGAAGATGTAAATAAAGCATTAGTAGCAGCTGGCAAAGTATTAAAACATTTTTAACTTAAATTGCTCTAAAAGAAATGATTAATACTTCTGATTTGCAGATTATTGTTTCCGGATATTCTAGAATTTCCCAAGCTTTATACAACTTTTTGATTGAAAAATCCTTATCAGTGACTACGTTCGATACAACTGTTAATTCCAATTCCACTATTAAAGCCGATTTAATCTTTATCTTTTGCTCCGATAATCAAGAAGAAAAGGTCAATATGTTGAGAAGCCTTAAACCTTACTTAAAGAAAGATGGCATCATAACTGTTAACCTGGACTCAGTAAATCTTCATGATCTTCAAGATGCGACTCAGCTCGAGGTATTAGGCTTAAATCTAAGCTTTCCAAAACAGAAATCCTTGTTCATGGAAATCATATCTACGAAAACAAATTCCAACGATCAGATTGATTTTTTAACAGAATTTGGAAGCAAGGTATTAGAGAAGGATCCTTATATGGTAAAAAATGGCATTAGTGCACGGGCTTTTATGTTGGCGGCCATGACTAGAGAGGCTTTTTATTTGGTCGATAACGGTTATGCCAGCATTGAAAGTGTGGATCGGGCATGTAGGAACGATGCAGGCTATTACATGCCCTTTACGGGAAATTATCTCTATATGGATCTAATGGGCACCGTAGCCTACGCTTTTGTCATGAAAGATTTGAATCCTGAACTTTCCAATTGCTCGGAACTTCCATCTTGGTTTGTGGATAAGGTATCTGCAGGAAAAACGGGAATGCGGGCAACTGTTGGTCTATACTCTTACGAAGAAGGAGATTTTGAAAAATGGGAAGATGTGTTAGAAGACTTTTCTGACGAAATAAATGCCCTTATTGAGAAAAATATTCAACATTATGAAAGGAGGTTGAACCATGAGTAAGAGATTGATCTTTGATGCCCATTTAGATTTAGCCATGAATGCTATAGAATGGAATCGTGATCTCCGTAAGAGTTTGCAGGAAATTAGGCAGCGAGAACTATTTATGAAAGATAAACCCGATAGAGGGAACGGCACAGTATGCTTTCCTGAGCTTCGGGCTGGAAATATTGGGATCGTTGTTGCGACACAATTGTCACGGGTAACCCCTTTAGGAACAGGATTGCCTGGATGGAATTCTCCGCAGCAAGCTTGGGCCATGACTCAAGCTCAGCGATTGTGGTACAAGGAAATGGAGAAGTTGGGTGAAATGAAATTAATACAAAACCTTGCTGATTTGGAGCATCATCTCAATGAATGGAATGCAACGGAAAACAAAGACGGATTACCGATCGGTTACATTTTGAGCTTAGAAGGCGCTGATTCTTTAGTGAATGTTGATTACTTGTATGAGGCTCATTCTTACGGTCTGAGGGCATTGGGACTATCTCATTTCGGTCCGGGACGATATGCTCCAGGAACTAGAAAAAGCGGGAAATTAGATCCTAAGGCTTATGAGCTTATGCGTGAAATGAGCAAACTTCATATGATTTTAGATGTAACGCATTTAACCGATGAAGGTTTCGATGAAGTATTGGATTTTTATGACGGACCGATTTGGGCAAGTCATCATAATGTGCGAAAAATCGTTCCAAACCAACGGCAGTTGACAGATGATCAAATCAAGAGATTGATAAATAGAGGGGCAGTAATAGGGGGAATGCTTGATTGTTGGGCGATGGATGTAAGGTTTATTGATACAGTATCTGATCCTTGGCAACTGGATATTAAATTAGAAATGCTGATTGACCATTGGGATCATATATGCCAGATTGCAGGAAATGCTCAGCATATTGGTATTGGAAGTGATTTGGATGGTATTTTTGGTACGGAGCAATCTCCTTGGGATTTAAACGCGATATCGGATCTACAGAAATATGAATTCTTGCTTCAAAATAGAGGATATACTGACCAACAAATTGATGATATTTTTCATGGAAATTGGCTTCGATTTTTAAGAAATAATTGGAAATAATAATGTTATACGGAAATACAGATCAAATCGATATTACCCCTTCTTTAGGAACTTTGATCAATGGTGAATTTACAACAAGATATGCCAACAAAATAGCTGATCCTTTATTCGCCAAAGCGATTTATATGCACGACGGAAAGACGAAGTTGTTGATAATGGTCGTGGATATCTGTGTAATGAAGCGAGATTTCCTAGACAGCTTGAAAGCTGGCATTGAACAAAGTATCGGAGTTCCAGCGTCCAATCAATTAATTTCAAGTACGCATGCTCATTCCACAGGAAGTATAGCTGATCTTTTGATGGGGCATATCGACTTAGCTTATAGAAATCAATTGGCTGAAAAACTGTTGAAATTAGCAACCGCAGTTGTTCAGAAAGAACAAAAGATTAAAATTGCTTTCGGCAAAGTTCTTAAGCCTGATCACTTAACATCTAGAAGATATCGGATGAAAGATTCATATCAACCCTGGAATCCAGTCTTAAAAACCGTAGATGCTATAAAAACCAACCCTTTTGGACATGAATTGGAAATTATAGAACGAACTAGCATTCCTGATCCTGAAGTTTGTTTTATAGGAATCAAAAATGGATCTGACGAGTGGATTGGATTATTGGCTAATTATGGATTGCATTATGTCGGTGATTGTGAAAGAGGTACAATTACAGCAGATTATTTTGGCTATTTTTCCAATAAGATTGCTTCTCTACTTAATTCGAATGGCATAGTAAGCATGATGAGTAATGGAACCAGTGGGGAAGTAAATATTTGGGATTTCATAGATGGAGACAGATATCCAAAAAATTATCACGAAAAAAGTAAATATATAGGTGAAGATATCGCAGAAGCAGTTTTTACCTCAATTGATGCATTGAGTTGGGAAACCGAGGCAGATTTGGAAGTTCTATATCAGGAAATATCTTTAAATAAACGATTAATTTCTCCAGACTTATTGAAAGAATCTTATTCAATTCTAGCGAAAACGGATTATGAAGCTGTGGCATATACGGATAAAGATTTATATGAGAAAGTGTATGCCAGAGAGCAGGTATTATTGGAGTCAATTCCACAGCAAATCTTTTTTCCAGTCCAATGTTTCCGAATTGGAAAAGTATTATTTGGAGGATTAGGAGGAGAGTTTTTTAGTGCCTCAGGGAAAGCTTTAAAACAAGAAAGTGATTTCTATTTCAGTATCTGTCTGGCAAATGATTACGTGGGATATGTCCCGCCAGCAAATGAATTTATAAATGGAGGATATGAAACCTGGCGTTGTCGCAGTAGTTTTCTGGAAGAAAATGCAGAAGAAAAGGTAATAGCATGCATGGTTAGTATGATTAAAAAATTGAAAAGTAATGAGCGATAATTTTAAAGATACTTATCATATTAAAGATACTTCTAAACTAGCAAGTCCAAGCTTATTAGTCTATCCGGATATGGTGAAATCCAATTTGGAAAAAATCAAAAAACAAATAGATTTAAATCGATTCAGACCGCATATTAAAACAATCAAATCTAAAGAGTTGATTCAAATGCAATTGAATGTCGGAATCCGAAAATTTAAATGTGCTACTTTAAAAGAAAGCTCCTTATTACTAGAACTGGGCGTAAAAGATATCTTAATTGCGTATCCTTTGATTGCCTACCAAATGGAACAATTCCTAGATATGGTGAAACAAAATCCTGGAATTAAGTTACAATGCTTGGTTGATTCAATCTCGGCTGCACAATCTATGGATCAATTTGCTAAAGAACTGGAAATAATGGTGCCCGTCTACATAGATGTGAACTTGGGCATGGGAAGAACAGGTGTTATTATCCAAAATCTCGAGGATTTTTACGATGAATTATTGAATTTAAATAACTTAGACATAAAAGGTTTCCATGGTTATGATGGACATATCCGAGTAATAGATTTAGCTGATCGAACTAAAGTGGTAGAATCTTATTTTCAAGAGTTTCTAAAGGTGCTGAAAATTGTAGAAGAGAAAGCCAACGAAAAACTTATTTGTGCCTTTGGAGGTTCTAATACCTTTCCAATCTACATGAATTATCCGTTTGTAGAATGTAGTCCAGGCACCTTTATGCTTTGGGATTGGGGATATCACGAAAATCTACCCGAGCAATCTTTTGATTTTGCCGCTATTTTGTTTACAAGAATCATTTCTAAACCTACTATAAACCATATATGTCTTGATTTAGGATATAAATCCGTTGCATCGGAGAGTCCGATCGAACAACGTTTTCATTTTCCAGAGCATTCGAATTGGATTCCTAAATTCCAAAGCGAAGAACATTTGGTTCTGGAAGTTCCCGCTTCAGAATGGGAAGGTATTCAGGTGGGTCAAGAGTTATATGGTATTCCATATCATGTCTGTCCTACAGTGGCTTGGTATCCTTTTTATCAAGTAGTTGAACATCAAGAAGTCAAAAATACTTGGGCAATCGCCGGTCGGTATTAAACCCTAAAACCTTCTGAAATATTGTATCTATAATCTACATAAAAGTAGTAGAAGCGAGAGTGGCTTAGGTCTATCTTTGAGATAGTATCAATACTTAACAATCAATTTCCTAACAATTATGATTAAAAATTTAAAATTGAATTTAAGTAAATCAGGGAGCTATAAATTAGCTGTCGTGAATCGTAGCGGGTTGCTGAATCGGGCGGTATTGCTGTTGTTTTTCGTATGTTTTAATATCTTGGCATATGCCCAAACGACAGTGAGAGGAAAGGTAATAGATCAAGATAAGAATCCTTTTTCGGGCGTAACGATTACTGAAAAAGGAACTCAAAACGGAACATTTACCGCAGAAGATGGAACTTTTGCCCTCCAGGTAAGATCAAGTCAGAGTATATTGTTGATCAGTTCCGTTGGAAAGAAAAGCTTAGAAATCCCAGCAGATAGTCCTTTATTAACCTCTATTAGTTTGGAGAATGATGACACCAATATTGATGAAGTGTTGGTCGTAGGATATGGAACACAATCCAGAGAAACTTTAACAACGGCCATTTCTAAGCTTGATGAGAAGGTCTTAGAAAATGTAACCTTCGCGAATCCGGCTTCTGCCTTACAAGGAACGGTTTCTGGCGTACGCGTTCAAAGTACTTCAGGCCAGCCAGGAGCAGCTCCCCGTGTGATAATCCGTGGAGGAACGTCCATTAACAATCCGAATGGCGCAAGTCCGCTATATATAATCGATGGGGTTATTCGGTCGAATATGAATGATATCAACTCCGATGACATTGCCTCTATGCAGGTACTAAAAGATGCTGCTTCTACTTCCATTTATGGAGCAAGAGGATCTAATGGAGTAGTGATTATCACCACGAAATCGGGTGATTCTAATCGTACTAAAATAGAATATTCTTATAACCTTACTTCTTCAAAAGTTGGTCAATTGTACGAGTTGGCTTCTGCTAGGGATTACATCTATTATGCACGTGTGGGTGCTCAAATAGCGGAACGAAAAGTTCCAGGCTCGATCAATCAATTAACACAACCTATTGGTTTTGGTACAGGAAATGATTTGACCAACAATACAGGATTTACCACACAATATCTTACTGATGCTAATAAGCATAAATTGAACGAGGGGTGGCAATCAATGGAGGATCCAATTAATCCAGGTAAAACCATCATTTTCCAAGAAACCAATTGGCAGGATATCTTATTCCAAAACAGTACCACTAATGATCACCATCTATCGGTTTCGGGTGGCACAGATCGCGCGACGGTAAATGCGAGTATTGGTTATATGAAGAGTAATGGTATTGCGATTACGACCTTCTATGATCGTATTTCTGCAAACTTGAATTCTGATTTAAAGGTAAATGATAAATTGACTGTCAATGGAAAAATGATGTATAGCTATGCAACTAACAATTCGGTTTACAGTGATACAGAACTATTCTTCCGAGCAGCTGGTATGGCTCCGACAGCTAAATATACATTTGAGGATGGAACTTTAGCCCCTGGACAAGGTCGTAGCACTGGTAATCCTGTTTATTACTTAAACAAAAGAGACAATAAAAATGCCAATGAGAATTTAACGCTGGCACTTTCTGGAGATTGGAAACCTATAGAAGGATTAACTATTTCTCCGCATGTATCCCTATACAAAGTAGCTGGTGATAACTATTCCTTTATTCATTCCTATATGAATGGCGTGGGTAATATCAACACAACCCGACCTGCATCTTCTGGATACAATAAAACAATGCAAACCCAAGCCGACCTTATTGGTAATTATACCAAAAGCTATGGTAATCATGCTTTCGATGCCATGCTTGGTTTTTCATACTTCCGTAGATATGTATTTGGCTTGAGTGCGTCTGGTCAAGGAGCGGCAACTGATTTAATTCCAACTTTAAATGCCTCTTCTACTCCCGTATCAGTAGGAGGAAATGAGAGTTTATTTGCTATGGTAGGTTATTTCACCCGCTTAAATTATAATTATGCTCAAAAATACCTGCTTTCCTTAACTGCTAGGTACGATGGTGCTTCTAACTTAGGTACAAATTACCGATGGGGATTTTTCCCAGGAGTATCTTTGGGATGGAATGTACATAAGGAAGATTTCTTCCAAGTTACAAAACCTTATTTTTCCACATTCAAGTTGAGAGCAAGTTATGGGGTAAATGGTAACATCTCAGGATTATCTGATTTCCATGCGCAAGGATCTTATTCGGTGGGTAACCGTTATTTAGGTGAATCTGCAGTAACCAATACAGTTCTTGCTAACCCGAACCTAAAATGGGAACAGTCCAAAACATTAGATTTCGGGGTGGATTTAGGGTTTATGGATAACCGATTCAACATCTTATTCGATTACTACAATAGAAAAACGGATGATTTGATTACTAATTTAACACTTCCACCATCCACAGGTTTTTCCAGCATTTCAACTAACTTAGGTAGTCTTCAAAATAAAGGTATTGAAGTGGAACTAAACGCGGATATTCTACGCAGAACTTCGGAGTTAGCGTGGAATATAGGATTCAATATTACTACTACCAAAACTAAAATATTGAAATTACCAGATAACGGAGTTTTGAATAACCGTGTCGGTGGTGTATATGTTTGGGATAATGCTTCTGGCGGATATGTTTGGGGTGGAGGGTTACAAGAGGGTGGCCGCATAGGGGATTTTTATGGGTGGTTGCAAAATGGCATATACCGTACTGATTCAGAAGCTGCGAATGCCCCTGTCGATCTAACTATGCCTTTTGCAAATAAAACCAAATATGGCGGTGATGTAAATTATGCCGATTTGGATCGTAATGACACCTTAGATACACGCGATTTAGCTTATTTAGGAAATCCTTTTCCAACCATAACAGGAGGTCTTTCCACTTCCCTAAACTATAAAGGATTCTCTTTATATGCACGTTTGGATTACACAAAGGGGCATACCATCTACAATTATGCGAAAATCTTTTTAAGTGGGCATTGGGCCCAAAACTTAAACATCCCCCAGGAAATGGTTGAAATGGGTTGGAAGCAAGATGGAGATATTGCTGAACGTCCTCAATACATACCAGGTACAGCAAACTACAGTTACTGGAGAGGAAGTGCTTACCATTTATCTTCTACAAACTCCAAATTCTATGAAAAAGGAGACTATCTCGCGTTACGCGAAGTAACTTTGGCTTACCAATTTCCTTCAGCATGGACTGAACGTATTAAGTTAAACAATGTACGCGTGAATGTTACGGGAAGCAACTTATATTACTTCACAAAATATACAGGAATGAATCCTGAGGATGGCGGTACCGACCAAGGACGTTATCCAATCCCTCGAAATTTCTCTGTTGGACTGAAAGCAGCTTTTTAATCCCCACATTTAAATCAAAAAAGGTTATGAAAAAATCAATCTTAAAATTAGGTCTATTAGCAGCTGTTCTTTATTTTCAAACAGCTTGTAATACAGCTTTAGAATTAGATCCCACGAGTGTTATCACGAATGCTTCTTTCTGGAAAACGGAGGATGATGCAAAAGGAGGATTGACAAGTTTATATGTGAAACAACGTGCTCTAGCTAATATAAATTTATTCATTTGGGGGGAGGCTAGATCTGAAGTCATGGAGTGGGGAAAGGTCAGTGGTACCTTAGATTATGATCGTTACTACTTGAATACGTTAAGTAGTGTATCTGCAGGACCCTCTTGGCAATCTATTTATTCGGCAATCAATGATGCGAATTTAATCCTAAAATATGTACCCAATATTACGTTTTCTAACGAAACGGACAAGAATAATTTATTAGCTCAAACTTATGTCTCTCGAGCATTCCTGTATTTTGTTCTGGTAAGAACTTGGGGCGAAGTCCCGATCCGCACAGAACCAGTGGAAGGAGCTGAACCGGATGTAATTCAAAAGGTTAGGTCTTCTCAACAAGATGTATTCAAATTGATCAAGGAAGATTTGGAAAAAGCTAATTCGCTTTTTGCTAGTTATGGGTTCATCAAAAATAGAAACTATTGGTCTAAAGCGGGAACACAAGCACTAAAAGCGGATGTCTACCTATGGACCGCAAAAAGATTAAACGGTGGAAATGCAGATTTGCAAACTGCAATAACGGCCTGTGATGATGTGGCGAAAGCTGATGTATCTTTGTTAGCGAATTATGCTGACTTATTCAAGTACAGTAATAAGAATAACAAAGAAGTTATCATGGCCATTGGAAACAAAGAACTAGAGAGTAGTAACAATTATTTCTTTAACATGTATTCTGCTCGTTTACCGAATGAGATTGATCCAAACACTAACGAGGTAATTGGTCAAACTGCAGGGGGAATGGTGTGGACAGTAACTGATTTAGCAAAGAATCAATTTAAACCAGGTGATTTAAGGAAAGCTGCTTCGGTATTAGATTTGCCTGCTCCAGCTTTATATCCTACCTTAATTTTAAAAGGTCGAGGTACTTTGATCTCAGGAGTGCGTTATTACACCAGTGATTTCGTTATCTACCGTTATGCAGACGTACTATTGATGAAAGCTGAAGCGAAAAATGCATTAGGACAAGATCCATCTTTAGAAATTAACCAAATTCGACAACGCGCTTTCGGATCCGCATTTGATGCTAATAGGTTTGTCAATGGATCTAAGGCTCAGAATGATCAACTAATACTGCAAGAACGATTATTGGAATTGATGTTTGAGGGTAAGCGTTGGTGGGACTTACTCCGATTTAATAAGGCTTTCGATTTAGTGCCGACATTGGCAGGGAAATCTAGCCTGAAACATTTGGAATATTTCCCAATTTCGGAACAAGTATTAAGCTTAGAACCTTTGGTAAAACAAACAGTGGGTTATTAATAAATATTGATGAACATGAAAAGAAATAGCATAGTCGGAATGGCCTTAGCGCTCTTATTTTCAACGCAAATGAGTGTTGGGCAATCAAGTAAGGTAAAGAAAGTCAAAGATATGATTATCTATCAGGATAACTTTTTTTATTCCAGCTTTCCATCTATAGTTAAAACCAAAAACAACAATTTTCTGCTATCCTTTCGTAGAGCTCCAGAACGTAGGGCTTTCGGTGAGAAGGGAACAAACCATGTGGATCCCAACAGCTATCTAGTGAAATTAGAATCCAAAGATGGACAAAATTGGACCAAAGTCCCTAAGTTACTCTATTCTCACCCTTTTGGAGGATCACAAGACCCTTGCTTGTTGACACTGAAAGATGGAACCATACTATGTGCCAGTTACGGTTGGTCTTTCTTACGTGAGGATGGATTAAAAAACTTAAAGAAGCAGCATTTTCAATCCGGTGATGGAACGTTTTTGGGAGGATATATTGTCAGGTCAACAGATAACGGAAACACTTGGAGCGATCCTATATACCCACCTTCGATCGCTCAAGAAGTGAACTACGATATGTATGGAAATAAAGTTCCAGTATATAACCGAGGTGCCATGTACGAATCAAAAACAGGAAGAATATTCTGGGTAGTGGCAGCAACCGATAATGCAGAAACAAAGAAGACATCTAACTACTTGATGTATTCGGATGATAAAGGAAAGACTTGGAAATATATGTCCGTGGTGGCAGAAGATCCAAAGGTTTCCTTTAATGAAACATCCATTTATGAAACTCCAAAAGGTGATCTAGTCGCATTTCTACGTACTGCAGGCTATGACGATCAGGCTTGTATTGCTCGATCTACTGATGGGGGAAAGACCTTTGAATGGCAGAGCATGGGTTTCCAAGGGCATCCACTACAAGCCATACGATTACCGGATAATCGAGTATTTGTGGTATATGGATATAGACATCAACCATACGGAATACGCGCAAAAATTCTAAATGCTGAATGTACCGACTTCGCTACTGCCGAGGAAATTGTGATCCGTGAAGACGGCGGAGGTTGGGACATCGGTTACCCTTGGGCAGTCATGTTGAATAAGCACCAAATCTTGGTTACATATTATTTTAACATTAATAACGGAACCCGACATATCGCAGGAAGTCTGCTTGAGTTAACGAAATAAAGTGATTCTATCTAAACTCTATACTGGACTATCTCTTGGTGGTCTAGTATATTATTTTTAAATCAGAATCAAAATCGGATGAAGACAAAAATTACTTTTATCTTTCCTTTTATATTTGGATTTAGTTTTGTCAGTCAAGCGCAGCAAATTGATTCTCTGAAAAGGCCGGATATCTATCAGGCTCAGGTCGCCTTGCACCACTCTTTCAAGAAATCGAATAAAGATGCGGTTTTCTTAGGTAATAGCATTACTTTTTGGCAGAGTGGACGGAATTGGTTCCCGAAGAAAAGTACCTTAAAAATACAGGAATCCCAGGGGATAATTCCTTTGGCGTATTGGTGAGATTGGACGATATCCTAATTGGAAAACCAAAGATGCTTTTCCTCATGATTGGTATTAATGATTTAGCTCAGGGTATTCTTATTGAGATTCTCCTATGTAATATCAATCGAATCTGTAAAAAAACAAAACAAATTAGTCCTAAAACAACCTTGATCATTGAAAGTATCCTTCCAACAAATGAAAACTTTAAAAAACTGAATGGGCATTGTAAAGCGCAAGATCTACTACCAAAGATAAATTCGGAGCTAAAAATACTAGCAGAAAGACAACAAGTAAAGTATCTGAACCTTCATACGCACTTTGTAGATTCCCAAGGTCTATTAAAAGAAGAATTTAGTTGGAATGGAGTACACCTTACTCTAGCTGGTTATCAACAATGGGTTAAAGTGATAAAGGAAGATGGATACCTAAAGAAAAATAATCATGAAAAAGCTATTTAGACACTTACTGCTCGCAATAATGTGCATGCCAGTAATACTACAAGCGCAGAAAAATGTGGGTAGAAGCCAAGTGATTTCCAAAGGAGGAACCGCTGGAATATACCAAGCCTTCACTGATACTACGAAACTTAAAAACGGGGAGATTTTAAGTTTATTTTATGCAGGGCGGATCTCCTGTTACCTATCCGAGTGAGGCTTATCCAAAATCAGGGCGAATTTGTATAGTTCGATCCAAAGATAATGCAAAAACATGGTCCAAACCGATTACAATTTATGACGATGAGGCTGATAACAGAGATCCGCGCATCAGTCAAATGTCTGATGGAGCGATTGTGGTGACTTTTTTCAAAACACGCTTTGAGGATCTAATAGAAACCCTGTTAGCAACAGTATAACTACATGGGCACATTACACAGGTCAGCGCAGAGAAATAAAGAATGGGGGCATTCATTACATTTCATCCAAGGATAATGGTGAAAAATGGTCTGAATTAGTAACGCTGAACACAAGAGATTTTAATAATGCGTGTTCGGCATCTATGCGTGAACTATTTGATGGCACTTGGGTGTATCCAACCTATCATCAAGGGAACCATGGAGCATTTGGCTGCCTGTACTTCTCGAAGGATAAAGGAAAAACTTGATCTGATCCCATGTATGTTGGTCAAAGAGAAGGGAAATATCTACCTGCAGAAATGGATGTAATTCAATTAAAAAATGGGGACATATTAGCAGCTCTACGGGGAGATATCAATCGTGACCATAAAATGCATTTTACAGTATCTAAAGACCAAGGAAAGACTTGGGAGTAAAGTTTATTGCGCAGGTTATCAAGACCGCTGTCCACATGTTGCAAGATTATCCAACGGTGCTATTGTCTTAATTTATCGTGCTTTTACAGATGATTTGACCGCTGAATCAGGCTATACCGGATTGCGTATTTCATATGATGAGGGAAAAACTTGGCAAGGACCATATTTGATTGATAAATTCTGCGGCGCTTATGCCTCTACGGTAGAGCTGGCAGATAAAAGTTTATTAATTACTTATTATGAAGAAGGAAATCAAAGTGCTGTGCATGTAATTCGATCTAATGCTCCAAAACAGACTAATAAAACACGCAATTATGCTAATCCTGTGCCATTGAAAAGGCTTACTTTCTAATTTTTTATAATATGAGATTTTATCCGTTCAACATACTTATCGTGTTTATAGCTTCCTGTCAATCGAACCAAAATCATCCCGAAAACTTTATGGAAAATACTAAAATAGAAGAATTAAAAAACATCTTAAATACACAGGAAAAATGGGTAAAAGTTCATGCTGCAGAGTTTTTAATATGGGAGGACCATGAAATTGATTTCGTAAAAAAGGCTTATCTAAAAGAGGAAAAGCTTTTTGATTCTGTGCCTCAATATAGAATAGGAATTTGGCGAGTTCTCTATCAAGCTGCAATGAATAAAAATGATGAAGATAAGTACCTGCATAAGATCCAAGCAGCATTTCAATCAGGACCAGATAGTTTACATGCTTTAGAAACGTTGGCCAAATTAAAACAGCCCATTTCTCAATTAGAGCCTCAATTTGCCAATCAAGTTTTACATGCCGAGGATATCTCATCATTTGAAATCTATGGACTATGGAACTTATACCATGATACTAAAATCGATAATAATACAATCTTGGAGCAGCTCCTAAATATTTTGACTGATCAAAAACAATCGGATTTGAATAAAAACATTGTTGCCTACGTTCTTAGGTTCATTGAGATACCCAAAGATGTTCAGGAGGAAATACTTCAAATAGACCTAAACGGTCTATCGAAATCGGTTCAGGTGCAATTGTTGGCTACTATTCTGATTTCTTTTGATGTAGAAGGTCAGAAGTACGAATTCTATAAACAAAATCTGATGTCATTAGAACGTGAGCCTAATTTTTATTCTACAGCAATTCTAGCATTAGCAGATAAAGGTCTGCAAGAGAATGCGAATGAGATTGACAAGTATGCTGTTAGGCTAACAGATAGTACCGCTAGTACATATAGTCCTGACCATCATGCAACTGCAAATTATGCTTGGTTAAAATATCACAGATTGATCAAAAAATAATTTTCGATATGCTCTGCGTTGCTACCATTATCTGAAAGATAGTACTAGGATTAGGGTAATTTTCATTCATAAAATTTAGGTGCTACTTATAGATTTGAGTATATTAAAAACGCATTTACTATGCACCTAAATTAATATTGATGATGATTTATAAAAAGTCCTTTTATCCTTGGTTATTAGTTGCCATGCTTTGTGTGGTCGGCTGTTTAAACTACTTGGATAGAATGATGATAACAACGATGCGTAGCAGCATCTTGGAAGAAATTCCAATGACTGAAGCTCAGTTTGGTTTATTGACCTCTGTATTTCTTTGGATTTACGGTATAGCAAGTCCATTTGCAGGTTATCTAGCAGATAAGTTCAATCGAAGTAGGGTCATTATTGGAAGTTTATTAATATGGTCTTTAGTCACCTGGTTGACTTCTCATGCATCCAATTTTGAAGAATTATTATTGGCAAGGGCATTAATGGGTATCAGTGAAGCATGTTATATTCCTGCTGCCTTGGCCCTCATTGTTGAATATCATCCCGGAAACACCAAATCCACCGCTACAGGAATTCATATTGGCGGAGTATATATAGGTCAGAGTTTAGGATTCATTGGCGGTTGGATTGCCGAAACACATTCTTGGCATTATGCCTTTAGCATCTTTGGTATTATTGGAGTGGCTTATGCCTTTATCTTAATGTTTTTATTAAAAGATAAACGCAATGATCTCACAGATCCAGCAGCAGAAATTCCAACCAAACAATCAATCAACTTAGGTGAAGCTTTTAAGTCCCTTTTCAGCAATCGCGCTTTCAATTTGGTACTTTTTATATGGGGATTAGCAGGTGCAGTATCCTGGATGGTTAATGGCTGGCTTCCAACCTACTACAAGGAGAAATTCAACCTTAGCCAAACTGAAGCTGGGGTATATTCTACTGTTTATTTCTTTACTGCTATGTTATTAGGTGTCATCTTAGGAGGCGCCATGGCTGATCTTTGGGCAAAAAGGAACAAGAATGCAAGAATTCTATTACCTGCAATTGGTTTTCTAGTCGCTGTTCCAGGCGTTATTATAGCAAGTTATACCGATTTAGTTTGGGTAACAGTTATAGGTTTTATTCTTTATGCATTCACACGGCCATTTATTGATGCGAATATGATGCCAATATTAGAGCGTATGATTGATAAAAGATACCTCGCAACCGGTTATGGAATCTTAAATTTCTGTTCATGTATAATTGGTGGAATAGGGATATATGCCGCTGGCGTGCTAAGAGATGCTCAGGTTAATTTAAGTGCAATTTTCCAAGTTGCAGCATTAACAATGGTTGTCTGTGCGTTTGCCTTATTTAGTTTAGTTCCAAAATCGAGCAATAAAAGTTTAAAGATATGAGAAGAAGCAAAGTCCTTGAGAAACTTCGCCAAAAAGAAAAAGCAAGTTGTTTCAAAGTAAATCTAAAAGATGCGCAAGTAACAGAACTTGTTGCTAAGTGTGGGTTTGATTGTGTATGGGTCGATCAAGAGCATATTGGGCAAGACTGGTCTGTAATTTCATCGCATGTATGGGCCTCAAAATCTCAGGACGTAGATTTAATGGTTCGAGTGGCTAGAGGGAGTTATAGCGACTATATTCGTGCGCTAGAGCTCGATGCCACAGGTATCTTGGTTCCACATATCATGAGTCTACAGGATGCTAAAGATGTTGTTCATATGACCCGGTTTCATCCAATTGGTAGACGACCAATTGATGGAGGTAATGCAGACGGAGGATATACGATGGAGGATTTTAACACCTACCTTCAAGAAGCAAATGAACAACGTTTTATAGTTCTACAAATCGAAGATCCAGAGCCTTTGGAAGAATTAGAAGAAATTGCGCAACTTGAAGGATATGACATGTTATTTTTCGGTCCAGGTGATTTTAGTCAAGGAATTGGTACTCCTGGAGATTTCTCTAACCCTTTGATTGCTGAAACTCGGAAGCGAATCGCTGACGTAGCAAATAGATACGGAAAGTTTGCCGCTACTGTTGGAACGGTTGATAACTTGCAAGAGCTTCATGATATGGGTTATCATTTTGTCAGCGTCGGAGCGGATGTTGTAGGACTGAAGACCTATTGTCAATCCATCATACCGTTGTTTAATATGAACGATGAAAATAAACAGAATAGATCTTATTTAGAGAAAAACTGATGCAGTATAAATACCTAGGAAATACAGGATTAAAGGTTTCAGAAGTGGCATTTGGTGGCGTAGAAATAGGCATGCCCTATGGCTTGAAAATGTCTCAAGCCAAACATATGTTGCAGAAACAAGATGCAATAAAACTATTACATCATGCTTTAGACCAAGGAATCACTTTATTTGATACAGCTAGATTATATGGGGAATCTGAAAATATTATGGGTGAAGCTTTTCAGGGAATTCGACAGCAAATCGTCCTTGCATCTAAATGCAGACATTTTAGAAATCCCGATGGTACTTTGCCGGATAAATTCGCATTAAAGCATATCGTTAGACAATCTATTCACGAGTCTTTAAATGCTTTGAAAACTGATTACATCGATGTTTTTATGATGCATCATGCCGACTTGGAAATGCTTGAAATCGATGAAATTTATGAAATCTTTACGGTTTTACAGAAAGAAGGATTGATTCGATATCCTGGAATCTCGGTGTATGAAGTAGAGGAAACTAAACGGGCCTTGGATAAAGGCTTTTGGAAGGTGATTCAATTACCTTTCAACCTCATGGATCAAAAACAGGGAATACATTTTAAACAGGCGTATGAACAAGGTGTGGGAATTATAGGGCGTTCAGTATTGATGAGAGGCTTGTTAACCGATAAATCATTTCAATTACATCCTGAATTAAGGGCCGTACAGGATCATATACTCAAGTACAGGCAGTTATTTAATTCAGAAATAGATAATTTGGTCGCATTGGCTATGAAATTTGCAGCTTCTTTTCCTGAAATATCTTCAGTGTTGGTTGGATTCGATAAAATCGAATTCGTAGATCATGCCTTGGAGATATTTAATAGCAAGTATTTAAACGAAGAACAAGTTGCTTTAGCAAAATCATTGAGTTATCCAGATCAAGGATTCCTTAATCTAGCTCAATGGGATAACAACGGTTGGTTATGATAAAAATTGGCATGATTGGCATGAGTGTGGGAAATGCTCATCCTTATTCCTGGACAGCAATTATCAATGGACGTTTCAGTCGAAAAGAGATTGATAAGGCGGGATTTCCAGCTGTATCTGATTATCTTGAAGCTAATCAAAATACTTTAGGTATAGCAGGGGCAAAAATAACCCATATCTATTGCGATGATCAAGAAATTGCAAAAAGTATTGCTCGTTCTGGAGGAATTGAAACCGTTGTGCCGAGGATTGAGGATCTGATTGATCTGGTAGATGCTGTTATTTTAGGTAGAGATGATCCTGAAAATCACTTAAAAATGGCAAAACCATTTATGGATGCTAAAGTACCCATATTTATTGATAAACCATTATGTATTGATCTGGAAGAACTTAAGGTTTATGAAGCCTATATTAAACAGGGTGGATTTCTTATGTCTTGTTCGTCTATGCGCTATGCAGCAGAAGTGATGGCTGTGAAATCTAATATTAACAAATTGGGTCAAATACAATTGTTGACAATCGTTGGCAAGAAAGATTGGAAGAAATATGGAGTACACATGGTTGAAGCATGTATGAGCCTTTTGAATGACCCGAAACCTATATCTGTTCAATATTTAGGAAAGGAGAATTTTGATATTGTACAATTAAAAATCAGTCAAACATGCTATGCCAGTATTCATTTGATTGCGGATATCTCCGGAACATTCCAGATGAATGTATTTGGAACAAAAGATTGGGCACATATAGACATCCAAAATTCCTTTTCTATGTTTAAAGAGAATATCCTAGAGTTTATAAAAGGCTTGATGCAAACAAAACCTACTTTGGATTTTGATAAGACTAAAAATGTGATAAGAATTATTGCAGTAGCTTTAGAAAGCAAAGAGAAGGGGAATATTAAAATTGACTTATAGATTATGCACATCAATCAACTATTTGATTTATCTGGCCAAGTAGCAGTTGTTACAGGCGGGGCAGGAAATTATGGAAAATGTATCGTTGAAGCCTTATTGGAGGCCGGAGCTACTGTGCTGGTGACTAGCCGAAATGTGAAAAGAGCAAAATCCGAATTACAAATTCATTTTGGATATCAAGACAGATTAAACGTACTGCCTCTAGATCAAGAATTTCCTGATAGCGTCGATGCTTTCCTATTTAATTTAAAACAAGATTATCAGAAAATCGATATCTATATCAATAATGCAGTTGCTAGACCAATGAATGGCTATTCTGGAGATATAGAACAGTTTAGGCAGTCTATGGAAATCAATGCCACAGGAATGTTTCACCTTTTAAGAGGTCTTTCCGATTGGATGGCAGAGACCGGAGGTGGTTCTGTTATCAACATTGCTTCAATGATGGGGATGAAGGGGCCAGATTATTCAAATTACAAAGGAACTTTGATGGGAGATTTACCACCGGATTACTTCTTCCACAATGCAGGATTAATCAATCTGAATAAGTTTATGTGTAAGAAATTTGCTGGTCAGAAAGTGCGCTTCAACTGTATCTCTCCAGGTGGACTATTCAATAACCAAAATGAGAAATTCTTGGAAAATTATTGTGAGAAAGTCCCGTTAGGTAGAATGGCGAACCATGATGACATAAAAGGCCTAATCGTTCTTCTAGCTTCTAATGCCGGTGCATACATTAACGGGGAAAATATTCTGATGGATGGGGGGCTCAATGCCTAGAGCCCAATCCTTAATTAACATCTACTGTTCTTTTGAATTCAGAAGGTGACATTCCTTTAATTTTCTTAAACTGACGATTAAAATTAGCAATACTATTAAATCCACAGATATAGGCTGCCTCTAGAATGGATTTGTCATCTTCGGAAATTAATTTACAAAAATGACCGATTCGAATTTGAGTTACATACTCCACAAAAGTCATTCGGTATTGTTCCTTAAAGAAGTTGCAAAATGTTGTGGTTGCCATGTTAGCCTCATCTGCTACTTCTTTTAAGGTAATTGGTTTATGATAATTCCTTAAAATATAGTTATTAATTCTGCTGTGTCTACTATTTACTGAAGTTTTATTCGTGTTAAAATTCGGACTTGCTAACAGATCATAATCTCTCATTGAACATATAATATCAAAAATCTCAAAGATCGAAGCCAAACGCTTTAATCCACTTTCAAAAATCATATTATTCATAATATCTGCAATGGACTTACTTTCTTTCCCTTTGATATGTATGCCACGCGAAGATAAGTTCAAAATTTCAATCAAAGAAGAAAATTCTGGAATACGGAATATATCCTGTCCTATAAAATCCGAAGTGAAATGAATCACTGTTGCATCCGCTGCTTCGTGATGTTTGTTCTCTAAATAGATATTATCATTTACCCAAACATGTGGTAATTCTGGCCCCATCAAGACCAAATCTCCTGCTTCAAAATATCCTATATGGTCGCCAACCATGCGCTTGCCAGTACTGCGATTTACCAGGACAAATTCGAATTCAGGATGATAATGCCACGGACATGGAAAATGGGAGCCTTTTTCATTGAATACAATAAATGATTTATCGAACTCTTTTGGAAGTCTAAATTCTATGGCTTTCATAATCGGGATATATGGTTATACTAATTTACGTTAATTTACCCTTGAATATCAAGAGTAACAGTCTAATTCTGAAAAATAGTATTAGGCTTAAATAGAAAAAGATAATTTTCAACCTATTTTTCACGCGCTAAGCGTTGAATATTTATGCCCAGATGAAATAGTAAAATATAGCCAAGCAATTAATATCGATGTGCAGAAAAAGAGGGATAAGTGAACTTTGAAAAATTGACCGTTTTAAGCTCAAAAGGATTCTATTTTTCACTTATTACAAAACTTAGTAGCTTGTAAAAAGCTGTTGTTCAATTCGGTTCGAGATTAAAACTTTACTTTTCTAATCTACCGCAACAGCAAAGCTGCGGATCGATTGCGGTCATTGTAAAACAACAGCGTAATCAAACAGAAGAAAAGAAGTGTGAAAACTTTGATAAATAATGGGTTTATTTACTTTGGAGCAAAGTAATTGAATCTTATTGAATATTCTGGTCATGTTGACCCCTTTCTGACAATATTGACCCCGTGATTTTTGGTTTACAGGATTGCCTACAAATGGCCTGTAAGATCTTTCTAGGACTAATGATTAAATCTGTAAAGATTTTTTTGGAGGAGACAAGTTCTTCCGCATTATTTTGCATATAGTCATTCTGTTCGGAAGCTTTGCAAGAGATGATTGGTTAACGACTAATATATTGACGATGGAGTTATGTGCTCTTACAGAAGTGATTTTGGTTCTTTAGTGGTAACGAAGGGAGTTAGACTTAAAGAGTTTGATATTAGAAATAGAATTGAAAATAGGATCCGATCCTATAGACATCAGATTAATCCATTAATGCATGAGTTAGGAACGGTTTCTTTGAAGTGGAGAAAGATACCAAAAGTTCTGTCCGCGTACGAAATTTGGCTGGTACCCAATAGATGCTAGATAGCTTACGATATCAATGTTCTTAGTTTTTTCCAATCGATCCTGTTCCTATTAGGCACCATAGTAAATCTTTAATTCTCTATCATTTGGTTACTTATTAGTAGAAGTAACTGAAGAACTCTTAGAAAGGAAATACCGCATCCAAAAAGAGGCGAAAGGTGACCTATTATCGGTCAGACGATTTATTTTAGAGACGCTGTATGGGGATGGTTTTAAAGAGTGTCCGAAAACAAAACTTTCGGTAAACGTAGATGAATTAATATTGAACCAATATAATACACGGAATTATGTGAGGTCTGGTTATAAAACCGCTGAAAATTGAATGGTTTTATAAGAGACGGGTGGCGCTTCGAGTTGTTTTAAAGGTGTAAGCGCTGAGGGAAGAAAAGCGGCTAGAAAGGAACGCAGTAGTGCAGATTGCTTGTCTCAGCTTCTTCCTCTCAACAAGGGATTCTTCTGTAGGCTCTAAAGTACTTCGATTTTGATTTAATGTTTGAAGCATCGTTAATTCCTTATGTTTTAACGGTTGTAATTCATTATCAGAATATATGTCGTACTATTACATAGGTTTTTAATGTGGGCATTCCAAATTTTCTTGTATCTCTCGATATTATTTCATTTCTCCCATTTTAAACTTCTTTAAGAGCGTATTATATTTTGCCACAGAATTAAGTTTAGTGTTCGGAAATCTCAACTTAGAAAAGGTGCCGAGATCAACCCCTAATGCAAGTTCGATTTTAGTAATTTCATCTATTTTGATAGTTTTATCTTCTTTCGTGATTATGTATTTTATTCTTGCAAGATCGATCCCCGTTGCGTGACTTAGTTCTTTTCTAGAAATTAATTCTACCGAAAATTTCTTCGTTAGAATTTCTCCTAACACCGTAAGATTTTTCGATGGTTGAATTTGTCTTACCTCTCTAAAATACTTGTCTCCAAATATTCGTAATAGGAACGAACTATGATTTTCGTTGAAAAGCAGTTTGAGTTTTAAAAATTGGTCAACTCTTAGGCTTTCTTGTTTTTGATTGCTCATATTGCTTATCACAGAGGTTGAGATCCCCGTCCAAGCTGATATTTGTCGATCACTAAATTCAGAATTGTTGATAATAAAAGCTAAATTTTCTTTCCAACACATAAAATAAAAAAAATTTCAATTTTTCGATTTTGATAATTCGAAAATTATTTTTATACTTGTAAAGTATTAAACGCGAACATTTTGAGTTAATCTTTTGGGTTTGCTCGTAACGATGTTTCTCGCTCACGTTCCGCCAGAATTAACCCGCGAGTGACCTCGAGTTCGCCTATCAACTGGATTTCTCATATATTTATAATATAAATCCAGTGGGCGACCTCTTGATAAACTTGAGGGTTCCTAAGTGTCCAAGCTTAGGCGGTCTGGCGGCTGTAAAGTGATCAAGCAGAAAGAGGTTCGTCAAACTGGAGAAAATTCCTGAAGCCTCTCTCTAAAGCTTGCGAGTTCTTCGTTCAAATAAATAAACTTATATTAGAATGAATGTACTAGCCGCATCGCCAGATACTCAGCTCAAGGAGCGCGGTAGCTGTTTATCCAAAAAATTATTGTATAAGAACGTGTATTGTTCGCCCGAATAAACATCGGTCAACATAGCAAGGGGACGGGCATATAGCTATTTGCTATTGCCCAACACCTTGCAGCCAGCTACTTTCTTTGTAAAAAAAGACATGGAAATCCTTCTAACAAAGATTTAAATAGTCGCTGATTTTACTTTTCCATCTTAAATCTAAGCTATTTTTTTCATTGTGTCAAGGCATATCTCATGGTTTTGAACTCTTCAGTACGTTCAGGTAGCTGGTCACGTTCTTGTTTCACTCTTACATCGCTCGATGTAGTAATGTTAACATTCTTCATTAGAGCGTATTTTGACCAGTTATAATCGAGTGCTAAGAGCTCTGCCTAGTGCACTCACAAATTTTTTGACCGATGAAAAACTATAATCTATTTTATTATGGACAGGTGCGACCTTCCTTGGAATTGCTGTTAGAGCCTCGCAGGAGGTGTCTAAGGAGCATATCTATTTTTTTATTTTGTTGTTTCAATTGTTTCATTAGTGGTCAAGTAGTTGCCCAAACGCCCCAAACCCCAGGGGCGAGGGGCGGCCTTGTACTTCGTGGAGTTATCCGATCTGGGCTGGACAGCACCTTTTTATATCAGGCCACTATTACAGTAGATGGAAAATCTACCCAGACAAACCAAAATGGCGAATTCGTGCTCCAAGCGCCTATCGGCAGCAAATCATTTCAAGTACGTTATATGGGGTATCGCGATACCTTAGTGGAGGTTAACTTCAATAACGCTGAAATTTATTTACAACCACTTTCCCATATCATCCGAGAAATCGAGGTTGTAAGTACAGGTTATCAGCGAGTTCATCCAGAGCGGCTAGTAGGGAGTGCGGTACAGGTCGATAGCGAATTGCTGAGACGTAGGGTTAGCACTGACGTTTTAAGCCAAATTGAAGATGTCGTGCCCGGATTAATCTTCAATCGGAATAATCCTGTCTCCGGTGCACCAACTAGCGCAAGTAGTATAAGTATACGGGGCCAGAGTACTATCATGGGCAACGCCGATCCCCTGATCGTGATCGATAATTTTCCCTACGAGGGCGATATACGGGATATAAATCCGAACGATGTGGAGTCGGTTTCAGTTTTAAAGGATGCTTCCGCTGCCTCAATTTGGGGAACCCGGGCTGGTAACGGAGTAATTGTCATCACAACGAAAAAGGGTTCTTATGCGAAGGCACCAAAAATATCTTTTTTTACAAATGGGACACTTGGCGCTAAACCGGACCTTTTTTATCAACCTCGAATGAGCACCTCCGATTTTATTGATGTGGAAAGAATGCTATTCTCTAAAGGATATTATGCGGCGGCGGAATATTCGCTTACCAACGAGGCATTAACACCTGTTGTTGAACTACTCATTGCCGAGAGGGACGGACTAATATCGAGCGATGAGGCTACACGTAGGATAAATGATTATAAGCAAATAGACTATAGAAACCAAGTTGTAGAGTATTTCTACCGACCTTCGCGCAATATACAGTCAGCCCTTAATATTACAGGCGGCAGCAATCACTTACGGTACTTTTTATCTGGTGGGTTTGATAACAATCAGCACAGTTTAATAAATACAGGTTTTAGGCGTGTCTCTCTAAACGCCAATCAGACCCTCAGTCTGTTGAGTAACCGCTTAGAAATAGGCTCTGCGATTTATTTCGCTCAAACCAATGAGCCCCTTTCCACAATGGGTTTTAATGAAGGGTGGAATACTCCATACTATCCTTATGCGAGATTTGTAGACGATGAGGGAAACGCTTTGCCCGTAACGCATGGTTTCCGCAAGGGATTTATTGAACAAGCAGAGAACAGCGGACTTATGAGCTGGCAATACATACCTTTAGAAGAACTTGAGCACGTCGATCATTTCAAATCAGGAAGGAATTATAGAATTAATATTAACACCGATTTTAAACTGACAAAATATTTGTCAGCAAGTATGTTCTATCACTATAGTGGTGCTGAAACGCTGGAACGTCAGCATCAAAGTTCGAAGACGTACTATACCCGTAATCTTATAAACAGCTTTACAGAGATCGGAGGTGGTGAAAAACTAATTTATAACCTTCCGCCAGGAGGAATCCTCGATCTGACGACCGGTGCGCTAACCAATCAGAACCTGAGAGCCCAAATTAATATTAATAAACACTGGTCTAATTCCCATCGTCTGGAGGGAATCGCCGGATATGAATTTCGAAATCAGCACTCCCTAGAAAACAAAGTACGTCGATACGGATATAATAACGATCTAGGGACATTTTCGCCAGTGAGCTATTTAATTCCCTATCCACAGTATTATTCTATATTCGGCGCAACGGCAACGATTCCTTTTGCCGATTTTGAACGGGAATTGGTCGATAGGTTCCGTTCATTTTATAGCAACTTTACCTATACTCTTCAAGATAAATATATTCTGAACGCTAGTGCCCGACTGGATCAGAGCAATATTTTTGGTGTCAACACAAATGCAAAGGGGGTACCACTCTATTCCATTGGATTGGGATGGAATATACATAGAGAGCGATTCTTTAATGATCGTCTATTCTCGACATTGAAACTTAGACTTAGCTACGGTTATAATGGGAACGTATATAAAGATATCTCTTCGATGACTACCGCAAGGGCTGAAACATACTATTCATACCCAATTAATTCTGGTCTCCCTTATTCAGAGATCGTGAATCCCCCATATCCTGACCTTCGTTGGGAAAAAGTAGGAGTTGCCAATGTGGGGATTGATTTTATACTCAAAAACCAACGAATAAAAGGCACATTGGATATATTCCAGAAAAAGGGCGTGGATTTAATCGGACCTATGTTTATGGACCCTACAACCGGCGTTACTTCGTTTACGAGTAATAATGCCAGTACTCAAAGCTTTGGAGCTGATCTATCTCTTACCACCAAAAATCTTCTTGGAGAGTTGCAGTGGCAAACCGATTTGTTACTAAGCCATTTCAGAGATAAGGTGCTGAACTATCAGTTTATGTCTCAGGAGAATGGCTTTGTTAACGTCGGTTATCCCATTGAAGGGAAACCTCTCTACGCCTTGCATAGTTACGCTTGGGCAGGTTTGAACCCCCAAACGGGCAAACCGATCGGAATATTGAACGGAGAACCAACGGAAAACTACCTGCAGATTATTAATAGCAGTAAAGCTAGCGACCTAATCTATAATGGCTCATTGAGACCAACGTGGTTCGGCTCGATTCGTAACTCATTCCGTTGGCGAGATTTTGCGATCTCTGCAAATATCACCTATCGCTTGGCATACTCATTCCGAAAGAACTCCGTAAATTACAACCGAGTACTTCGAGCAATGGGCGGTCATGGAGATTACGCGCTTCGCTGGCAACGACCTGGCGATGAAGCGCATACTTTTGTCCCATCATTACCAGAAATGGAGGGAGATCCCTCCACAACCTTTTATCTGTCTTCAGATGTATTGTCCAGGCCCGCTGATCATATTCGTTTCCAAGACGTAAGAATTGATTATAACTTGAATAAGGAAAAATGCGTGGCCCTACCGTTTAACAATATCGGCATCTATTTATACGCCAACAACTTGGGGGTAATTTGGGCGGCAAATCAAGAGGGAATCGATCCAGATTTCCAGACTCAACCATTACCCAAAACCATATCTCTAGGAATAAACTTGAATTTCTAACGCAAATGATCGCAAAATGAAACATAACTTAAATGTCATACTGAGTCTTCTACTGACCATTTTTATGCAATCGTGCAAATCGGATTTTTTGGATGCCAAGCCAGATAAATCATTGACAGTTCCTCGGACCCTCGCTGATTTGCAATCTTTACTAGATAATAGCGATAACGTCATGAACGAAACGCCTTACTTGGGCCTCGTAAGTTCTGACGATGTATACATCAGCGATCTCGGATTAGTGCCGATGAGAGCTCCTGTACCCGCGGCATATAAATGGGAAAAGGAGTTTTACTCAGGACAAGTAGATTATTCTACGGACTGGATTACGTGCTATAAACAGGTTTTCTATTCAAATATTGTTTTGGAAGCCGTGGATAACTTAACTGAGAATCATGCAAAATCTTCGCTGGACAACGTAAAAGGAACTGCGTATTTCTTTAGAGCATATGCTTTTTTTCAGGTTGCCCAACAGTTTTGTGAGACCTATGACCGCACAAACGCTAGCGAAACCCTAGGAATTCCCCTTCGTTTGGTCCCTGATGTTGATATTCCATCAGTTAGATCTTCTTTAGAACAAACCTACACACAAATAGTTCTCGATCTCGAGCACTCGTTGAGACTTTTGCCTGAGGTGCAGATAAAGCTTACTAGGCCTACTAAAATAGCTGCTTGTGCATTGCTTGCAAGAGTTTATTTGGTCATGGGAGACTATGAGAATGCTGAGCGCTATGCAAGTCAAGTATTGGCAAAACAGTCTACTTTATTGAACTATAATCAGTTCGATCCAAATTCTACCAGGCCATTTCCGACCGTTTTACAGGAAGGATACAATCCTGAAGTTTTATTTTATAGTGTAATGGGCACTATACCAGGATTCCAGATATCTTCTGAGGCGGGCGTAGACACGGCTCTCTATCATGCGTATGATGACCATGATTTGAGAAAAGGTTTATTCTTTCGCAAGCGGAGTCAAACTGTCTTCAGCTTCAAAGGACAGTATTCCGGCGCAGGTGTTTATTTCACTGGTTTGGCTGTTGATGAAATCTATCTCATAAGGGCGGAATGTCGAGCACGAATGGGCGACTTTAAGGGTGCATTGAGCGATATCAACAAGTTATTGGTAACTCGCTGGAGAGTAGGGATGTACGTGCCGCTCAGTTCTTTGGATCGTGATCAGCTTCTTTCCCAAATTCTTAACGAACGTCGCAAACAACTTGTTTTTAGAGGCTTACGTTGGTCAGATCTTCGGCGGTTAAACAAGGACGAAAAAACAGGTATGTCGCTATTTAGAAGGGTGCAAGGTGAATTAATAGAACTTCGGCCAAATGATCCCAAGTATGTCTTCGCTTTACCTCCCGACGTGATAAAGTACTCCAACATGGAACAAAATCCAAGGTAAAAATAAAGATGGTACAATAAGATTAGATATTAACATCTTAGAATCCTGGCGTAGCAAACGGAACAATGTGTGTAAGCGTTGATGCCGGCAGGCATAAACTGGAACTATGATAGCATAGTTATGCCTTGAACGGAATTCCCACCCGCGGGGTAGAGGACCTTTCCATCTCAATGAAAGAATAAAAATAAATAAAAACAGATCAGAAAATGAACAAGTTAAAAGTAATGATAATACTGGCCGTAGCTTTATTTCTTGCGGTCAAGGTGAGTGCGCAAGGTTACGCGGTCATAGCGGGAAGGTTGCAATTCGGTCCGCCAGACGCTAATATAAAGTTAGTTGTAATGAGCAATACTTCCAAAGGTAGTGCATCAATGGAGATAGATTCTGTATCTATTCAGCAGTTGGATAATAGGAATTTTGAGTTTCTAGTGCCCGTTCGAGATGAAGTGGAATATATTGCATTAGATTTAATAGAATATAGGGATTATCATGAAAAAGGTGTGCAGTTATCTACATTTTTCGTTAAGCCCGGGGACACGATCTTTATCCACGCGGACCAAGATAAAAAGCTTAAATTTTCTGGAAATGCCAGAAAACGTCTGGAACTTAACTACCAACTTTCTGGAATTGGCTATCCAAAAAGAGTCTTTAATACCGATCCAGCAACGTATTACAATTCATTCAAACAAAGCTATGCTAAAGGGTTGCAGCTCATAAGCGATGCTGAAGGGAGCATAGACGCGGAGGACCTCCGCCTGATTGAACTAGATTATAAAAGCACATCTTTGGGGGCTCTCTACCAGGTGTTCGATCTTTTTAAGTTTGGATACGGTTACAACGAAAAATACGGCGATATCGGAAAGAAAGTCTATGAAGACTTTCTCTATAAAGCAGAAGAGGAAAAGCAAGACGAATCTTTGGGTATACGGTCACTTTTCTATGCGAGATATTTGTTGTTCAAGTGTCTGGCCGACGCGCGGTACGACAGCGTGATTCGTAAAGTTCCAGTACACCCGTTGGAATTTCTTACCACGAAATATTCAGCAGGAGAATTGCGTGATAGAATCCTTACTAGCTATTATTTTCGGAATCGGCGTGGTATGAACAAACGTTATCTCGAAGCAAGGCCCTACTTGCACACCGCTAAATATCATAAAATCTGGGATCACCTAGCTCAGTATCATTTATATGGAAACAAGGTTGATCTGAAAACTAGATTTATTAATCCAAAAGGAGAAAAGGTTACCTTGGAGGATTTTAAAGGTAAAGTGATGGTAATCGATATGTGGTTTACGGGATGTGCGTCTTGCGTTCCGGTAGCGCAGGCAATGCCTAAAATAGAGAAGGCCTTTGAACACCGAGATGACGTTGTAATCATCAGCCTATCCGTCGACGCTAAGATAGAGAGTTGGCTGAAGAGTATCGATAGAGGTGATGAGCATGGTCAGAAAAGAGGTCTTTTCTATATTAGCGACCAAACAGATTATCTGAAAATTGAGGATAACCCAGCAAATAGTAAGTTTTTGAAAGATTTTCATCCTACCCGCTCTTATCCGTATTTGTTGTTGTTCGACAAGAAGGGCAGAGTTTACGATAACGATGTTCCCTTACCTCAAGTAAATCAGGGGCGTGATCTAATTGCAGTGATTCAGAGCGCATTATCTAATGGCGACTAATCGAAAAAGGGTCCTAGGCGATTGCCAAAGGACCCTCGTGCTTATCTAATTTCAATAAGCTCTGCGATTCCGCGATCCGCGGTAGGGACAAAATTATCCCCAATCTTTACAGCTGTGCAGAGCTGTGACTCAGAAGCAGTACAGTCAACGGAATAGCCGTTCGGAATGGGCTGCCAGTCAGGCGCTCCAGAGGAACTATTAGCATTGTAATGCGTTGGCGACTGCAGGGTAGAGCCGCTCATAGCTAAGGCGCTACTGGTAATCAATACGCCCGCAATAGCTAGCATATTGACATTTTTAAAAATTGTTTTCATTGTTTAAGTTTTTGAAGCACGGGCTTCGATTAGTTCCCTGCGGATCCTGGATCCTCGCCACAAGGAAAATGGAATATATAGATATCATATGTCAGGGTGGATCCCGATCCCTGCTTCGATGTTCATTAGTTATCGTTGCACTGCACTTTGTTTTATTTGCCGTGATAAACATAAACCGACTATGCTTATGCCAAGAAAAAGAAGATTAAATGCAATGTGCCATGGGTAGCTCAAGTGCTGTAGAATCCCGCCGCAGGAACAGGGGCGATGCCCGAAGGTGCCGTTCATAGCAATGACGATGTATACAGTAAATGCTATCAAAAGGACGAATGAACTCCATAAGCCCAAGCGTTGAGAAGGACGAAAGAGCAAAAGTAGAACCGTTAGAAGCTCCAATACAGGGATCAGCCAGCTCAATACATCAGCAATGGGCAACGGAAATACCTGTTTGCGCATGCTCGCTTGCGCGAGCTCATAATCCATTAGTTTCACGAGTGCCACGTAGAAGAACATGCTGGCTAAAAGCATCGCGCAAAGCTGAAGAAGAGGATTGTTTTTCATAGCAATATGATTTTTATCAAAATTAGCTGGACATACGTAACTTCTGTTAGCTTCTGTAAAAAGGCTATTATAGGGGTGTTAGAATATAGCAACGGATTTATTGGTAACATGTTAGGTAGTTTACAAGGAACGAGGGTAGGATGTTGTCACGCAGTACCGCTTTAACGATTAACGGTTGAATAGCTCGCGGCGCTTAATCTTTTGAAGGGTCGATCGGGATATGCCAAGCATTTGTGCCTGTTGGTGCTGATTGAGGAAGGATGCGATCTCGGGAAGTAATCTATGAAAATGCTGATAGCGTTCCAACGGTGTATGTTGGCCTCGGACCTGATTCAACAGATAGAGGAACCGAATTTGTTTGTTAAAAAGAATCGAAACCAGCGTATTAATATTTTGGTCTTGATTGATCCATTTTTTGAGGTCTTTATAAGGGAGACACAATACCTGACCTGGTCGGATAACCTGGATCGATCCAGCAATAGGCTTATTGCTATGTAGATGGGCCGTCGTACTGAGTGCCATTTGGGGAACAGCAAGGTTCAAGATAGTTGGTTTACCCAATGAATTGTTTACTACATTGATAATGGCACCCTGATCTACGATGAAAAGGGTCATTTTCGGCCGTTCTTCTTCAAAAAGGAACTGACCTTTTCGCGTCCGGATAGCCTGCAGATTTTGTTTTGCCCATCGGATATGCTCGGGCTTCAGGTCACAGAATCGTGACCATCTGTTTATCAGGTTTTTAAATGCCCTATTGTGATGATGGATTTGCTTGCCTGTCATGTTCAGTTTCAAGACTGCTGATGAGCTAAGTTCATGAATGCGCAGGTAATTTTCGAGTAAATAGGTCAAAAGCGACGTTTTGTCTGTCATAAGCGTATAATAAGCAGTCAAATCGAATAAACTTATATAAATACACCGCAAATAGGGCGAGTTGATACATGTTTTTTGAATGTTCTCTGGCAAAAAGACATTTTTGTTTCGATCGATCAGAAGACTTCTAGGCCAGAAGCCGTAATTCCGGTGCGAGACCGGAGTATTGCTTACAAGAACAAAAAACGACTATGGAGTTGATGCAAGAAGTGGGAAATGCCCAGGTTCATTCCAACCGGTTATTGGCTCGCCCAGAGCAGCGAATATTTGGACAGGACGATCCAGATGATAGAAAATGCAATATTGTATTTCCTTTCTAGGTTCAGCTGGCGTGTTCTAACCAGAACACGCTAGTTTTAACTCTCCTTGTGCGCAGACTACATGGTCCCGTTCTGCAAATAAAAAGTCAAGAAATGGATCAACACCTTTTTGAATGCTTCCAGCAGATGGATGCACCAACAAAGCGGCGATTGGCATACGTCACTGCCAATTTTAAAAATGTCTTCGCTAACCAAGATTTAGCAGCTGGTTTGCAATTTTTTGAAAAATTTGAGTCCTTCGCTCATCATCGTTCAAAAGCTCATCCCGATGCGATCGAACAATGTGCCGGTGAGGATGCGCTCGCCCTTTCCCCCTTTATGGATATCCCACATTTCTGGGTTAGTTTTCATTATGGAGTTTACCAATTTTTACCTTTTCGCCTAATCAAGCAAGGTATTTCGGTTTGTTTGATCATATCTCGGAAGGTAGCCCCAAAATTTATTACCTACTATACAAGAGCGCTTGAAAGATATCACCCAAGCGGACGTCTCTGTTTTTTAATGGCCGAAGACCCGAGACTCTTCTTTCAGCTACGCCAAAAAATCCATGAACAGTTCCATCCTTTTGTTTTTGCCGATGGTAATTACGGCGCATGGCCCGCTCAACATGGGAATCTGATGTCCGTTCCGCTTTTGGGGGCAAGATTGAACGTTCGCTACGGTTACCTGCGTATAGCGTCTTTGCTCGGCTTGCCTGTCCACCTGCTATTGGATGAGTCGCATGATCCACAGATGCTTTCGCCGATACGATCATCACCATCGGGAGAATTGCGAGGAAACAATATCCGCTGTATTCTAGAGAAACTCTATATCGATTTTTCTCACTCGCTATGGCAATCTCCATATCTTTGGGAGGCCTGGTATTACCTTCATGAGCAAGCAGTGCCACAGAGGCTCCCCAGACGAGGAGCTGTTGTAGAGGACATGATTCCGTGGGTCAATGGAACAGGATATCAAGCACTCGACTGTCATTCATATGAGGTTTTTTCGATCAGCGAAACGACATATAGACAACTGATGACAAGGATTTGTACAGAATAGATTATTTTGTATTTTTATGGTTCATAAAATGTATTTTAACCCATCAGGAGTGCCCGCTTTTTTGTTAAAATATGGAATCTCATATGAAAATAAAAGAACATGTTTGGCTCTGGATATGCTATACTTTTTATTTCTACCTTATTAATCTGTTGGGGAACCCCGAGCTTCCGATTGCAACTGTTCTGCTTTCTGTTCCTGGCTTTATGTATGTATTTTACGCTATTTCCTGGATCCTTGAGCAGTATTTTTCGCAAAGGAAGTACTGGAGTGCTGGTCTCGGCTTTTTTACGGTCTACGGGAGTGTTGGAATATTGCTCTATCTGCTGACCCGACCCGAGTCGGGGATGAATATGGTCTATGGGAAATATTTGGTTGCCGGAAGAGATTTCCAATGGCGTCAGTTCCTGCAGAATTATTTGGTTTTCATCGGCCACTTTACATTTTTGGCGGTACTTTCCCATCTGAATGCAAGACGCAGACTGGCCTGGGAAAACAGTCTCAGGGAAATGGAAGCAAGATTGAAAGAGGAGCGTCTGAGAAAAGAGTTTCAGTACAGTGCACTGTCCCTGCCTGTCCCCTCGCATCTGTTGGTCAATGTGTTCCAATCTTGGCATAATCAGTTGCACGAATATGATCTTCCCATGAAAGATCAACTGCTTGAAATGTACGAACTGATCCGCTTCTTCATGATCTCCTGCCTACCGGAAAGTCCCCGAACGATATCTTTGGCACGGGAGATCGAAGTATGTCAGCAGTATCAGCGGATCCAAGAGCAACTCGCGGGGCGTCCCATGTATATCGATTGGAGGGTCTCCGGAAATATTCATGGCGTAGTCATCCCACCTACAAGCTTGCTTACTTTGCTGATGAACGTGTTCAAGCATGGCGATGTGTTCTGCCAGAGCAGTCCGGTGCGCATACGAGTTGACGTAGAAAAAAACGCTTACCAAGTTCGTATGGAAAATGCACTTCCTTTACATAAATCTTCGTTTGCAAGCCACGGATTAGGGCTAGCAAACTTAAAGCAACGATTGGAATTCGTATTCAAAGATCGCGCAAGCCTCAGCTTCGGAACATTCCAACAGACCTTTAAAGTCGAACTGAAAATCACAGACATTTGATCACTAAACAATAAAAAAATGAAACAGTGGAGCGCAATCATTGTCGATGATCAGCAAGCGAGCATCGATCATCTGATATTAATCATGAAAGAAATTGAATATATTAAAGTAGAACGTACCTTTACCGATCCGATGAAAGCGCTACGGTACTTGCGCATCAACGAAGTACACCTGATTATTTTGGACGTAGAACTTGGATCGATGGACGCATTTGACTTTTTATCTTCCATGCCTCGCAGTGACGCTAAAGTAGTCTTTTATTCTGCCCATGCGCAGTTTGAAGACCCTGGTTACGAGCGCAACGTGGTAGATTTCCTATTGAAACCAGTCTCCCCGCTTCGATTGAAGCGATCCATGCAGCGGATTAACGAGCAGCTCAACCTCCAACTTCCAGACCTCGGGCTTCCAAAGACTTTGGACCATTACGACCATTTCTTTCAGGTAAAAGGCCATACGAAGTTTATGCGCACCCGGGTGGAGTTCAAGAACATTATCTACATTACAAAATCGGGCAGGCACCTTTTGATCTACCAGAACGACGGCTTAATACCGGCTGTCAGCAGGGAAAGTTTCGATTACGTGCTGAGCCTGCTCCCAACAAATTTCTTCATCCATTGTGCCCAATCTACGGTATTTAACGTTATGTATTTCCATTCCTATGTTGACCAAAGCATAAAATTGAATCTCATAAAAGAGCCGATCCATGCTGGCAAGTTATCGGTTTATAAAGACCTTAGAAATTTTTTAGAGACAAATAAGATTTAAGTTGAGTTAGGCTTTACTTGGCGTTATGGCCGCACGTTAGCATGGCCCGGGCTCTGCCGTGCCTAAATATGATCGACCACTACCCAATAAGTTAATTTATGAAATCTAGAAAATATATTTTGCATTACTTCGATAACCTCGTTCATCGCCTTGTTTCCGATTCAGAGGATATGGCTCCAGATCAGCATTCTCGTATAGCCGAGCGAACGCGCCGTGAGCAGCTAAATTTTCAGATCGCCATCAAGGAAGCCGTATGTTCTATCTCAAGAGAAATTGAATTGCAGCGTTTCCTGTCCAGGCACTATTTAGAGGCATTACATCTCCAAGAAATTCTGATTGCAAGAATTCACAAGGATCCGAGCTGGTATAATGGCCAGTCACTCCTGTTGGATACATTGACCGACGTACTGGGCGGACTAGCAAAATATTTGGAACAACGCTATGGCTATTTACTCAGGTTCCCTGATCCGCTCCCCGACTCAAATTTAAAAGCACGAGTAGCTAAGATCTCGGCAGAATTTCAATCGGTAAGCTCACTTCTTCCTCCGGGCTTGTTTAGCGAGCTTCTCAGCATGCACTTCGTCCGGCTCGCAGAGCGCGTCAGGTCGCGTTTCGTGTTCAGTAAATCTTCATTAGATTATATGAATGCACTTGTTCGCAGGATACATGAGTGGGACTGGGACAACTCGCACAAGGCTTTTGATGCAATAGAGCGATTCTTTGTGTATATGAACTTCAATTCCAAAGCTGTCATGGATCTGATGATCGCCAAGATGGAAAGCCAGCTCTCGCTATTGGAGAAATCTGAAGATAAGCTGCTCTATTTGATGGATCGATTGCGCTCGTTTAGACAGCTCCACCGTAAACCGCGTATTTGCTTAAATCCGGGCTATTGGTCGCTCGATCAGTTCATCGAGAAATGGTTTGAAGCGGAAATCGCTTTTCTGCGCTCGACCACGGCGCTCGCTGGTCACGGAGTGCCGCATCCATCCATAAAAGCGCCGCTTGCCCAACAGGTATCCCTACCTATGCAGAAAATTCGCTGCGGGCTTTCGGGCGACCAGATTGCGATCGTTTTGCGTGCCGCTGATGAGGTGAGAATGATCGAATCGCGTTCGTTAAATATGGTATTCAAAACGATGATTCCATATATTGCAACCGACAATAGGTCGACGCTCTCCCCCTCTTCTATTAGAGTAAAATCGTACCATCCAGAGCATAGAGATAAGAGCTTTGTGATCGATAAATTACATCAAATGATTGAGAAAATAAAAGACTATTGATGCGACCGCTTGTGGGTCGATTTGCGAACCTCCAGCGTTTACCAGCCAGCACTAGGCCTATCGCAGTAGAATTCGTGGAATCAGTACAAGCCTTCAATACAGCATAAACTATTGTTAGACTTTATTTATAAAGATCCAAGTCGTTTTCCTGCACAATCGCTGACAGGTTGGTTTAGCGCCAATCAACCTCGAACTTTATTCGTAGCAAAATCTGGTTTTTAAAATTTTCATCAGAATAGCCTTTGTATGTAAATTCCTTGACTTCCTCAATCTTACGTAAAATGTCTTCGATTTCTAATATAAAGTTGGCGGTTAACTGGATATCACTAGCTTGTTCGAGGGTAACATAACGCTTGAATGTCAATGTCTTTTTCATAAGTTTTTTTATATGGGTAAACCAACTTTCGAACAATTGGTGTGATTCAAGTTAAATTTTCGGTTGACATTCGGCAGAACGCAAAAAATTTTAACTAATTCACCTTTCTTTTTTTTTTTCGCAGTCACAATAAAATAACAAAGGGCTCTACATGTTGCTTGTTATGTTGGCAATAAATAGAACCCATGGGATAGTTAGACGAGCGTAGATCTGCGCGCTACGCCGCATCTTTACCTTGTTTATCTTCATCCATTTCCAAAATGGCCATAAGGAGTAAATAGTAACCTCTCTCTAACCCTAAATTTGCTGCTTTTTCTTCTATGCTTTTCATGATATTAGTTGTTATGGTGAATGTTTATTAGTTGTTTTGAAATATTCTTGCAACTTCAGTGCAAAATTTGCAATCGACGTATTTCTTGACTACAATTAATATTTGGTTATCCAGTTTAAATGAAAGGAAAAAAAATTACTTTGCAAGGAAAAAGGAGATAATAATGATATGGCGACAATCGATAAATACTGTCCTAAAAAGAAGACGGTTTATTGATTCCTAAAGACCAATCAAAAGAGTGATGAGCCGTAGCTATCGAAGCTACAGTTTTTGACGTTTTCCGCAGTTAGTGCGCAACATATATCGCCTGTTGTAATTTGTAACCCTGAGGATCGGTAATCTATGGATTTAGATTCAGATAAGATTTTTCATAAGGACTGGGGATCAACAATGCTCGACTTCCGTATAGCGCGTACCCCAGCTAGCGGTCTATTCCATCAGATAATCATTTCGTCTTACTAAGAACCAAGTGCTGCAATTCGGGGTCGGAGAGTAATCGTTCGATTTCAGAGAATGCTATTTCAGAAACGTCCTTTTTTATCTGTAAATAGTTTTCTTTTACGAAAGAATCATCGATAGGGTTGATCAATTGAATTGGCTCATATGCTGACTCTTCAGCTTTCAAGGCACTGTGGTTATTAAGAATTTGCGCATGGAAGCTTTTCAATTCTATGGGCGTTTGCGGCTCGTCGGCGACCACACCTACAAATTCTCCTGAGGAAAGAGATGATATTGTAGATGCCGGAACGGCCAGGTCGAGCTGTTGAGAATGACTGATAGATGTTCCCGAATCATTAATCGATACGCTCTCCCTATCCTGCATAATCTTCCCTACTCTTTCGGATAACTGACGAGCAGTCTCACCTGAAACCTGGCCACTAATAACGTTTCCCACGATGTTCATGATGACGTCGGCCAGGTCGCGGCCATAGTCTTTTCGCAGCTGGCTAATGTCTTGAACGCCTAGACAAGTGGCTACTCGATTGCTTCGCGCTGTAGCAATCAAACTGTCGATATTATTCAGGTAGATTGTCGGAAATTCATCGAAAATCAAGCTGCACTTCTGCATACCCTTTCGATTGACCTGCTTGATAAGACGATTGACGTATAACGATAGCACTGCGCCATAGATTTGAATCTTCTGAGGATTGTTGCCCATACACACGATCTTAGGATCCATTGGGTTATTGATATCCAAGTTAAAGTCATTGCCCGACAGCACGAAGTAGAGTTGGGGCGAGGAAAGTCTGGCAAGCGCAATCTTTGCAGATGCGACTTGTCCCTCCAGCTGTTCCATTACATTGTTAATGTAAGCATTCACGAATGGATTGATCAACACTTCAATTTCTTTATTGGTGCGCAGGAGAGAGAAAAGCCTGTCGTAGTCCAATTGCATAAGTTCTATGACGTGAGGCAAGGTGCAAAATTCACCGTCCTGGTATCGACGTAAATACCATATAACAGCGGTTAAAAGGTTAATCGATGATTCGATAAAGAAATCTCCTTGACGCTTTATCCAATCTCGGTTCAATCCCAACAAGATGGTTCTCGCCGATTCTGCGGCGTCTGAAATATCGGTCATCGCAGACGGTTCCAAAGGGTTGCACCGATGTGAGCGTCGCAGATCATCAAAGTTGATGCAGAAAAAACGACTTTTAACAGATTTGCTTTGTTGGGAGAGCTTCCAGTGATGGTACGCGATCTGCGTCAGGTCATCGTATTTGAAATCATACACGAACATGGCAAACCCCTTTTTTATATGTTGGGAGATGACATGGCGGATAACGAAGTAGGACTTGCCCGCACCTGGGTTACCTAACACTAAGAGCGCCCTGAAAGGATTAATAATGTTGATCCAGCTCCGGCGGACTTGGTTCTTTAAACGGTAGCGACAGGGCAAATTGATAGAGTATTCATTCTCGATAAGCTCTTCTTGTTGTGGAAAAGTTTGATTGTCGCGATTAAAGATGTCTTTAGCTAACAAGCGCTGTCGAATCACTCTAGTGATCTGCGTAAATCCTCTGATGAGTAGCAGAAATCCAGCAATCGAAGTGAAAGTATAAAACAGGGACTGCATCTGATGCGTTAAGGGAGTAAACCAAACGACCGAGTTCAAAAGGTAGAGGATGAACCCACTTACGATACAGAGGAGTGCGGGGCCGACTTTGAATTTTTTCTCTTTTTTCCCTTTGGTGCCTATCAAAGATAACAGCAAAAACGCAAGAGCCAGTATTTTCGCAAAATGATAAGTTCTGAATAGGGCAGTCTGTAGCAAGATATTCTTCAGACGTTTTACCCATAGCGAGTCGAGAAGAGATATAGCAAAGCTGCCTTCCACCACCAAAAGTATATGCAGGATCAAAAGGCAGAACGCCAAAACTCTGCACATGTCGCTTATTTTTCGCAGCGCCTCTATATTTTCTCCCGTATTCATGCTAAAAACTTTTCCTGTAAGCTTTCTCTGTAGTAGTTTTGAGCTCTGTAATGTTCCGGTCGCAAGGGTCATCGGGGCCCTGTAGACGTTTTGACGCACTAGCAATTTGTTGATAAGCTTCTTTTGCCAGCCCTTGACTCAAAGAGCTCAGCACACAATGGTGGACATGATCCACTAGCATAACCTTGCTTTCTCCATCTTGAACAGGAGCGTGATAGATGCCAATACCCCGCTTGGATAGTTCAGAGCTTAGCAGATCATCAGAAATCTGGCGATTGGAAAGAAGCAAGCTGAGCTGGATTCGCGTTTCCCTGCTCCTTGCTGAAATTCGGAAAGAATTCATCTTAAAGAGACGTTCTAAATTCCTATAAGTGGGTTTGGTCTTCAGTTGGCTTGCGAGGATACCCGTGCCTATATTTTTGTTTTGAGAATCGATACTGAAGTATAGCAAGCCGGGATGTGCTACCGTAGATCTTTTTGCCAAGGTTACGGCTCTAATCCCATAGGAGGCCAAAACAGCATTCCACTCCGCTAGATGTGTGAGGCAATACCGTTTTTGAACAAACCGGATGATGTGCTCCATACGGTGTTTGGTCGCCGATGTTCCGTACTGCAATCGAGTGGGACGCTTTTTATCCAGTTGGGTCAAATCAAGATGTTTCGGCGTTCGGTGCAGGTTATGTTTTTCTACTAAAATTTCCACAGCAGGAAGTGATAAACGTTTCCACAGGTTGCTGGTGTTTATACGATTTCCATTAGAGTCTATAGCTGTGGTCACGATATGTAGGTGGGCAACTGTAGTGTCCATGTGCTGATAGGTTAGATGGGGCTGGTCCCTAAAGCCTATTAAGGCCATGTATTCCCGCGAGAGCCCCCGCAATTGTTCTAGTGAAAGATTGGTCTGGTCAGGTGAAAATGAAAGCATGATATGAAGGCTCTTTACCTGAGACCTCAAATTCAAGTTGTTTCTATGTTTGAGGTAAGACTGATAGAACGAGCTTGTGATCTGCTGTAAAGGTAATGGGAAGTTACAGCAGTCGATCAAGCTCGCTTTCGCAGATAGAACCTTTTGCTCGTTATAGTGCAATATTGAACTCATTTGGGTTACTTCTTCAATTCGTGCGAACATAGCTCCATTGGTGTTTAATTTGTTGGTTTAATTCGTCTATTAATTTGATTAATAGGTTGATTTTTGCCTCATCAATGGAGCGTAGACTTGGGTTATAAAGGCCAATCCTCTCTAGTTCGCGTTGAATCCTTGAAAGAGCGTCCATCATGGCATCCTCTGATAGATTTCGAGTAGTTTTTATGATTCTCCGTCGGAAGATCATTTGCCGAACATAATGAGATAGCGATTGACACGTGCTGCCTTGCTGTCTTTCAATCAGCAAGCTATATTCTTGTGGCGTCAGGCGAATACGAATGCTTAAGGAACGCACGACCTTCTTTCTTGCTTTTTTCATAAATGGGTGCTTAGGATTTTATCTTCAATGATCCGAATGCTACTTTCTTCGGGCGCCCGATCGAACAGGCCCATTCATTCAGATCTTTATGCTCTTTGTATAGATTGCTCTCATCCGTGTACCTTTGATCAGATGCAAGTGCCATCTGTGTCAGATTTTTACCTGTCTGATCCTGGTCGAAATAAAGAGAGATGTTTTGGTGCTGCTCCAGCACAGGTTTGGCGCGATCGAAGAACGATGCAGAGTTGAGAATAACGAAATCCATTCTGTTCTCATCTAAATCTCGATGTAAGGTTCGAAAAGTGAGAAAATCCATAAAGCCTTCAAAGGCTGCCACCTTTGGATGATCTTGGATATAACTAGAAATATCTTTAGGGGAGCTGCTAATCTTCATGAAACTGTTGCGAATTTCGTATCCACCAGAACGGTTAGGAAAGCCCAAACCGAAATATGTCTTATTGTCGATTTCAAAATGTAGCTCGCGAAGATAGCGGTCGGCGATGCTGATCGAAATGCGCCTTTCTTGAAGGTAGTTAAGCAATGCATCATGGCGCAAGGAGCGGTTCTCTACAATCCTCAGTCCGCTTCTGGTATTCCATTCGGGGTCCTCTGCTCGCTGCCTTTTTTGCTTGAGCGTCGAGGCGTGGTTAATAGAGTCCAAAAACTCTGCAATAGTGAATTGATTGTATCGCATAGCGAAATCAATTATATTTCCTCCCTGACCCATTCCATAGTCATACCACCTGTTCAACCGTCGATTGATCTTGAAAGAAGCTTCCTTTTCAAGGCGCAGAGGAGAAAGATACCAAAAATTATCCCCACGAACCCGTGTAGGCTCGTGGCCTAGACTTGAGAGATAACTCACCATGTCAATTCCCTTGATCTCGTTCAAGTCGGGCGTTAGTTTTTGAAACGTCATACCTATTCTTCTAATTTCTGAACGACTCTGAATAAAACTAAATTAGTAAGTGATGGTCAACAAAGGAATACATCACAAAAAAACGATAGGGGTGCCCATTGCAAAAATAGGATAGGGCATCCCATAATGATTCCAGGAACGTTATCTTTTTCACTGCCTGTTGAGCGGAAGCTTTAACGCCGACAAACTCGCCGGACTCCCTAGCGGAAACTCATTGCATCGGAGCGTTCAGCTGGTAGATATTTTCGATATTGTTTTTATTAGACTGCGTGAGATAAAAAAGCGAGGAGCCTGTTGCTCAGATAGATACCGAACCGGGTCTTACAAAGATTATTCTAGATGTTCTCCTACGATTTTTTTCCAAATACAAAGGAACAGGGATAACCAAACAGACGAGGATGAGCGAATAAAAAAATAATGCAAAAAAGTAGCCAACCTAGGGGGAGGCTGGCTCATTACGCTAACTTCCTTCGAATAAGGAGATCTAATTATTTGACATCAATATAATCCAAATGGATAGAAGATCGCTTTCTTTTTTGTGTACGACGATCTCGAATAATTTTTCAACTTGTTATTCATACCCTCCCCCTCCGATTTAAAACAGCCCGATTGAGTGTTATAGGGCTAATTGCTTTTAAAAACCTAGGGGTGGGTGGGATTTCTGGGTGGATGATGAAAAGATAATCAGGCAAGTTTTCAAACATTCCACTGATATTCTTTGAGTTTTTGCTGAAGGATTTTCCGAGCAGTATGAATCCTAGTTTTTACCGTGCCTTCAGGAATATCTAGATGTGCCGCTATCTCATGATATTTATAACCCTCGAAATGCATTATAAATGCTTGATAATATTTCTCAGGTAAGCTTTGAAGCGCCTCTTGAATTTCGCCCTTTATAAAAGTCCTTTCCCCGTGGTTCGATACAGAGGTTAAAACCTTGCTTTCTTGAGACTGTTGATAAGTTCGATAATTCTGCGCTAAGGTAGATTTACGACATTCATTAATGAACGTATTTCTCATTATCGTGTAAATCCATCCAAGGACATTGGTGCCCTCGACAAATTTTGTATGGTTTCGCACAACTTTTAATAACGTACTTTGGACCAAATCTTGGGCGTCCTCATCATTTCCTGTAAACTTAGTCGCATATTGCATAAGCGCTGCCGAATGAGCCAGCACTTCCTTCTTAAAAAAATCATTGCTCATGTTTTAAAAGTTAAGTTTATCCCTACGAATTGTTGATTATGTCTCTTTCCAAAGACGGTTTAGATAACTAAGCTAGCGAGAAAGCCTCGCGCCACGCGCTAGCCTGTTGAATGTTAACGGTTGTAATGCTAATGAAACAGCAAGCGTTATGCCAAAATGACGATTTATGTCGCTGTATTGCATCAAAATTCTTGAATCGTTGAAAATAGCTGTATATAAATTATCGGCCAGATATGGCACGCTAGCTTTTGAGCTTGAACATTTTGTTCGGTCCTGCGCGTTGCATAAACCGATTCTTAATGATTTCTTAACCTAACCTTTATCCACGATGACTTTACAATGCATCTTTTTTTTTCTTAGTTTTGTGCGCGTTAGGACAGCCTAGCTAATTAATCTATAACCATTTCCTGCCAAAGGAAATACAAAACTCACCTATGAAAAAAAGACATTTATTGCTATGGGCAGCGATGGGCTTAGCACTTCATTCACGGGCAGATGCAAAACCACCCTTCCTCAGCAAAGACCTGGGAAATTTGCACCATGCCTCCTTACAACGAACGATACAAGGATCCGTGAGAAGCGTTTCCGGCGAATCAGTTCCCAATGCATCGGTAAGTAATTTATCCACCGGAAGCTCTGTACAAACCGACGAACAAGGTCGCTTCCAAATCGAAGGACAGGTGGGTCAGCAGCTCCGAGTGACCATTGTCGGCTTTGAATCCAGAACACTTACGGTGGATTCCTATAACATGGAAATTTCACTTGATCCTCGTGATGAAGCGTTGGAAGAGGTGGTTGTAGTAGGGTACGGAACGCAAAAAAAAGTGAACTTGACCGGTGCAGTAGCTACCCTGTCTGGCGATGAGTTAGAAAGCAGGCCTATTGCCAACGTAGGGCAAGGGCTACAGGGACAATTACCAGGATTGACCATTAAGAACAACAACACTGGACCAGGGAATTCTGCGCCACAAATCCGCATTCGCGGTATTGGAACTTGGGGCGATGCTAACCCACTGATCGTTATCGATGGTATACCCGGAGGTAACATGAATATTCTAAATCCCGAGGATATCGAAAATATATCAGTGCTCAAGGATGCTGCTTCCTCGTCAATTTATGGTGTGCGCGGAGCCAATGGCGTCATTTTAGTTACGACCAAAAAAGGCAAATCGGGAACACCGAGCTTGAACTTCAATAGCTATTACGGATGGCAAACCCCCACAGCTTTGCCTAAGTTCCTCGGATCCGTGGACTATATGATTCTTCAAAACGAAGCCAACGAAAATGCTGGGCAAGGGCCTACCTACTCCCAAGATCAGATCGAGATTGCCCGAAATGGTTCTGACCTAAACTATTTCGCCAATACCGATTGGATACAGGAAGTATATAAAAAATCAGCCCCTCAGCAAAACTATAACCTGAGCCTCCAAGGAGGAAAGGATAAAACCAGCTATTACGCTTCCTATGGATACCTGGGAGAGGGTGGACTGGTCATCGGTGATAATTTCAAAGCGGGCAGGCACAATGCTAGAATACGGTTAAGCACCGAAATTCTCGATCGCGTGCAGCTCGACGGAAATTTAGGCTACGTTGATCGCGGATATAATGGATCGGCCTCAGGAAATGATCCGTTATCCATGGCAACCTCCATACGACCGCTAGTGCCAGTGCGTTTTTCAAATGGTAGTTGGGGATATCACGGCGGCCAAAGTAACCCAGTGGCGATCGCAACAGATGGTGGAACCGATCGTTTCACCTCACAGGAAATAACAGCGAACATTTCGGCTACTGTAAACCTGATGGCCGGACTTGATCTTCGCGGACAATACGGTTTGGTAAAATATAACTCAAAGCGTAATAAACTACTCAAGACGATCAATTACTATAGTCCGGATGATGATAAATTGATCTATCGGTCAAATTATCCAAATAACATCCGCATGGATCATTATTCGCAGACCTACCAAACCTTTGTGGGGACGGCGACCTATCGAAAAAGTATCTTAGAGAAACATAACTTCACCGCCCTGCTGGGTTACTCGCTAGAAGAAACGGTTGGCGCCGATTTTTGGGCGTCGCGCCAAAACCTGCCTGTTCAGGATTTGGAATCCCTTGCAGTAGGAACGGAGAATCAGCTAAATAACAGTTCCAGTAACCAGAATGCACTCATGTCGTTCTTTGGTCGCCTAAATTACGACTATCAAAGCAGGTACCTCTTGGAAGGTAACTTTCGTTACGACGGATCATCGCGCTTTCACCCGGATGTGCGTTGGAACTGGTTCGGATCCTTCTCGGCGGGGTGGGTGCTTTCCGAAGAATCTTTCTTTCAGGATATGAAGAGCTTCTGGAATTTCGCCAAACTGCGACTTTCTTACGGTACGCAAGGTAATGATAAAGTGGGCCGCGACTTCCCGTACATGGCAACCCTTTCCTCGGTACAGATCACCAGTAACAATCCGATAGGCGATGAAGGACAAGTGGGATTTCGGCAGACATTTATCCCGAATCGTTACATCACGTGGGAATCCTCAGAAAAATCGAATGTGGGCCTAGACCTTGCATTCTTGAATTCCCGATTGAGCGTAACGGGCGAGTACTTCGTGAACAATACCAAGTCGATTATCTTAAATCCTCCATTGCCCGATGTAATTGGCGTAGGCACGGGATACCCCGCGCAGAATTCTGGACAAGTACAGAATAAGGGCTGGGAAGTTGTAGTAGGATGGAAGGACAAGGTAGGCGAACTTAGCTATTCTGCAAACTTTAACCTCTCGGATGTGAAGAATAAGATTACCAAGTTGGAGAATTATGCGACCAATTTAGGGGATAAAGTTCGATTAGAAGGCTATCCGTTGGATGCATTCTATGGATTTCAGGCGGATAGGATAGCACAGCAGAGCGACTTTACGTTGGTAGGGGGTAAGTTAGTTCCCAACTTTCCATTTCAAAAAGGAGATCTGGTTGCCCCTGGTGACTTGATTTATGTTCCTCAGAATCCTGAGGCAAAAGAAATTACCGCTAAAGACGACCGCGTTATATTGGGGAGCGACATTCCACGTTACACCTACGGATTCAGGGGCGATCTGGCCTACAAGGGCATTGATTTGAGCTTTTTCCTACAAGGTGTAGGTAAAGCCGACGGTTATTTAGGCGGTTCAGCACGCCATCCATTCATCAACAACAGTGCGATGCCTCAAGAGGTACACCTCGATCGATGGACGCCCGACAATTTAGATGCTTCCTATCCACGGCTGGTTTATATGCGAACCCATAATACGCGCCTATCATCCAAATGGATAGAAGATGCCTCGTATCTACGATTAAAAAATATTCAGATCGGTTACAGTTTCCCGACCCAATGGATGGAGAAAGTGAGAGTTTCAAAGATGAGGGTATTTGTTTCGGCAGACAACTTATTTACCAAAACAGACTTCTTTTATGGCTACGATCCGGAAATTCCATCAGGAAATACGGGTAACTTTTACCCGCAGGTGAAAACATATGTCGTAGGTGTCAATCTTAATCTTAAATAGTAACAGCCATGAAAAATATCATTAAAAATATCACTCGTTTAAAACATGTATGGATCTTTGTTCCCTTGGTGGCCCTAAATAGTTGTAGTGATTTCCTAGACCGCGTCCCTCAAGACGAAATTGTCGATGAAACCTATTGGAAGACGCAGGAACAATTGGAAATGGCCGTAACGGGAATTTATTCGCGTGTCAAAGCCAAGAACATCATCGATATGGAGAATATGGGGGAGAACACCATGTGGCCTACTACCACCGAGTATAAGGATATCGGTTCTGGCGTATTTCCGGTGACCCAGCCTACAGTGGATAACGAGTGGCGCAACATGTATCGAGACATTAGAGAATGTAACGTGTTTTTGGAAAACTATAAGCGAGCTCAAGAGACCGTACCTGGAGCTAACGAACGTCTGGCAGCAGAGGTTCGAGTCATTCGTGCTCTAGGTTATAGCTTCTTAACATCCTTCTATGGCGATATCCCGCTTATCTTATTGCCCTTAGAACCCGATGACCCTCAGCTTTATGAAGGGCGCAAAAAGCAGGAGGAAGTCGTGGATTTTTTGATTAAAGAACTTGATGAGGCAGCAGCGGTTCTTCCCGAAAAGATTCCGACAGGAAAAGACCTTGGCCGCATTAGCAGAGGAACAGCGCTTGCGTTGAAAGCCAGAATTGCACTAGCTTATCAGCGATATGAGGTAGCCGAGAAAGCAGCAAAACAGGTAATGGATATGGGGGTGTACAAGCTCTATACGACGGGCGATCCCAAAACGTCTTATCACGACCTATTCACTAGAAATGGGAAATTGGCATCTGGAAAAAATCAAGAGACCTTGTTCGCAAGACTCCACAAAATGGACGTGATCATGCACAATTTAAGTCGAGAGATTCAAGTACCCGACCAATTTGCGCGTTTCGTGCCGACTAAATCACTGGTAGATTCCTACCTGTGTATCGATGGGCTGCCGATTGAGAAATCACCGCTTTACAGCGATGCGACCTACCAAGATGTATTTAAAAATCGCGATCCCCGAATGACCCAGACCATCTTGGTGCCCGGAGATCAATGGGGAGGACGATATGACGGTCGCCCCGTAGCGCAGAATCCAGATCCAAGTATTTTTATGGTACCCAAATTTACCCAGGACGGACGCGGATCGGTAACTACAACTGGCTATTATTATAAGAAATATGTAGAGCTGTCTGCTGTGCCCAACTACAACCGAGATGATAACGATATCCATCATATCCGCTACGCAGAAGTATTATTGACTTATGCAGAAGCACGAATGGAACAAGGTAAATTAACGCAAGCCGACTTGGATATGTCGATCAATCTGCTAAGGGATCGCGTGGGGATGAAACATATGAACCTGAATTTTTTAGCGCAGAACGGCATGGATATACGTACGGAAATCCGCCGTGAACGTCGCGTCGAGCTTGTTCTGGAAGGACAGCGCTATTTTGATGTTCGCCGATGGAAAGAAGGTGATCGATTGGGTAAAGATATTGAAGGCGTAAAAGCATCTTGGTTTGGGCAGCTAGCAAGCTCCGCGTATAGAAAGAATGCAGAAGGATATTTGGTAGTACAGTGGAACAGAGCTTTCGAAAGCCCTAAAAACTACCTATGGCCCGTGCCGCAGACTCAAATCGATAGAAACCCGAACTTAGGTCAGAATCCAGGTTGGTAAGCACTCTGAGTTCAAATGAGGGATACTCGTAGCTGTTCAACATTGTTTGGCGTGATAAATTATAAACAGCTCTACGCATTTATGGGATATTTATTTATCGCTGCCCAGTGTGAACTCAATTAACTTCTTTCAATAGCCAGCCCCTTTTTGGGCTGGCTATTTTTTTATTTCAGCTTATCGAGATCGGCGCATTATTTTTTTGGGATATTGCCAACGTTAATTTAGGCGCTCCATTGACTAAAAGTATCGACCGACAACCTTCCACTCGAGCTTTTCAGCGGAGAATCTCGACAATCTGCTTCTTCCCAAACAGATGTATATTCTACCTGTAGAATCCCACCACATCTTTTCAGCCCGCATCGCCCTAGGTCATTTGATCTATCATCTCTGATGAAAGATAGGGGACTCAGCAGTCACTTCCGATATACCCTCTGAATACGGTTCGAGTCAACCCTAGAAGAAAATTCGAGTGGAAGAGATTAACAGCCTTTATCCCTCTCCAGCAGGTTGCCCACAGCACATTGCTTGAAAAGGTACAACTTAGGGTACAGAATAAATTTGTGCTTGCGCTTCCTAGCAATATGGTTTTGCTTTGCTATGGCAAAGGTTAAACATCGGTGATGTTGCCACATCATGTTCAGCAATTTTTGACCCAAAATTAAAAAAGGAGGCTTTTATGTTTCAAGAAATCACGTGGTTACAATTTTTGACGGCTTTACTGCTTGTTGTTTTGTTGTACTACCTAATTATTTTTATGTTATTCAGTAATGGGGATTTCAAAAAGCTCCTCAGAAACGGGAGCTTGAAAGATGAAGACATAGATCTTAATCCATCTCCCCTGCAGGATGCGACAGGGGACCAGAACGCGGAGCAGGCGACACTCCACGACGAGTTTGTTAGCCAGCTCCGATTTTACCTCGAACCCTATCAAGGTGAAACGATCGACCGGGAAGGCATCATGTCGGTACTTGCCGGCCTATTAATTCAATATCCTGAACTATTAAGCATGCTCGGATCGCAGGGCTTTATAGCACTGGTAAAAAAAGAATTGAAGCAGGCGGAAATTGATTTCGTCCCTGACCTGGCATGGGACGCGCTATTAGCTAAATAATCCACAAAGGCTCCTCACCCGCTCCCCACGCCCAGCGTATCACCTAAGGAATGTGAGGTGACGGGCCTTTCTATTAAACTCGAAAACTATTTTTTTATGAAAACAACTAAAAAAGATTGGATGGGGAAACTACCGGTGTGGTTCATACCCACAGCACATCGCGTGAGCTGCATGCTCCTGCTTTTTATCTGGACATTACATGGCCATGCTCAAGATGGTATCGCCGGAATCAATGCCGCCAATGAGCAGGTGCGTAGTTATTTCGAGGAAGGTACCAAGTTGATGTATGCTGTAGGGGCTATACTTGGTCTTATCGGGGCCGTTAAGGTTTTTCAGAAATGGAACAACGGCGACCCGGATACTGGTAAGGTGGCGGCAGCATGGTTCGGAAGCTGCGTTTTTCTGGTTGTCGTGGCAACGGTTATCAAATCATTCTTTGGCGTTTAACTCAGGCAGAGCTATGGCAAACTCAATTTATTCCATCAATAAAGGGGTTAACCAACCCATTATGTTCAAGGGATTTAAGGCCCAATACATCACTTATCTAGCTATCGGTCTGGTAGCATTGCTCCTGCTGTTTGCGATCATGCACTTTTTTGGCATGCCCTCCTACCTGAGTGTGCCTGGCGTGCTCATCGCGGGGCTTTTCTGGGTACGATACATTCACCTTTTAAGCAACCGATATGGTCAATTTGGTCTATTGAAAAAGCTGGCGAGAAGTCGCATGCCCAATAGCCTCCACATCGACACGCGCCGTGTATTTATCCGACCTAACAAATCATAAATTCAATCTTATGGGCATCAATTTAGAAGATATTTTCCCTATAATGGACGTGGAGCACGATTGCATACTCAGCAAATCGGGAGATGTAACTATTGCTTATGAGGTAACGCTTCCTGAAATATTTACGCTGTCGGATCTGGAATACGAGTCGCTCCATCAAGCGTGGATTAAAGCCATACGCACGCTTCCCGAGGGGACCATTTTTCATAAACAAGACTGGTTCAACTTAGCAAAATATACTGCGGATTTCCATGACGGCAGCCTCAGCCACTTAGACCGGTGCAGTGAAGAACACTTCAGCGGTAGGCCTTTCCTTAAACATCGCTGCTTTATGATGCTAACCCGATGTTCGAGCAGCAGAAAAACAGTGAGCTCACTAACCAGCAGCCTGGTTTCTGGGAAATTTATTCCGACGGAGCTCCTGGAAGAAAAATGGCTAAACGATTTCGAGGGAATCTGTTCTCAGTTTACACGTATTTTGAACGATAGCGGTTTGGTAAAAACTAAGCGGTTGACAAGAGAGGAGCTTCTGAGCGACGCGCACAAGAAAGGATTTATTGAGGCTTACCTAACCTTATCCCTTACCGAAAAACCTTTACAACTTAATGATATTACGATCGGCGAAGAACTCAAGATTGGCGATCGCTTGTGTCAGCTATATTCGCTTTCGGACGTGAGCGACCTTCCTAATGTATGTGGCAGCAGAATTGACTACAGTCGATATTCGACGGAAAGATCCAAGTTGGGAATCGGTTTCGTATCGAGCATCGGTCAACTGCTCCCGTGCGATCATATCTATAACCAATATATGTTTATTGATAATCGCATCAAAACGATCGAGAGATTTGAGCGTAGGAGACTTCGGCTTCAATCGCTTTCAGCATATTCTCGAGAAAATGCATTTGCGCGCCAGGCAACCGATGAGTTTCTGCAGGAAGCAGCCAGCTTGAAGCGACAACCTATCAAAGCACATTTTAACCTCTTGGTCTGGGCCAGCGATAAATCGCAATTGCAGCAGATAAAAGATCGTGTCTCCTCAGCATTGTCTCAAATCGATGCTGTCACCAAGTTGGAAACCGTCGGTGCGCCACAAATTTTTTGGGCCGGCATACCCGGGAATGCCGCAGAATTTCCAATGAACGATACGTTCCACACCTTTGCACCGCAGGCTGCTTGTCTGCTGAATTTGGAGACGGCTGCTCGAAGTTCGAACAGTCCGGTAGGAATACGGCTTGGAGACCGGTTGACAGGCAATCCCCTGCACGTGGACATTTCCGATGAGCCGATAACAAAAGGATTTTGTACGAACCGAAACAAGTTCATTCTTGGACCCTCCGGAAGCGGCAAATCATTTTTTACAAATCATCTAGTGCGTACCTATTTGCAGCAGTCCAGCCATATCGTGTTAGTTGACGTTGGACACAGCTATAAGGGTCTGTGCGAGATGGTCTCAGGTTATTACTTCACCTATAGTGAACAGCAGCCTCTTGAATTCAACCCCTTTTATCTGGAGGCGAGCGATTCATTGGATACCGAGAAAAAAGAGAGCATCAAATCGCTTCTGTTGGCACTCTGGAAAAAAGATGATGAAACATTTAGGCGATCCGAATATGTTGCCTTATCCAATGCGATAACCGGATTCTACGAGTATTTGGGGGCTAACACCCATATTTTTCCGTCGTTCAATACTTTTTACGAATATCTCAAAGAGGTTTACCACAATCAGCTAAGAAGAGAACATGTCAAGCAACAAGATTTTGATATGGACAACTTTCTATATGTTCTAAAACCATACTATTTAGGCGGAGAGTTCGATTACTTGCTGAACGCACGAAAAAATCTGGATCTTATTCAGCAGCCCTTTATTGTATTTGAACTGGATCAAATTAAAAACCATCCCATTCTTTTCCCAGTGGTTACTTTGATCATTATGGAAGTGTTCATCTCTAAGATGCGTAAGTTAAAAGGCATTCGCAAAGTAATCCTAATTGAGGAAGCATGGAAAGCGCTAATGAAGGAAGGATTTGCCCAGTATATACAATATTTATTCAAGACGGTTCGAAAATTTTATGGCGAAGCGATTGTAGTTACACAGGAAGTTGATGATATCATTTCTTCGCCGGTCGTTAAACAGGCTATCATAAACAACAGCGACTGCAAAATCTTGCTCGATCAGAGCAAATACCAGAATAAGTTCGATCATATCCAAGAGCTCTTGGGGCTCACGGAAAAGGAAAAGGCCCAGGTGCTTTCTCTGAACCGCTCCAATGATCCGGAATTAAAATACAAGGAAGTATTTATCAGTTTAGGAGGAGTGGTAAGCAGAGTGTTTCGTACGGAGGTGTCCTTGGAAGAATATCTGATTTTCAGTACCGAGCAGAAAGAAAAGTTGATGCTCAGCGAGTATGTACGTCTGGCGGGCGGCAGCCTGCATAGCGGGGTGCGCAACTTAGCTAATGCCATTAGAAGCGGACAGGTAAAACTAGGAGATTGATATGAAAAATAGAAAATTCGCACAAATACTGCTGATCGGCCTACTCGTTTGTGTTCCCATAACGCAGGGATATAGCCAGCTGGCGATCGCTCAGGTCATTAAAGCTGGGATCAAGAGGGTCATCAAAGCGGTCGACCTAAGGGTGCAGCGGCTTCAGAACCAAACAATATGGCTGCAGAACGCTCAGAAAGAATTAGAAAATAAGCTCTCTAAACTTCGACTTCAAGAAATCACACAATGGTCTGAACGTCAGCGCCAGCTTTATAGTGAATATTACAATGAACTAACGAGGGTGAAAACTGTGATCCGGTATTATCGCCGGATTACTGAAATGGCAGCCCTGCAGAAATCGATTCTTCAAGAATATCAACGGGCCTGGAGGAACTTCTCCTCAGATCCGCTATTTAGTGTGGCGGACAAGGCCCACATTAAACAAGTTCATCAAGGCATTTTGCAAGACTGTATGGAGAATGTCGACATGCTTACCCTTGTGATCCAATCTTTCACTACCCAAATGAGCGATGCTGAGCGTCTATCGCTGATCGAGCAGGTGCGTGAGCGCATGGAAGCGAACTACTTTGACATGAAAGTTTTCAACCAACAGACCAATATCCTGCGTTTGAATCGGCAAAAAAATGTACTGGACGACCAACATCTCCGATCTATTTATGGACTAAACTAAAAATGAATCCTATGGATAAGAAACTTATTATTTCAGTATTGTTGGCAAGTTTTGTAACCCATACCAACGCGCAAAACACCGCCGAGTGGCTCCGGCAGAAGCGGACTCAAAATCGGTATTCTTTAGAACAGGTTCTCGCAGCCAATATGTATTCCGATTATATCAAGAAGGGTTATGATGTACTTGCCGCGGGTCTGGCCGCTGTGGCAGGCAGCAAAAGATCCGAACTTGAGCAGCATCGCACTTTTTTCGAACGAGTCCGTATGGGCATGATACGCGCGATCCCTATATCTTATGAGCAAAAATTTAAGAGAATAAATTTACGTATTTCCTATAACCTGCGACTTGCAGCTAAACTAACCGAAAATGGTGCCTTGGCGGCATCGGAAAAACAGTATTTCCGTGGAATATTTTCGAGAATAAACCTAGATAGGATGAGGCGAGAGGAAAAGCTCAAAATGGTTCTATACGCATCGGAACCGGCGATGAACGACCAACAACGTTTAAGCTTCCTGGATCGTTGTTTAGCCGAAATGGAATCTGAGTTCGCCTTTTCAAAAACCATCGTTACGGACTTAGATGCGCTGATAGCTGCAAAAGGGGCGAAGAAACGCGAGTATCATAGACTTAATCGGCTTTTATTGGGGAAGGAGGTTGTGGATGAAAACTAAAGCTAGGTGGATCCTAGCATTGCTGATCTTTCACTTACCCGTGTACGTTTCGGGTCAAAAACACGAAGTCACACAATTACTGCTGAACGTAGAAAAGCTGGCGCAGTTCAAGGATGTCCTACGTCAAATGAAACAGGGCTATGAGATTCTATCGAAAGGTTATGGAAGCGTTAAGGATATCACACAGGGTAATTTCTCCTTGCACAAAGCTTTCCTTGACGGATTGCTAAAAGTTAATCCGACGGTTAAAAAATATTACGGAATCTCCGAACTAATCAGTCTACAGCTTCAACTCCTGGATCAAACCAAGCGCTCTTATCTATCCTTCATTCGCTCCGATTGTTTTAACTCCAATGAACTCCAATATATAGCGCGTGTACATGGTAGGGCTATGAAAGAAAGTGTGGAAACCTTGGAAGAGCTCACTGCAATCCTTGCAGATGGTAAGTTTCGAATGAGCGACTCAGAAAGGATAGAAGCGATAGACGCACTGCTGGAAAAACAAAGAGAACGCAAACTATCGATAAACGCCTTTGATTCCCGTAACAAGCTATTGGTCCTTCAGCGCATGAAGGAATACAATGACGTGCTCTGGGTTGAAAGGATGAATCGCTGATAAATTTTTATCAAAAATATATGCTTATGAGAAGATTTTTAGTACCCTCGCTTTTACTTTTTGCTCTACCCCAAGGGGGCAGGGCCCAAGATCTTGCCGGCGAGATAGCGAGTTTGCAGCAGGTGCTCGACCAACTATATCAAGAAATGATCCCGCTCTGCAGCGGACTGGTCGGGGCCGGGCAAGGTATCGCCGGGTTTGCGGCGCTGTGGTATATCGGTGCCCGAGTTTGGCGACATATCGTGCGGGCCGAATCGATCGACTTCTATCCCTTGCTTCGGCCGTTCGCTCTTGGCTTTTGCATCGCTTTCTTTCCTAGTGTCGTTGGGCTAATTAATGGAGTCCTGCAGCCGATCGTGCAGGCCACGGGCCAAATGGTTGGCAGATCAGATAAAGCGATAAGCGAACTTTTACGAGCAAAAAAGGAGCAAATAAAAGAAACCGACACCTGGCAAATGTACGTCGGGCACGACGGTGCTGGCGATAGGGATCGCTGGTATAAGTATACCTACGATGATTCCCCCTCGGGAGAAGGGATGTTGGAGGGGGTTGGCAATGATATTAAGTTCGCGATGGCCAAAGCGTCATACGCTTTTCGCAACAGTGTTAAAGAATGGATGAGCGAGATCCTAGCGGTGCTCTTTCAGTCTGCCGCACTATGTATCAATACGCTACGCACATTTCAGCTGATTGTACTAGCTATTTTGGGGCCTCTCGTATTTGGGCTGTGTGTTTTTGATGGATTTACACATCTGCTTCGCGGGTGGTTGGCCCGATATATACAAGTTTTTTTATGGCTGCCCGTAGCGAACATCTTTGGTAGCATTATCGGCCGTATACAGGAGAATATGCTGAAGATTGATCTCGCCCAGATCCAAGATGCGGGCGACACCTTTTTTAGTCGTACGGATGTGGCCTATCTTATCTTCTTGCTCATCGGAATCGTGGGTTATTTTACAGTGCCCGCCGTTGCTGGCTACATTGTCAGTGCTGGTATGGGCGACGCCTATAGTCGGCAAGTTTCAACGGCTTTCACTACTACGGCAAATGCTGGAGCTGCAGCTGTTGGCGGCGCCGCCGGTGTGGCTCTGGCAGGAGCGCAGCATGCCGTCAGCCACATTGCAGATGCTGTAGGAACTCCATCAAGTTCCGATAAGCCCCAGGAACGCCCCCAACGTTCAGAAGATTATATGCGCGAAAAAATGAAAGGGACACCCTAAAAAAAGATAAATATGTTCAACAAAATAAAAAATATCGATACGGCTTTTCGTCAGCTGCGACAGACAGTGGTGCTGGTGATTATTTCCAGCGGTCTTGTACTAGTAATCGCTTTGGGATTCGCCTACCGACTGGTAAGTCGAACGCAGGACCGTATTTATGTACTGGCCGATGGGAAGGCCTTTCAGGTTTTTGCATCCAGTACCAGAGACAATATTCCCGTAGAGGCGCGTGAGCACATACGCAGCTTCCACCGTTATTTCTTCACCTTAGATCCGGACGAGAAAGCCATCAAATATAATCTCCAGAACGCATTATACTTGGCCGATGTGAGTGCCAAGCGCGCTTATGATGACCTACAGGAAAATGGCTTCTATGCAAGCCTGATTTCAGGCAACGTCAATCAAACCATTCGGGTGGACAGCGTACAGGTCGATGTGGAAAAGTATCCCTACCGTTTTCGATGCTTTTCAAATCAACAGATTATTCGTCCACGCAGTATAACACATCGAGAGTTGGTTACCGAAGGCTACTTAAGAAGAGTGTCCCGTAGCGATAACAATCCCCACGGTTTTCTTATTGAGCGTTGGCGGACCGTTCGTAATAGAGATTTATCCACTCAAAACAGATACTGATGAGAAAATTAATGTTCTTTAACAAGTTTCCTCGCAAGCGGCTCCTAAATTGGCGGGCAAGGAAGGATCAGAAAATGTTGCTCCGGCGAGGACTACGCCTTGCCCTGTTTCTTCTTATTGTTTTCCTAGTAATCATCATTCAATGCTTTGTTTATCGCCCGTCAATGTTGGATAGCATTGTTTTTCCAAAAACAGGTCCAATTGCTTGGCTAGAGGCATCGTTCCCAGCTGACGAACTGCCGATAATGGAGAAAGAATATCGCCGAATTCAACGATTCTGCCGCTATATGGACAGTCTGAGCAGAAGCGAGCCGGGGAAACATCTCCATGACAGCATTATGAACAAGCGCCCAGGACTATTAGATAGCGCAAAACTGATATTGTTACACTATAAAAATCGTTACCATGACTTTTAGAATTAGATTACCGCTGAAACTTACACAGGCTAAAAAACGGCTTTTGCTTATCCTGCCATTCCTGTGTTCCCCTTTTCTGGCTGTCATCTTTTGGGCGATGAAATCAGGGACATCCGCCCAACAGGCTAGTACAGCATCGCATGGAGGGCTAATGCAGCTTCCCTCGACGGATCTCAACAGGGACCGTGAAATGTCCAAATTGGACCACTACCGTAAATCGGAAAAGGACAGCGCCGAGCATTACAACCAATGGGAACCACTTATGGACAACTGGACCGAACAAATCGATGGTTTATATCCAGTAAGTGAACACGCTAATGGGATGCATGAGCAGGGGCCTGATTATGAAAAACAGCTCTATTTGAAATTGGCGGAGTTGGATCGCAGTCTCCACGAAGTTTCGGATTTTGATGCCCCCTCTGGTTCTTCCACCGCTGCTCAGCGGATCGAGACACCCTTAGAAGTAGATGGTCCGAAATCGATGGCAAGGCCAGCTAGAGCTACTCCGCTTTATCACTCAAACTCCACGCTGGAAACTGAGCCAGATCCTGAAATACAGCAGCTGAACACGATGTTAGATAAAATTATCCAAATTCAAGGGCCGCAGGAAGCCTCAAACGCATCCTCCTCCGAAATTGAGCTTACGCAACAGCACCACTTGGAGCGAGAAGCCTCCAGTAGAGGAACATTACTCCAGGAGCGTATGCAAGATTCTTCATTGACCAGCGGGTTTTATTCCAGTGTGTTTTCTGCTGATATGGCCGCTCACAACGCAGTAACTGCCGTAATCCACGAAAATCAAGTTGTTGGAAATGGATCGGTGCTGAAGATGAGGCTCTTAGAAGACTACCATGCCGGAAGTGTAAACGTTCCCAAAGGCACGTTCGTATATGGAGCTGTTCAGTTAAATGGTGAACGGATGAAGATCCGCGTCGGGAACATCAATGTGAATGGCCGCATCGTAAATACTAAGTTAGAGGTTTATGACATTGATGGCATTCAAGGGATATACGTGCCCGAGATGCTGGACCGGGAGGTGATCATCAGATCAGCAGATCAATCCGTACAATCAATAGGAATTGGACAAAATATCTCTTCTGCACTAATTTCTGAGGCTACCAGCGCCGGAATCCAGGCTGCAAAGTCCCTGTTTTCCAAGAGAGCTAGGCGTATTAGAATAGAACTCAAGTCTGATTATCGCTTGCTTTTAAAAGACCTATCCATTGTTAAATAATCATTATGCTATGAAACTCCTATTAAACATTTTATTTTACTTGCCACTGCTGATGGCAGAGCTATGTTCGGCGCAGTCTTCGATAAAAACGTATGCACGTTTGCACCGAGATACAATAAAGATTAATGAAAAGCAAACTACTAATATTCTGTTTGCCCATCCCATCACGGTGTTTGACCGAGGAAGCGCGGACATTCTGGCTCAACGGTCACCCATGGCGGCTGACCTACTCCAAATAAAAGCATCAGGATCCGGCTTTGAGAACACTAACCTTTCCGTGCTGTGCGCGGATGGTAGTCTGCATGTTTTCAATGTTTCCTACGAGCAAAGCCCCACAAAACTCATCTGGGAGGTCGGTCTTGTACAACCAGACGCCGTCAATGATCGCGCTACTCAGGCTCGCAAGCGGTATCACGCTCGCGCCCTAAAGGTATCGCAATTGCTAGTGCCTAGTATGTCGGTCGGCCGGGAAAGGCAACAGATTGGCCTACGCCTTAACGGGATTTATATCAGCGAAGATCAGATGTACTTTCATGTTAAGCTTACCAATAAGAGCTATATTCCTTTTGATATCAGTCGGCTAGCGCTCTATAGCAGCGATGGAAAACGTGCGCGACGTGGGGCCCACCAAGAAATAGAGATACCTCCGCTATATGTCTTGGGTGATGTCAGACGATTGGAACGACGTTCTGCACATTCCGTAGTGCTAGTGACACCTAAATTGTCGCTGGGCAAAGGGAAAGAATTACGACTGCAGCTTTGGGAAGATCAAGGAGGGCGCCACCACCAACTGGTGATAAAGAATAAGCACTTAATGAAAGCGGTTCCGTTAAACTAAACATAAGAAAGGAAAATTATTATGAACCAAAAAAATTATGAATACCTCCGAGACCAATTATTGTATAGCGGATTTGGCGATTCGATGAATGCTAATTTGCAGAAAGCTATGAAAAAAGGCCAAGATCAATTTACGCTTAATTTTAAACGAGAGGACCAGGGCGAACGAATTGCTGCCCAACTAAGATTCTCTAAATCTAAACAGTCCGACATGTATTTTTTTAATTCCTATGAGTTGAAAATCACCAACCGCGCGAGCCAGCAGAGCATCAAGCAGCGGTTTTATGTGAACGGAAGAGATCGCTTCACTTTAAAAGAGGCCTACAATCTGATGCATGGGCGCGCTGTACACAAAGATTTAACCAACAAGAAGGGTGAGCGCTATCGGGCATGGGTGCAGCTTGATTTTAAAACAGTTGATTTGGAAGGTAATAGGAAATTCCGCCATTATCATGAAAATTACGGGTTCGATCTCCCTCGAGAGCTAGAGAAGTTTCCCATCAGCGATCTGCAATACCCGGACAGCAAAGAATACCTTATAGCTTCGTTAGAACGCGGGAATCGCCATGATGTAACTTTTATGTTGGAACAAGGGTCGCGGCAAGTTTCTCTGGAGGCGAATCCCAAGTTTAAGTCCGTGGCAATTTACGATGGTTCGATGCGCCTAGAATTCGTCTCAATGAATTTAGACAAGCACGGACAGCAGAGTGCGCAAGATGTGCAGATGGAAAATAAACAAAAACTTCAGGAAGATCAGCAGCCACCCGCTAAGCAATCAAAAGGAAAGAGGCTCTAATTCAAAGAAGATGGATGGTATGAATGTTTCTTCTTGCTTGCATCGATTTTTCCGCAAATCCGCTCAAGACCCGCGGATAGGCAAGTCGCACTTAGCCGTCTACATTGCACTGCTCCAACGATGGTATGAGCATGAATACCGCTCTCCTTTGCGCATGTTCGCGCGCGACGGTGCACGGGCGGCAAGAGTATCGGTCGCTACCTATCACCAGTGCATAATTGATCTGCACCAGATGGGGTATCTTCGATACCGTCCATCGTTCCGCAGCGATATCGGAAGCCAAATCGAATTTTTTAGATAGATGATATCAAATTATCGCTTGCTATCCCAGTGTTGGCTAGCTGCTGCCGGAGTTAGCGTTCGGCGCAATAGGATGGTGCTCTCGGCAATAATTTCATTTAGTTGCCAAACCATGTATTAAAAAGTTTGTTCTACAGAAAACATAAACATCTTAATTATGGCAACAACGACTAAAAAAGAAACGAAGAAAAATGAACAGCCGGCTTCTCAAAAGAAGGCAACGGTAAAAGCGAAAACGGACGCTGCAAAAGATCTTCAAGAATTATTCGAAGACGGGCTGAAAGATATTTTGTGGGCAGAGAAGGAATTAATTAAAGCATTGCCTAAAATGGAGAAAAATGCCACATCGAAAAAGTTGAAAGATGCGATCACTGGACATCTGGAAGAGACCAAACAACATGTTGAGCGATTGCAAGAGGTTTTTAAATCGATCGGCGTGAAAGCTGAAACTGAGAAATGTGACGCCATGCAGGGACTCATCGAAGAAGGGGAGAGTATCATGGAAGAAACGGCGCCCGGCGCAGTACGTGATGCGGGAATAATTGCAGCTTCTCAAAAAATTGAGCACTATGAAATAGCTTCTTATGGGACACTGGCGGCCTTCGCAAAAGTCTTGAAACACGAAGAAGCGCTCAAATTGTTATTGACCACGCTTAAGGAAGAGAAAGCGTGCGACGAAAGTTTAACATCACTCGCCGATACTAATTTGAATAGCAAGGCTGATAAAAAGTAGAATAGGCATAAATTCAAAAGATGGCGGACTCTAGTTCCGCCATCTTAATGAATAATCTTTTGTAACTAAACTTCCGCTAAAACCAATTCAAACTATTAATTAACTAGAAATACATATAGCTATTTTCCCGACAATCAACCGAGTAATATGCGATCGAAATCAACAGCGTACGGATATTGATTATATATAGAAGGGGTGCATAATTGAGCCTTTGTTGCCCAGATGCGCTCACATTACAAACAGCAGAGGTCTGTTGCCTATCCATGTCCTGCTTCGCCCTCACTAAAATATCTAAAGCCTCAAACACATCGATTTTATACCTAATCAATTTAACAGCATAATGCGAACGATGACACGTTTATGTGGCGAGCTATTTTTACAGCGTCAAACCACCCATCAAATTTTCTAATAGAAATTTTCATGAATATCCCGCAATGAAATAATATACTAATTAGAAAATAATCGAGGGTATTGGCCTTAATTTATTTTTACTAATTCGACTCGACGGTTTTTTGCCTTATTTTGTTCTGTATCGTTGCTGAATAGGGGACGATCAGAACCAAAACCTTTAGCGATCAATCGGTCCTGCGAAATGCCATCTAAAATTATATGGTCCATCACCGCCTCGGCACGATCCTGCGATAACCTTTTGTTATGTGTAGCATCGCCTGTATTGTCGGTATGGCCATCGATCGAGATCTTTAGCGACTTAACCTTATGCAAGGCTGCTGTAATTTCCTTTACAACCTCTTTTCCTTCCGCTGTAAGGTTGGATTTGTCGGTGTCAAAATTTATATACAAAATAGCCTTGCCTTTCTCAGCTAAGTCATCGGCAATTTTATCAGAGGTTATTTTCGTTATGGTCTGCTCAAATACCGTTTCCTGGAGAATATTTAACTGACCACCGGCATTATTGGATGTGTATTGTATATAAATGTTCCCGTTGTCGTTACTGCGCACGACGTAGAAATGAATATGCTGGTCCCAATAACCCATGTCGCCAGCTCCACCTTTATTAGGATCCTTCCGATGGTACCTTTCGTATTCTTCTTTGCTGATTTCCCCATCAAATACTTTGACGGCTCCAATCGCCAATAGGTATTCTTCTATACTTTTTTCGAAATATCGTTGGGAATAGTCTTCACCTTGACTCGCCACGACATTGGCCTTATATAGTCGGCCCTCAAATGACACCATTCGTCCATCTAGCGGAAAGAAACAAACATCAAAGTTCTTTTCTAAAACATTTGCCGCTTTCAACCCTGTAGGGAGATTTAAAAACGGAAAATCACCAATGTCGGCGCTGGACACCTCGATGTCCTCTATTTTGAAATCTTCGGAGATAGTAGCCATCTCGGTGACCATTTCCTTTGATTCGATGAGCCTTGGCGAAGACTCTTCCTTTTGCTCTGCCTCATGGTTGCACGAGGCAAGCAATACCGAGATAGCAAGAATTAACGATTTCTTCTTCATTATTGTCGTGATCTTTGACTCGGGGAGTTGATTCCCGAGCCTGTAAAAAATCAACTTATTGCTTTACACCCTCGTAATGATATTGTAACTCCGTCTCTGACTGCTTTTCTGCGATAACAGAAATATTTTTGTTAGAACCGTAAAAGTGAAAAATCCCTTCTAAACTGCCTGTTAAGCTGACGATATCCTGTGTGTTTTCACCGAAGAATGCCCCTGTTTCTACCGTAAAGGTCTTTGGATTAATGAGGGAATAGGGCTCGCCCGTTTTAGCTGTAAATTTTAACTTGTTGCTACCTTCTTTGGTAACGATAGTAACAGCATTGTACCATTCTTTTACGCCAGAATTCGTATATACCGTTAATTTTCCTTTGTAAGTGCCTACCGCCGGATCGATTGTAGCATTAGTAGGCTCTTCGTATCCGTCATCATCTTTGCTACAACTGGTCGCTAGTGTTCCCATTGTCAATACCAAAGAAAGTCCTAAAAGGGCAAATTTTGCATTTACTTTTTTCATGATTTGTTTTGAATTTATGATGAGATACAAATCTCCATAAAATGGAAAATCAAGACAATCAGTGAAAACCTTGATTTCATTTCTAATGGTTTACCTGTAGTTTTTATTTAAACTGAAAATTACACCCTTTTTATTTGGATATTTGCCTTTTAATTATTTAGCAGTGTATAGACCGATTTGCATTTTAATTGTTTTTCTATCCCTTGTTCATCTATTGCAAGCCCAACAGCTCATGCCATTAGACGAAGAGGATTATCTAAAGAAAATCAACAGGGAGATTGATCATACAAAAGACGACAGCACCCGCTTGTATCATACCTTGTTACTGTCAGGCTATTGGGCGCAGATGGACAGTTTGAAGAGTAAACAAGCCCTGGATCTAGTAATAGAATCTCCGCATAAAAACAGATTGCCTAAAGGCATATTGGCATATTTTCAAGGGCTCCATTATTCCCACCAAGGTAACAAAGAGCGAGCTAAGTCATACTATCAGGAGGCTATCACTGCTCTTGAAAAGCATTCCAGCAGTCCGGACATCCTGATCAGGGCATGGTATAATTATGCATACATACAAGTGGAGGATAAGGGCTACGATTATGTCGTAAAGACGCTTACTGAAAAGTGTATTCCCCTGAGTGAAAAGAGTAAAAACACTGAGCTTTTAGCATATAGCTATACGCAGCTGGGGTTGACGTTTATGTCGGTGGGCCAATTTGGAAAGGCTGAAGAATATCATAAAAAAGCCCTCGGCGAGCTTGATAAAATCGAACACAGGAATAGCGTTCACTTAATTACCTATTTCAACCTAGTGAGTAATTATTGCTATAAACCCGATAGCAGAACGGCGAAAGTATATTTAGATAAGGCAAAGCAGCTTATTGGTCCCTTTCCCAAATCACAGCATTATCCGAATTATTACTTTCAAGAGGCAATGTATTACACGACAGTTCAGGATTTCCCAAACGCCCTGAGCAGTCTAAGAAAGGGCACTGCACTTGCTAAAGCAGCAAAGCAAACAAAATTATTGCATCTTTTATACTTTAGAATGTATAATGTTTATTTGATGCAGAAAGACTATCATAAAGCAAAATCGCAGTTAGAATTGATTCTAGCTGAAAAAGTATTGCCTGCCACAGCGGTTAACCGGAGAATAACATACGAACAGTTAGCGGGAGTCAATAATATGCTCGGCCAATACAAAGAGGCTTACCAATGGATGAAGAAAGCCGCTGTGTTAGGCGATAGCCTCCAGCAAAACAAATTGTTAGAAAAAATGCATGAGTTGGAGATTCTGCATCAGACAGCCGATAAGCAACGAAAAATTGATGTGCTAGAAAAACAGAAGGAAGAAAATGAGCTGCTGAGTAAAAATAAGAACCTACGAATTACCATTTTGCTCATTGCTCTTATTTTGAGCCTAGTGATTGCCTTGCTAGTGTTTATAAATTACAAAAAGCAACACAAACTAAATGACCAAATCAGTCGAAGCCATCAGCAAGATCTGCTGCATATCAAGGAGCAAAGAAAGTACGAAGCGACGCAAGCCATATTGCAGGGCGAAGAGCAGGAACGTCAGCGTATTGCGCAGGATCTACACGATAGCTTGGGAGGAATGCTCGCCAATATACGTATGACGATTTCTGATAACGCATTGTTTCAAACGGATCAAGTAATTGAAAAGATAGATAAGTCTATCGCCGAAATGCGCCGAATCGCCAGAAACTTGATGCCAGAAACCTTGAAGAATATCGGTTTGGAAATCGCCCTGAAAGAATTATGTGAGGCCATGGCGCAAAAACACTTTTCGATACAATTTGAGTCATTCAATCTCTCGGAGGATATATCCTTTAAAACGCAAACTGCATTATACCGTATTGTTCAAGAAAGTATAAGCAACATTACCAAATATGCTCAGGCTAGCAGTGTGATCGTACAAATTAGTCAAAACAACGATTTGTTGAGCCTGACCATAGAAGACGACGGGGTCGGCTTTGACAAATCGGAAGTAATATATGGACTGGGGCTCAAAAATATTCAGAACAGAGTGCAGTTAATCAATGGAACAGTTGATATTACTTCAACCAAAGGCGAAGGAACAACGATAAATGTGGAATGTTATGTATGATAGAAATACATTAAAACTGACGATAGTCGATGACCATCCGATGATTTTGGAAGGGCTGAAATCGCTTTTAGAAAGGAACACTAAGTTTCAAGTTTTTTCTTTTACCAAAGGATCAGCTGCCATGGATTTTATCCAAGAGAACAAAATAGACGTAGTTTTATTGGACATTGTCTTGAACGATGGAAGCGGACTGGAGTTTTGTAAGCTCATTAAGCAGAAAGTGCCGCAATGTATCGTCATCGCATTGAGCAATCAAGCTGAACGCAGCATAATCTTTCGATTTTTAGAAAATGGAGGAAATGGATATATTCTGAAAAATGCAGATTCACGGGAAATAACTGACGGTATCGAAAAAGCGCTGAACGGGGATCTGGCATTGAGCAGAGAAGTGCAGGAGATTATGTTGCGCAGTTCGTCATCCGGATTCCAGCTTCCGAGGTTGACAAAACGGGAAAAACAGATCTTGCAAGCGATCGCCAAAGGGAATACTTCTGCGCAAATTGCTGAGCAATTGTTTATTTCGGTAATAACCGTAGAAACTCATCGCAGGAATCTGTTGCAGAAGTTTAAAGCAAAAAATATGGTTGAGCTAATAAAGATTGCAATACAAAATCAGTTGATTTAAGTCTTTGACGCCTAGGTGTTTGGTTGCGGAATAGCTTGAGCTCCCATGAAAGAGAGTGTTAAGGTTTTCTCGGTAGCTTATCGATACCTGATTAAGGCAAAGGTAAGCGCTCGTCAGCGCGGAATCCCAAAAATCATTCTCGGCGAACCATTCGAAAACGTTGATAAGATAGCTTGCTAAAAGAAAAGTTTTGTTTGTCAAAATGGATAGCATCTGCAGAATGAAAGCTTCAAGTTGTGACCGTGGCAATTGTTTTATAGTCAGGCGAAGATATTACAAAGTGAGTTTGGTAGAAGCCAGGTATTCGTCTTTCAAGTTGTTTTTCTGCGATTGCCTCTTGGAATTCAATGAGTAGAGACCATACCCAACACCGAAGATTATTATTTGTGGGCAAGCGCCTTTCAATCAGAAAAAGGAATGTCATAGAGGAAATAGAAGCGGAGGAGCTAGCTGTGAATGTGAAAAATTAGCCCAACCCCTTATACAAAAGTTGGGCTAATAACATAAACTACTGAGTGTGCCTATCAAAAAGTTGATAGAAGGCAAAATTAAGGATTTATTTGAAAACGAAAAAAGTCCACCGTCTATTGACGCTAGGCGTCAATAACAAACCTTTAAATTTTATGTAAAATTAGCAAATTCTTGTCCAACGTGCTATGCCGAAATGGCGAATAAAAGCTTTTTATAGCAAAATTGTATAGCATTCTTAGAGCATTAAACCATGCCATGGGAACAAGTCATCATGCAAATGTTGACCTGCCCGGATTAAACGTTATTGTTTTTTTGGGGAGGTCCGGCGTAAATAAGAAACGCGAGAAAAATGTTACACAGAGAAGCATAGCGTTAATGTAACATAAGACTTCAATTCAATATATCATTACCGCATGGATATATCAAAAAGGGAGCCTAGCGAACATTGCGCTAGGCTGGTGTTAGTTGTTTTGAAGCAGTTTATTAAAAATAATATAATAATATCGAAAAACAAAAACACGTGACTATGAGTGGATAAGTTAGTAAGAGAGGCCTATTATGGAACAAGTCTCTTTCTGTCCGGATTGCCAGCGCAGATCTTTCGGTTATTTTGATCCGTATTGCTTAATGGATGAACATTCCTCTTCAATTTTAAGATTATAATCTAAATTACGCTAATATATCCTCGTGCTTCATTATCCCCGCAGTTATAAGATGAATCTTTGTACCTCAATTCTTGGAAAATTTAATTTTCTTGGATTTCGGTTTAACATGACATTCGCCTACAACACCCAGTCATTACTGCTAATTTTATGCAACCACTGTAGATCGAGGGCTATTTATCTATAATTGATCTCGGCACGATAGGTGGTTATTCTCGTCGGTTCATCTGTTTTGAATTGTTGTCCCTGATAATCCTAATTCCCTCTTTCGGTTTTCAACAATCTTCCAATAACCTTTAAAAGGTTGTCAAATATTAAAAATACGTGGCGAGTCAACTCTCGCCTTATGTGGTAGTCTAATTCAAAGTTTGTTGAGCGAGTTTGCGATGCCCACATTGTTGTAAGCCCTTTAACGGTCTATAACATTTCCAACACCAGTAGCCTACTTAAGGCTACCCTAAAAATATTCATAAAAAAATACATTCAACTTGAGGTTGTTTCTATTTTTCTTTATCTTGCGTGGTATTAGTTAGTGTGTATGGGCTCATAGCCTCCCAGGTTATTGGGCCCTTTTTAGTCTAGCATACCTACATTTGCTAGGCTAATTTTATATGGAGATTCCGCTTAGTACCTTTAATGTTTTATTCAGTGTTTAATTCGTGAGTTTTGTTTACTCAGCTTTTTTGTTTTTTAACACACTTATTTAACAAATAATTTATGGATTTTTAGCTTTAATTTAATCCTTTATTTATATTTTTGATTGCCTTAAATATCACATTAAGACGGAACGTAGGTTAGGGCTCCCTTGGCCGATTAATTATTTTGCTAAACCCTAATCATCGGTGGTTAGGGTTCGTTTTAATCGGTGTTTTTATTATATTTGAGATAGGATTTCAATGATATGTTAAGTAATTGGCTCAGCGCATTCAAGCGCTGGGCTTTTTTTAGAATTTTTATTATATTTAAACAAACATTGTTTTCGAAGAGCAATGTTTCCATTCAGCCTGACGATTCGCTGTTCCTCAGGCATTATTTCATTTGACGGCCCCGTCTCTCCATTATTTGTTTCCTATCTGGGTAACCCTTCTTTCATCACGCCACATCAATAAAATAGCTTGATTAGTGACTCTATAGTTTTCACAGGTAGAGTTTTTATATATTGTGGGTAAGACTTTTTTGTTTAACATTAGTTTGGTATATTTATAATGAATTTCAGAGGTTAATTAATAAGCCTGGCGCCTAAGCAACGTCGGGTTTTTTAAATCTAAATTTTTTCTGATCTTGTATTATTAATAAATGATTTGGAGCCGAATTGCCGCCCGGTTTAAGTGGCTCATAAGAGCCTAGCGTTTTCTTTGCTAGGCTTTTTTATTTCATTATTTAATTCCACATTTATTCTACCATTGCACATGGTCAATGTTGATTGGTACGTTTTACTCTCCTGACGATCGCAGTTCGTCAGGCAATTTTCTGTTCTTCTTTGTTTTTACTATAGCAAGTATTCTTTCTGTTGTATTCGTTTTCAAAGTGGCATTCGTCTGATCTTCTTTTAATATAATTCAAATTTTGAAAAATGTTATTGGCAGACGGGATTTGAAGTGCGGATGCGCCCTGTGGGCGCCGTGCTGGCGCGCTTAAACTGCAAGTTTTGAACCTTTGTTTTATAGCTTCACTATAATTTATGCCTTAGAACCAATATTTGGTCTCGCAGATGCATCCTAAGTTTCGGTTTAAAGGGGAAAATAATACTAATCATTTTTTGTGTAAAGCGGTGTTTAAATAGCGGATATAAAGAATTTAAGATCAACTTTTGTTAAGAATGCCTGATAAATAGATGGAGAGTTCACGATCAGACTTATTAGCAGGGTAATGCCAGCTGCTAGTTCCCACATTCTTCCATGTTATTGTGCATGTTTGTTAAATGGCCAAGCGAGTAGAGGGGCTTTAACGCCCGCACTTTTATTTTGTGGCTTTTACTCTACATATGGGGGTTAAATACTTGTAAGCGTGCAGATTTTATAAATTAAAAAAGTATCTTTGCCCTATAAAACGTGACCTCTAGGTAGTCACCAAAATATTTAATATTGAATCACATTGAAAAAGCTATTTTTAAGATTAATGCTATTTCCAATCCTATTTGCATCTTGCAGTAAGATTGAAGATCTGTATGAAGAAAAGAAAAACGAGTCTAATTCTTTATTCCCTGCTGGAGTTAATATTCCTGAAAACTTCAACTGGTCAACAACGAAAGAAGTTGAGATCAATATTTCGGTTAACGATCAGTACGATGGAAAATTTGATTATTTGATTGAATTGTATAATAGCGATCCGTTCTTTGCTGAAAATGCCCAATTGCTGGGAGCGGGGCTAGCTAAAGCTGGAAAGGACTACTTGGATAAGATCGATATACCGTCGTCGTTAGAATATATCTATGTAAAGCAGACTGATCCGAAAGGCAATTCCTCTTTAACAATGTTAAAGGTAACTGAAGCTGTTCTGAAGCAATCTAGTCTCTTAAGCAGTAACCTGAAGGGTTCTGGTAAAATTCGCATGAGCACTTCGGATCAACCAAAGACGGTTGCTCTAGGTGGGTTAGGTGCGGTAAGTGCAAGGCAAGTGCCTGCCGACGCTATTGCAATCTCAGGCTCAAATGATGTATCCTTACAATCCAACAAATCTTATGTCGTCAAAGAGAATTCGACGTTTACGGGAAACATTATAGCCAATAACGGCTCAACCAACGCCTTGGTGTATGTTGAAGGAGTCTGGAATGCGCCGCACAACACCCTGGATATTGGTGCATCGAACGGTTTATTTGTTATGCAAAAAGGAAGTGTAAAACTTGCTGGCATAAAGCAAAATACACAGGGTTCTTTAGAGAGTTATGGTCGTATTGAACTGGACGCCCTTTCAATCACTAACGAAGTTGTTTATAGAAATTTTGGAGAGATGACTGTACGTATTGCTTCCATTTCTAATGGAAGTTTAATCAATTTTGGTAAGGCAATTATCGGGAAAATCGAAAGTACCACATCTTCTACGCTTATCCAAAATCAAGGTACTTTGATGGTGTCGGCAGCAAACTTGACCAACGCGACTCTTTTGACAAATTGCCATACCGAAATAGCGACTTTTATCAACAATGGCGCCAAAGTAAAGGTAGCCAGTGGCGCGCTATTGTCGATCGGTACATTGCAATCCAATGGCACCACATATACGCTGGAAGCAACTGCAATCATGGATGTAAAAGAGACGGCCTATTTCTCAGATAATAAATCATTTGTAGAGGGGATAGGGAATAATTTTGCGCTTGTTCGTATGAGTAAGGTTCAAATTGTTGGCTGGGAGGCCTTGAATTATGTAGGAAACGTTCAGATTGCTTGCTCGGAACATACGCCGAACGGGCAGTGGGATAGAAAGTATACTATTACCTCACCTGCCACCATAGTTCCTTTGGATCAAACGACACTAGAAATTCCAGCAAACGCGTGTAACCAGGGCGGAAATAATGATGACGCAAATGGGAGCAATCCGGAGAATCAGACGCCACCAGAAGTAGCCTTGGAGCCCTATACATTTGCTTTCGAAGATAACTGGCCTAAGAAAGGGGATTATGATATGAATGATTTCGGGGTAGAAATTAGGGTGGTGAAAACTCAAAATCGAGAAAATAAAGTATTAAAAGTTAAGCTTTCAGCAAAAATCACTTCTGTTGGAGCTGCCAGACGACTTGCAGCAGCAATACAGTTGGATGGAATTCCAGTGGGAAATATTAAGTCTGTTAACTATTCTAGAAGCGACCTGTTGGGACAAGCATTTTCCTTGGACTCTAAAGGAATAGAAAAAGACCAAAGGTATGCCGTGGTAGGATTGGTGGGCGATGCTCACCGCGCATTCGGAATCTCACAAGTAGCGTTCATATCAACGCAGAATGGTTCGTTTAAGCCAATAGAACTCGATATTACAATTGAATTTAATGCGCCTCTGGACGGTTTCACGCAAAAAGCGCTCAACCCCTTTATTTTTACCGAGTCTCAAAATAGTGCTGGCCGAAGTGAGATCCACCTGGTGGGTCATTCGGCTACCGATAAAATGAACATTGCCCTAAAAGAAAAGGCGGTAAAAGCAGGCGATGTGAGCGTTAGCGACATTTTCAAAACGCAAATGGGCGAACCTTGGGCACTATCTGTACCAATCTCCTTTCAATTTCCTACCGAGGGCAGAGACATCACCAAGCACTACCCGAAGTTTATGGAATGGGCGAAAAGTGGCGGTGTGATTCAGACAGGATGGTACAACGATTTTCAGAAATAATATCCAATCCAAATAATGAGATGCTAGCGAAAATCTTAAGGGTAACACCCTTGAGATTTGCTAGTATATTTTGCTATCCATAAAAGCAAAAATCCCACATTGCTTTAAAAAAGAAAAAATGAAGAAAAGAATACTTATTATAGACGATAAACCGGCAATTGGACAGCTCATATCTATCTATTTGGGAAACGATTATGAAACGCATACCGTATTAAGCGCGGTTTCAGCAATGGAATGGTTGCATAATAAAAATACGGTCGATTTAATTATATCCGATTATTCAATGCCTGAAATGAACGGGTTTGAATTTTTGATGCTTTTGAAAGGTAATGAGCTTTTCAAACACATCCCAGTTATTTTTCTTTCCGGGGAGGACAGTACAGCAACTCGTATTAAGCTTCTAGAGAATGGTGCGGATGATTTTATACTGAAACCGTTTAATCCGATGGAATTGAGATTGAGGATCAACAAAGCCTTAAAGTAATGTCTGGATTTTGTGATTATATCTTTCTTGGTGATTTTAATAGCCTAGATGTATCGTTCCAGAAAAATTTCAAAAATTTATCTGAAAATGATACCTATTATTTCAAGGATGTAGATTCTTGTAGATCGCATCTAGCCTCTCGCGGAGAGGGAACCTATCGAGTGCTGTTCTATCTCGAAACAGTTGATTCCGAGCAAGATATTTGCATATTAAGTCAAATTTCAAAGCAGTTTCCATCGCTGATCATTTTGCCGATAACAGATCTGTTGACAGAGGCGAGAAAGAAAGCATACCAAGACATAGGTGTTTCTAGCATTATTAGTACCTCCGCCGATAAGGACGTATTTAGATCATTAAAGAAGTTTATTTTTCTCCATTTCGAAACCCTTCATCTGACTCACGATGATCCTAGCATCCCTCTTTCGGCGCCACCTGCCTTTACCATTCCTATTGGCAAAAGAATCGCCGACATCATTCTCTCTGCTACATTAATTCTATTGTTGATGCCCTTATTCTTTGCTGTTATTGTAGCCATAAAGTTGGAAAGCCCTGGTAGGGTAATTTACGTGTCTAAGCGAATAGGGTCGGGATATCGAATGTTCAACTTCTTTAAATTTCGATCGATGTTTTCTGACGCTGATACGCGCTTAAAGGAATATATGGCGCTGAATCAATATGCTGCACCCGCGCAGTCTAAGGCGAGTGAGCCAATAAATTCGCTTGTCCTGAGTCCTGAAGAACTAACCTGGGATCATCCTGAGGATATTTTAATCGACGATGAGGCAATTTTCAGAGGGGCCAGTGCGGCCTTCCGACAACAAAAGTCAACTTTTTTTAAACTGGAAAAGGATCCTAGAGTAACAAAAGTAGGTAGGGTCCTAAGAAAATACAGTTTAGATGAGTTACCTCAACTGTTTAATGTGTTGATTGGGGATATGTCGATTGTGGGTAATAGACCGCTGCCGCTGTATGAAGCCGAAATGCTTACAACCGATGACAGCGTCGAACGCTTTATGGCTCCGGCTGGAATTACGGGGCTATGGCAGGTGGAGAAGCGTGGAGATAACGGAAAGCTGTCCAATAAAGAACGTATAGCACTCGATATTCATTATGCGAGGCACTACTCATTTCCGCTGGATCTAAAAATTTTGTTTAAAACGTTTTTTGCATTCGTGCAAAAGGCCGATGTTTGAAGAATGTTTAATATGAGATCATTTTTTTGTACGTATTTACTATGCCTAATGGTGCTAGTGGCAACTGGTCAACAGCAAGTTACACCAAAACAAGCTATTGACATTGTGGATTTATCCAAAGTGATTTTACCCCCCTTAGATACTCTTTTTGAAAACGCGAAAAAGAGTCCTAGCGTTGAAATGTACGAAGCAAAAATGGAGGTCCAAGACAACCAACTTACCAGTGAGCAACGAAGCTGGCTGAAATATTTCCGTGTAGGGGGATCTTGGCAATATGGTAATATCGCAGTTAACTCAGCCTTCACAAATGAATTTACACCGCTATTTTATCAATCCTCTGGGGTAACCCAGAGTTCTTGGTACGGTACGGCTGGTGTCAATGTGCCCCTAGACGATCTTTTCGATCGAGGAAACCGAGTGAAGCGGCAAAAGATGGAGCGTCGATTTACGGAACTGGAACGAGCTAAATGGTTAGATGAGCAAAAGATCCGTATCGTCAATGCTTATCTTTCGGCAAAGGCTGCAATGCAGACGCTTCAGAAGAAAGTAGAAGAATACCACATCGCCGAAGCAAATTACAAGATGCTAGAAAATGAGTTTAGATTGGGTAATGCGACCATCACAGATCTAAGCACGGCAAAAAAGCTCGAGACGGAAGCTTTCGATATTCTAAAAATGAATGAGTATAAAATAAGGAACGAAGTGCTTATCTTAGAAATATTGAGCAATACAAAAATAATCTCGTTTTAATCATGAACGCACTCACCTATATCTTGCGCCTCATGTTTCGAATGAAATGGTGGCTTATTTTAGTGCCTTCGGTTGTGACATTGGTTACGATCTATGCAACACGCAATGCCGACCTAGAATATGAGACCGATACGACAGTATATACCGGGGTAATCTCGGGATATGGAAGCGATCCCTCGGAAACCAATTCTGCTCAAGATTGGAATATTTTGAATAACTCCATCCAGAATATAATCAATACCATTAATTCGAAAGAAACCCTTAAGAAGCTTTCCTTACATCTGTATGCCAACTGCATGATCTACGGCAGTCCTGACCGAGATAATTTGTATATCAAAGCAAAGCACTATCGTCAACTTTTGGACATCACGCCCAAAGATGTACGTGCATTAATCGATAAAACTTCTGTAGAAAAGACTGTAGCGAATCTACTAGCCTATGAAGTGGCGGACAGGAACAATTTTGTATATGGACTGACCAATTGGAATCATCCCTATTTTAGTTATACCGCATTGCAAGAAAAGATTCATATAAAAAGAGTAGAAAACAGCGACGTGCTTCATATCAGCTATCAAGCGGATGATCCTAGCATCGCCTTCCAGACACTTGATATTTTGAATAAGATTTATCCAGAGGAATATCGTGAACTTCAATACGGAAAGACAAACAATGTGATTCGATATTTCGAAACTGAATTAGCTCGCGTCGGCGAGGAGTTACGCGGGCAGGAAGATTCCCTTACGGCTTATAATGTGCAGAACAGAGTGATAAACTACGACAAGCAAACAGAGGCTATAACGGTTTTAGATAAAGAGTTTGCGCTGAGAAATCAAGACGTTCTTTCCAGTTACAATAGCGCGCAAGCTGCTATAGCGCAGCTGGAGATCGGAATGGATGCAAACATGAACGCTATAAAGAATAACAGCGAGTTTCTTACGCGCTTAAATCGTATTTCGGACTTAAACTATGATATTGCCAAGCTCAAAACCGTTTCGCCAGATTCGTTGGGTAAGCCTTCAAACGAAATCCTGACTTCCTTTAGCAAGGAACTTGCCCAGCAAGAAGGTAGCTTTAAAGAGTTTATGGAACAATATACTGCTCGTCAATATACAAAAGAGGGTTATGCAAATGCTAAGTACGTGGAACAATGGGTACAAGAGCTATTGAAGTTTAAACGCGCCGAGGCGGAAGTAAGGGTCGTTGATGAGTTCAAACGGAATTTGGACAACCAATATACCCATTTTTCACCCATCGGATCCGTGTTAAAAAGAAAGGAGCGAAGTATCTCCTTTATCGAACAATCTTACCTATCGATTCTTTCAAGCTTAAACGCAGCGCGTTTGAAGTTAAAGAGTCTTGAAATGAATTCCGCGACGCTCAAAGTGATCAATCCTCCTACTTACCCCTTGAACTCTTTGCCTAGCCCGCGAAAAAAGAAAGTATTGGTTGCTTTTATAGGGTCATTGTTATTTGTGCTGGGTACTGGAGTTATGTTTGAGTTATTAGATCGTACCTTAAGGGATCGAACCCGGACACAGCGTATCACCAAAACGAAAGTCGTTGCCGCGTTTGCAAATCCAATAATTGCACAAAAGACACCCGAAGCTGATGAAAAATCTTCACTAATATTGGCAAATCAGCTGTATGGACGTTTCAATAGCGATAGAAAGGTTAATTTTATAAACCTTATGGGACTGGCCCCCACAGAAGATGCCCGTCGCGTATCCCGCCTTTTGGAAACGCGTTTTTCAGAGATGGGATTGGGGATAAGTACACAATTTGCGGGATCTGATTTCCATAGCGATTCTAGAGGGTTCCTGATCGATATGGATCCAATACGTGGCTTTGAGAGTATTGATATTGGAATGATCAGTCATAATCCTCTAGGAACGACTCCTTTGCCCACTGAATATCTTCAAGAAGCAATGGTGAACCTATTGATTTTAAGGGCCGATAGTTTTTGGAGATCAGAATACGATTTATTACTCGAAGACTTAAGGAATCGAGCTGCCCAGGTGCCCCTATGGATATGTCTAACCAATGCCGATAAATCAACAGTTGAGGAATTTACGGGTCTCTTGCCGCCATATAGTCTAGCGAGAAAGTTTGAATATCAGCTTAGCAATTTAGGATTAACTTTTTCTAAGGACTAATGAAACTTAACGGCTCCCAGTCAACTCTACTTATTCCTTGGTTGTTGCCGATGCTACTCGGGCTTGGCACTATTCTAGGGAGTGCGCTAATCGTAGAGGGGCACGTGGAAATGGCAGCTCTATCGTTCTTGATGCCTTGGCTTGTCACGCTAGGTGCTCTAACGATCTGTTTGCCACGTCTCAGTTTTGCTTTGTTATATGTGTCAACTTTCTTGCTGCCAGGATTAGCTCGATACGTGGATCTCCCAATACCGATGGGACTAATTCTGGATCTGTTTATCTTGCTAAACTTCCTCGTGCTCTCCATACGTTATATCGCTGGTGGCGGGTGGAACAAAGTCATTTGGAATCCATTTTTTATTTGTTGTGTAGCATGGATGATTTATTGTATTTTTCAAATTGTCAATCCATACTCCACGATTTCCAATTGGGCAACCACAGTCCGGAACATTGGACTTCACATCGTACTCTTCCAACTATTGGTCATGTTCCAGTTAAACAGTGTGAAACACGTCGAGGCATTTTTGAGGCTGTGGGCGATTCTGGTCATACTTGCCGCTATCAAAGCGTTGGGGCAAAAGTTTATTGGCTTTGATGGGCCCGAAAGCCATTGGCTTTATACAGAAGGGGCACATACCCATGTAATCTATAGTGGGGTTCGTTATTTTTCATTTTTTACGGACGCTGCTAATTTCGGATGTCATATGGGATTTGCTTTTGTTATTTTTAGTACGATTGCTATAATGGACCGCAACAACCCATTTCGTTTGATCTATACTTTGGCCGCGGCGTTAGCCCTCTGGGGGATGTTCGTTTCCGGGACTAGAGCCGCCATAGCAATTCCTTTTGTGGGATTTTCCGTTCTTGTACTGCTATTAAAGGAATGGAAATTGCTATTTATGGGAGCCGCCATTTTGTTGGGAGCATTTTTATTTTTTTATTATACCACGATAGGTAACAGTATTGCGGAGATCAGGCGGATGCGCACGGCATTCAATTTGTCGCAGGATGCGTCATTCCAAGTTAGATTAGAAAATCAGGCGAAGATGAGTGTTGTACTGAAATCGCTACCTTTTGGTCTAGGATTGGGTTCTTCAAAACATACCGATATTCAGCACCCACTCTACGGAACAGCTACTGATTCATCGTTCGTGTTTATTTGGGTAGAAACAGGGGTGGTTGGGCTGGTATTTTATGTGGGGATTTGCCTATTGATATTAGCGTATGGATTTTATTATTCTTTATTCGGTATAAATGATCAAAAGCTTCGAATCATAACGATGGCCTGTACATCGGGTCTTGCGGGTATCATGGTTGCAGGGTATGGTAATGAGGTGCTTCACCAGATTCCCACGGGACAAACGGTATACATTTTGATGGGAATACTGATGATAATGCCGTGGATGGAAAGGGAAATAAATGGATAAATATAAAGTTAAATTGAGCTTTATCATCGTCAACTTTAATGGGATTTCGGACACTTTAGAGCTAATCGATTCCGTTTATAAAGCCAACCTAAAATTTTCCCATGAAATCATCGTAATTGATAATGGTTCGAAAAATAACGAATTTGAGGCCATCAAAATGAGGTATCCTAGTATTAAAGGACTTTATCATAATGAAAATTTGGGTTTTGCGGGCGGAAACAATTTAGGGATTGATATTGCAGTCGGGGATTATTTTTATTTTATAAATAATGACACGCTGCTTCCCCAAGAAGCCTCTGCAGAAATAGCTGGAATGATGACTTTTCTCACGATGCACCCCTGGGTTGGCGGGCTTAGCCCTAAAATCCTTTTTGGCGAACCCGAAAACACGCTGCAATTTGCGGGGAGCACACCGCTCAGTAAACTCACCTTGAGAAACAAGCAATTAGGTTATGGCGAGCTGGACAAGGGGCAATATGATGAATTAAGGCCGATACCTTACCTACACGGAGCTGCAATGATGCTGCCTAAGCAAGTTATCCAGCGAGTAGGAAAGATGCCAGCATTTTATTTTCTATATTACGAGGAGCTGGACTGGTCCGTAACTATAGGGCAGGCGTATGAGCTATTTTATTATCCAGGTGCTCACATTTATCACAAAGAAAGTGCTTCAACAGGACGCGATTCGCCTTTAAAAATGTTTTATTTGTCCAGGAATAGAATAATTTTTGCGGCCCGTAATTGCAAGGGTAGCGATAAGGTTTTCGCATTAATATATTTGGTTTTTCTCGCCGGCATGTGGCAAGCACTGAAACTCACCATTCAAGGTCAATTAACATTACTGGGCGCACATCTTCGCGGGATGGGGTCCGGAATTTCATGGGTTCAAAAGGTTCGATAATATGGAAGTGATCTTCATACTGATAGATATTATCCTATTTTTAATTTGTACCGTTTGGGTAGTGTATTTTCTTATATTTTCCATCGCCAGCCGAATAAAACGGAATAAGATATACCCGATGACAGATCTCCGAAATAGATTTTTAGTGATATTTCCTGCTTATCGCGAGGATGCTGTAATCATACAAAGTATAAAACATTTTTTTCAGCAAACCTATCCTCCCGCCGCTTTTAAAATAGTGGTCGTCGCTGATTCCATGAGTGAGGCGACAAATAAGGAACTACATGAGCTGGGAGCAGATGTTCTCATTCCCAGCTATTTGAACCGTTCCAAAGCAGCCGCATTGAAATTAGCATTGAAAAATTATTCGGGGGATGGTTTTGATGCTGTAGTCATCCTAGATGCGGACAATATCGTTGATCCGGATTTCTTAGAACGCGTCAACGAAGCTTTAGCTAATGGGGCAATGGCCATTCAAACCCATAGGATAGCAAAAAACTACAATACGGATCTAGCGTATCTCGACGGAATCGGTGAAGAAATCAATAATGCAATTTTTCGTCAGGGGCATGTTAACTTAGGCTTGCCCTCGGCTCTGATTGGATCAGGGATGGTCTTCAATATGGAATGGTTTACCCAAGCTATGCCAAAAGTTCATTCGATGGGGGAAGATAAGGAGTTAGAATTTCTCCTGCTCCAGGATCGGATATTCATCGAATACCTACCTCACGTGCTGGTCAAGGATGAAAAAGTTCATAATAGAAAAGACTTCTCTAACCAACGTAAACGTTGGATTGCATCCCAATGGGAAACGTTCCTTTTTACACTTAATCGATTGGGCCCGATTTTACGGCAAGGAAACCTTCCGCTTCTTGATAAATTTTTGCAGTGGTCACTGCCTCCAAGGGTGATTTTGTTGGGATTGCTCATACTTTGGATACTTCTATTGCAGCCAATAGCTCCTCTGAGGGATACAAAATGGTTTTTTATTTTAATAGCTTACGTTTTCGCCCTGTTTTTAGCGGTTCCAAAAAAGTACTACACTACTCGAACACTAAGATCAGTGGCCAATCTTCCCTTTATCTTCATGGCAATTTTGCGTAGCTTTAGTAGTGTCAATAACGCGAATAAAACATTTATACATACACCTCACGGAATACCAGATGAAGACAATCGTAATAGAAGCGCAAAGAATATTCAGGAGTAAAAAGCACGGGATGGATCGAGTAGCGTTGGAAATGATTCGTGGACTTCAATCTTTGGACACGAAAAATCGTTATGTCATCGCCGTTGGCCCTGGTCCCGACCGATGCCTTCAGGAAACGGCTAATTTTAGAATAGAAGTACTCCCGAGTGAAAACTATTTCATCTTCGAACAGATTCTTTTGCCATGGCTTGTCTTGAAATTAAAGGCGGACCTTTTACATTGCACATCCAACACAGCACCGATGGTGCTACCCTGCCCGATGGTGCTTACCCTTCACGATGTTATTTTCATGGAGCCCAAGGTAGGGAACTCTGCTTCATGGTATCAAAAGTTAGGAAGACAGTATAGACGCATGTTCGCTCCAATGGCCATTCGTAAAGCGAAGGCAATTATAACAGTTTCTCATTTTGAACGCCGAAACGTTCTGGATAGGTTTCCGCAAGTCATGAACAAGCTTAAAGTTATCTATAATGGAGTTGGAGAACAATTTAGAGTGTTGAATAAAAAATCCCATTCTCAAAATATAACATTGGAGGATGAAGGATACTGGCTAATGCTGGGCAACAGAGACCCTAAAAAAAATTTGGAGACGACTTTAATCGCCTTTACTAACTACCTTAAGTGTAGTAAAACTAAAAAGAAACTAGTGGTGGCGGATATGGATGAAAGCTATCTTAATCAGCTTTTAACTCGCTTGGGGCTTTCCTCTATACGCGATTTTGTAGAAGTGAAGAGCTATTTAAGTTCCCAAGAGTTGGTTGCAGTATACAACGGTGCGTTTGGTTTTTTATACCCTTCGCTACGGGAAAGCTTTGGGCTACCGATTTTGGAAGCAATGGCTTGCGGTACTCCTGTAATTAGTTCTAGCACCTCTGCAATTCCAGAAATTGCAGGTTCCTGTGCGATTCTGGTCGATCCCAGAAGTAGCCAGCAAATAGCTGATTCAATGCTTGTGCTAGAAAGTGATACCACCTTATACGATCTGTTGGTCGATGTGGGGTCAACGCACGCCCAAAAATTTGGTTGGAATAATACGGCACATCAAACACTTAATACATACATAGAAATATTGCAGAGCTTAGCATGAAAAAGTTTATTACATCCAGGCCTTGGCTGAAGAAAAAAGCTCATGCTTTTCTGATGAACCCGCTGTTGGCAAGACCTCGTTGGTACGTGCGGATTTTTCGATGCTTTTATATTCATCGTGCGCGAGGTTCGTTCATATATCGATCAGCACGAATGGATGTTGTGCCGTTTAGCGATTTTAGTTTGGGAGAGAGGTCAATTATTGAGTCGTACAGCGTGGTAAACAATGCGGTCGGCCCTGTTCGTATCGGAGAACACACACGAGTGGGGATTGGGAGTACGGTTATAGGACCGGTATCCATTGGCAATCATGTCATAATTGCTCAACATGTTCTTCTAAGTGGACTTAATCACCGTTATCAGGACTCAACAATACCAATTTCATTACAGGGTATTCAAACCAATCCTATCGTGATCGAAGATGAAGTTTGGATAGGCGGCAACGCGGTGATATTAGCCGGCGTTACTATTGGTAAACATGCTGTTGTCGCAGCAGGTGCTGTGGTAACCAGGGACGTCGATCCATATACTATTGTGGCGGGTAACCCTGCGCGTGCTATTAAGCGCAGAAGTATCCAGGGGAATAAATGGGAATCAGTATGATAAATCCAAGTATCTCCATAGTAATGCCCGTGTTCAATACGCAAGAGTACCTTAAGGAGGCTATCGAATCAGTTTTAGCACAGGATTATACCAATTTCGAGTTAATCGTCGTAAATGACGGTTCTTGGGATGGGAGCCAGGCGATAATAGATTATTACCACAATTTGGACAGGAGGATTAGAAAGGTGTGGCAAGAAAATCGAGGGCTTTCATCGGCCCGAAACAGGGGCATGGACCTCGCGGTGGGAAAATATATTTATTTTATGGATAGTGACGATCGAGTTGAACCGAATTTGCTCAGCCAGGCTTTAAAAGTTCTCGAATCTTCAAATGCAGAGTTCACGTTTTTTGACGGCGCTTCCTTCAGCGATGATTTTGATCTTTCACAAAGGAGAGATTTAAATCACTATAAACGTAGCTTAACTGTTCCAGCGCTGGTAAAACCAGGATATCAAATGTTTAAGGAACTGCTAGATAATGGTGAGTATTTCTCGTCAGTCTGCTTGCTCGTTATCAGGCGTGCTTTTCTTACCGATAACGCGATACGTTTTAAAGAAGGTGCCCTGCACGAAGACGAATGGTTTACATCCGTTCTTTTTCTAGAAGCGAGGCGCGTGATTTACATGGCAGATCGGCTGTTTTGGCGACGCTATAGAATGAATTCGATCATGACACGCTCCTTCTCAATGGAAAATATGAATGCTTATTTGCAAACGGCGGAAGATTTATTGGCATTCTATAAGCGTGATGAGACCGAAAAACGACAGTTAGTGAAGCGCTATGTAACGCTAATGCTCAACGCTGCATTACGAAAAGGCTACCAGATGGATATTCTTGCACGTTTCAAACTCTTGAAACGCACAGTGATGCGCTTTCCGATGCTTATTAGTGCGAAAACCGTTATGATATTGTTGTTGAAAAGCAAAAGTTGAAAGAGATGGCTAGTATAAGAAGAAAAATGGCCTCTGGGATATTTTTTACTGCCATTGCAAAATATGTTGGCGTGGTCATGTCTTTAGTTGTGACGGCCATATTAGCTAGACTTCTATCACCTGAGCAGTTTGGAATTATAGCAATTGCCACTGTGATAATTGCTTTTCTGAGTATGGTGGCGGATTTAGGGTTAACAAGTACCATCATTCAATATAAGAATTTCAGGCGCGAGAAATTGGGGAATTTGTTTTCTTGGTCGTTGTATATATCTGTTGCATTATCAGTTACGTTGTTGCTAATCGCCCCTTCGCTTTCCTCGTTCTACCAACAGCCCGCATTGACCGAAGTCTGTCGTTGGCTCGCTTTGAGTCTTTTTTTTTCAGGGGCCTCAATCGTTCCCTCCGCGCTATTTTATAGAGAACAATTATTTCGGAATTTGGCATGGCGTTCCGTAACTGCACAAGCTATAGGAGGAATTGCCTCTATTGGTGTGGCATTCGCACAGGGAGGAATATATGCGTTGCTCATTGGCCCGGTTTTATCGTCCGCCATAATCTTTGTAATCTCCTATAGCAAGTTCCCACTTCCATTCTATGCTATTCCTTCCACAAAACTCTTAAAATCCATATACCGTTATTCGGGATACCAATTCTTATTCAATATGATTAACTTCTTCTCTCGTAATGCAGATACCTTGCTGATAGGTAGAATACTGGGGATGGAGCGGCTAGGACAATATGATAAAGCTTATAGACTTATGTCACTGCCTTTGCAGAACATTACCCAAGTGGTTAGCCCAGTAATGCATCCTATTTTAATCGAGGTAGCACATGATAAAAACTTTCTCCGAAAATTCAATGAACAACTGTCATTTGTGCTAGCCTCGATTGGTTTCCCGCTAAGCGTATACTTATTTTTTTGTGCTCACGAGCTGATCATGCTCTTTTTTGGTGACCAATGGGAATCCGCGATCCCACCTTTTCAAGCGCTCAGTCTTAGCGTAGGAACGCAGATTGTCCTTTCCTCTTCGGGAGCCATCTTTCAGACCGTCGGAAATACGCGTCTACTTTTCTTTAGCGGTCTAGCATCAGCAGTATTAAATGTTGGTGCCGTGTGTGTGGGGGTACTGCTTGGCAAGAGTATAAACACGGTTGCCCTTGGCCTTTCCCTTACCTTTTCAATAAATTTCGTATGCACTTATCTGCTAATGTACCGAGTCGTATTTCGGAGCACGGCAGCAAATTTTTTTAAGAACTTAACCAAACCAATCTTATGGTCCGCTGGATTGGCCGCTTTATTTACGACATACGGTCATTTATTTGAAAGTGATCAACATTATTTATGGTCTCTGGCAGCCAAAACTCTTATTTTTTTATTGTTCTTATTGGTTGTTATAAGGCAGTTGCGATTAATAGAAGCGTTTCATATGCTCGATGGCGGGGCGGATAGAAGATAGCCTTGATTAGCATACCGGCATCAATAGGCATAGGATAAGCAGACTAAAACTATTGCGCTCCATAATTAGTCAAACTGTCCTCAAGCATTAAATGCTTTTAAAAATATTGAAGTAATTAGGAGTGGACGGCTAGAATCCCTTTTGTCTTTCTTTTCCTTGATCCCTAGCGTAAAGCAGTGGTGGATGGTAACTCTCTAAGTCGATCTGTTTCTCCAGAGGATTTTGGTTAGAATTTGTTCTATATTTGTTGCACTCGCGTAATTTTAAGGGGGACCGTCGAAAGAGCTTCAATAGTGAACTATTTGAAATGCTAGCAGCGTTACTTTTTGAGCTTAATGAACAGCGATTAGCTTTATCGATCGGCAGGCAACGGCTCATAAGGAGAAAAAAGTATAATCATATGCAGTGTCAGAGACTAGGGCCTTTTATAAACTGCAAGGACATTCATGTCGGATAATGATCTTTGGATAGATATCCTAGATGACTTCCTAAGAAAGATGTTATTTTTTTATATATTTTGACGTGCTGGAGTATGTTACAATAGTTTTATCGAAAAAGGGGTTAACCTAACGTAACATTTTTAAGAATTAGTTGTTTTTAGGGTAACATTCGTCTATGACAGAGCAGGTCAGAATTTTATTTTTAGTCTTCCATGGTTTTGCCGAGCACAACGGCATTAGTAAAAAAATATGGGGACAAATTAAGGGCTTGCGCGACGCCGGGCCTATCGTAGACCTTTGTTCATACGAGGTTATGCGCGAGGGGAACCGGGGGTGGTTTATAAACGGAGAGCCACTGGTGCTTTTTGGAAGAACTCTCTGGGGTAAAATTAAGCGAAGATTTGCTTATCAAGCTTTAGCTAGTTATATAGACCAACAAAATTATGATCTCATATATATACGCTCAGATCACAATGCTAATCCTTTTACGATAAGATTTCTAAGGCTACTCAGGAAGAAAAAATCAAGGATTGTCATGGAAATTCCAACATACCCCTATGACGGGGAATACAGAGGATGGCGTATGCAGTTAGAGCTCGCTGTGGATAAGCTTTACAGAAAAAAATTTGCATCGCTACTGGATGGCATTGTAACATTTTCTGATGAAAAAAGCATTTTCGGGCAAAAAACATTTCGAATTTCTAATGGAATTGACCTTTCTGCAGTAAAGATCCGAACGCCGAGAAAAAACATAAATAATGATGACTTAAATATAATAGCGGTTGCTGAATTTCATTTTTGGCACGGTATCGACCGAGCCATACGGGGATTAGCATGCTATATGAAAAAAAGTGTCGATCCTGGGATCGTTTTACATATGGTCGGTTCTTTTACTGACCCAAATGAAAATTTGGAAATACAAAGTCTAATTAAGAATCTTGGTCTACAGGATAACGTCTTGTTATACGGTAATCAGTGGGGCGAGGATCTCGACCGGCTTTTTGATCAAGCAGACTTTGCTATTGGAAGTCTGGGGCGCCACCGTTCAGGTGTGACAACAATAAAAACATTAAAGAATAGAGAATATGCCGCTCGCGGAATTCCTTTCGTGTATTCGGAGCAAGATAGCGATTTTGATGGCATGCCGTATGTGCTTAAGGCACCGCCGGACGAATCGCCCCTTAATTTTGTAAGCATCGTCAATTTTCTAGCCGATTACACGTTTTCAGCCCAGCAAATTCGAAACAGCATACGCTATTTAGACTGGTCGCAACAAATGCGGAGCCTTCTAAAGAGTCTGGACGTTCACATAGATAACGAGTGCTAAACTAGCGCTGTAAATTATTCCACCATGTCAATAACAATATTCTGGATCGCGATATTTATTGTTTTTTATAGTTATCTGGGGTACCCCATGGTCATATTTGTTTTGTCACGATATTTCCCATACCAGACAAAAAGACGCGGATCAGCTGCCGCCGTCGAAGAGCCTGAGGTTGCCATTGTCGTGGCGGCGTATAATGAAGCGCAATGGATAAGGAAAAAGATGGATAATCTTCTTTCCCTAGACTACCCGTCCGATAAACTAGAGATTATATGGGTAATTGATGGGAGTTCTGATCAATCCCGGAGTTTACTGGACTCTTATTCCCAGGTGATTGTTTTAGATGCCGGCCGTCGTGAAGGAAAGACAGCAGCGCTGAACACGGCTTATGCTAAAGCAAAAAGTCCTATATTAGTTTTTACCGATGCGAATTGTTTGCTTAACGCCAACGCACTTCGAGAAATAGTAGGACACTTTGAAGATCAGACCATCGGATGTGTTTCCGGGGAGAAGAGAATTGCTTTCGATATAACGGATGATGTGGCCTCCAAAGGTGAAAGCCTCTATTGGAAATATGAATCTAAATTGAAAGAATGGGACTATCGCTACTACTCGGCTGTGGGCGCAGCAGGCGAACTGTTCGCGGTCCGAAAAGAATTGTATATAATCCAGCCCATTGATACTATTTTGGACGACTTCATGATCTCCATGCGCATCGCGCAAAATGGATATCGAATTGCTTATACACCCTTAGCATATGCCGTGGAAAGCGGATCGCTGAATATGGTTGAAGAGCAGAAACGAAAGGTGAGAATTGCTGCCGGCGGTATCCAAGCGGTCGTTAGACTGAGAAAATTACTTAATCCGTTTCGCTATGGAAAACTGACCTTTCTATATTGTTCGCATCGTGTCTTGCGATGGACCATTGCGCCTGTTGCGTTAATACTCTTGTTGGTTTCAAATTTGATTATTGTTTTGGGAGAGCGGTCACTAAACAATATGTTTTCCATCATTTTATTTCTACAGATGCTGATCTATCTTTGTGCGTTAATTGGTTATTTAAAGAGTCGTATGAGCAATTCAGTTCATCGAGTCTTTTACGTGCCTTATTATTTTTTATTTATGAATCTCAATGTGTTTTTAAGCATACCTTATTTAATGACTCGCAATAAAACAACAGGATGGGAAAAATCAAGGAGAAAAGATTAAAAATGGGAAATAGATTGCTTAAGGATTTCGCACTTATGCAGAAAGTTCTTCAACTCACCTGTGACACGCTTCTGGTGCTGGATAAAGAGAATATCTGTCGTGAATTGATATTGAAAACATCCAATCCTGTGATTAATGAACGAGCAGAGATCTTGGGAAAGAATTTTATTCAACTCTTACCCTTCCCCCTGTCTAGTGAAATCGAAAGAGAAATACAGTATGTTCGTAGTACTGGGGAAGCATCCAATGCAAACTATGATCTTCCCACAGATGATGGAATGTATTACTTTAAGTTGATTGTGCAGAGGTTAGATGAAGACTATGTGATATGCCAATACCGTGATATTACACAGCGGAGCAATATGAAGAGACGATTGAAGTCGGCACTGACAGCTCAATTGGAAGTAGGAAAGGTTGCTAGAATAAATCTTTGGTCCATTAATATGGATTCTGGTGTTATATCTTTTTCCGGTTTTTCAAACCTTCAGCAACGGCATGTTCAGGAACCCCAAGAAATTACGTTGGAAAAAGTGCTTTCCGCTGTCCATCCGGACGACCGAACACGCTTGGAAAAATTTCTCTTTGAGCGACAATCAGTTGAAAAATCGATTGAATATCGCCTAAAGATGGGTGATCGTCCCATAGAATATATTCGGGCGACTAAATACAGCTGTCGGACTGAACAGGGACAGCTAATCGTTGACGGATTTACCCAAAATATAAGCGACTTTTTGAAGAACCGCAATGAATTAGAGATGGTGCTCTCGGTAGTATATAATGCACCGTTTAGTATTCATGCGAATCATTTGGATGGGAGAATGGTGTTTGCTAATAAAGAATGCCGAATGCAAAATAAGATACCCATGGGCCTTGACATTACTAACCTTTCTGTCAATTCTGTACTTCAGAACTTTGCCTCGCAGAAGAGTTGGGATGAGTTGATTGAAGAAATTAATCACAATAATGGTATAAATCGATACCGATGTGACCATGCGTATCCTGATATGGACATAATCGGTTCTGAGTGCTATTCTTTTATTGTTCAAAACGGTATTGGACAAGAAATAGTCTGGACAATTCGACGCGATATCTCTCACCAGATACGTTATGAGCAGCAGTTGCTTCAGTCCAAGGAGGCAGCCGAGACTTCCGAGAAGTTGAAGTCAGCATTTATATCAAATATGAATCATGAAATCAGGACACCATTGAGTGCGATTATCGGGTTTTCAAACATCATCGCTGAGACGCCGGATCCTATTTTGCGAAAAGAATATGGTAAAATACTCTCGTCCAATAGTACGCAGTTATTAAGGCTAGTAACCGATGTGTTAGAAATGTCGGAAATGGAGGCAGGTAAGCTCAATTTGTTGCCCGAAAATGTTTCTCTCAATGGAATATTAAGTGAATTGTCCTTAAGTTTCGGAGAGTTGAAGAACTGCGCAAAAATTCGGTTTCATCTAGCCCCACAGGATGCAGTGTTAAGTATGGACCGCGTGCGCATCATACAATTGTTAACTAATTTAATCAATAATGCCTTAAAATTCACCCCACCAGACGGATTAGTGAATGTGGGCTATGAGTTGTTCCCAAATCAAGTACGCTTCTACGTAGCTGATAGTGGAATAGGTATTGCTAAGGAAAAACAACAAGCGATTTTTGATCGTTTTTACAAAGCCGATGAAAGATACCATGGATCAGGATTGGGGCTAGCCATATGCCGCAGTATCGTCAACCAAATGGATGGACGAATATGGGTCGAATCCACGGAAGGTGAGGGCGCAACTTTTTTTATAGAAATTCCCATAGCAAATGTTTAAACAAGATAACTGATAATTGAACTCATGGGAACAAACGTAAAACGTGTGATGCTCTTGGCGATTCTTTGCGTCTCATCGATTTCTTGGTTGGCATTCTATGTGTCCCCGGAGACGTTCGTTTTTTTTCACGTATGGGCATTTCTGACTCCCTTTCTTCTGCTAACTGGTTTTTCTTTAGGAGTTTTCGGGATAATCAAAAAGGATAAGTGGTTAACTTTCTTTTCATGCCTTGCTTTTTTAGGAAATATATATTATATACCCTACATATTCCAACCCTTCCGCCAGTCGTTGACAGATCCCAGCCCGGCAGACCTTCGTATCATTACATACAACGTTGCAAAGTTTCAGATGAAACATAATATGCCCTCATTGATGCATATTTCCGATTTTTTGATCGAAAATAACCCACAAATAATTTGTCTTCAAGAGGTGTCCGATGAGCAGACGATTCGTCTGTTACAGAAGATTACTAAAATGCCCTATCTAGCGGTGTCTGAAGGAATATCTCATGATCAGCGCTTGGCGGTACTTTCACAGCATCCTTTAGCTAAACATCGCACTTTGCATTTTCCTGGGCGTCCGCATTTAGCGCAACTGGTTGATATAATATTGCCTAACAGACGGGTTCGTTTGATGAACTGTCACCTGCAGACCACTAATATAAATCAAGTAATGAAGAGTAAAAACATGGGGTTGCTTCAAGGTGTTAAACTGATATTGAAAAATGCTAAAATCCGGGGGGAGCAAGCTGAGATGCTTCAAAAAGAATTGAGTATTCATGCTGTAAATATTATTTGTGGTGATTTTAATGTCCCACCCATTTCATATTCTTATTCTCAATTAAAGGGGGATCTGAAAGATGCGTTTAAGACAGCGGGGATCGGATATGGGTATACCTACAGGTACATGATGAAGTTTTTTCGAATCGACTATGTTTTTTATGATGAGCAACACTTCAAAGCGTTAAGATATCGTACAGAAAATTTGGAGTATAGCGACCATTTGCCCGTCGTGGTCGATATGAAATATAAAGTTAGCGATGATAAACAGTAAGGTTAGCGATTGTGCCTTTAAAATGTTTAAAATAAAGGTATCTTTACATATATTGTTTGCTTTGGGAGTTTTAGGAAAGGAGTTTAAAGACCATGAACGTACAGTTAAACCAGTTTAAAATACTGGTCGCCGAAGACAATCCAATACATTCCCTGATCTTAGAAAATATTTTGCGAATGCAAGGCTATGGTGTGTTATTAGCGGACAGCTTCGATAAAGCGTTTTCTATTCTATCAAAAGACCATGTTGATTTAATTCTGATGGATGTCATCATGGGCGATATGTCGGGTTTTGATATCGTGAAAACTATTATGGAAACACCCGAGTATCAGGATATTCCAGTTATATTTATCACTTCATTGGATAGTACGGAGGACATTATAAGAGGATTCGATGTTGGTGCCGTTGATTATATTAGAAAACCCTTCGAGCCGCAAATTCTTCTTCGACGGGTTAGACAGCAAATTAATTTGTTGTATCAACGTAGAATTATAGCGCTACAGAAAAAGTCTCTAGAGGCTGCTATAGCCAGCAGAGACCAAATTTATGCGATCATATCTCACGATTTGCGTACCCCCATTGCTTCCCTGAAGATGATCTTAAATATCCTTTCCCTTCAAGAAGTTCACAAGGATCAGGAATCCTTGCGTCAAATGGTATATTCCGGTAATGATATTGCTGAACAGTTGTTTTCGCTTCTGGACAACCTGCTTAAGTGGACCAAATCGCGTTTGGGTATGCTAAGTTTCGTTCCTCAATCCGTTCAATTCGATGATGTAATTTTTGGAGTTGTTGAGGTATTGAGGCCCACTGCGCTGCTGAAAGATATAACAATTGAGACGTGTATCGAATCGTGTATTACGATATATTTCGACACCGATATTCTAAAAAGTGTTATACGCAATTTGCTTATAAACGCTTTAAAATTTAGCCATAAAGGCTCTTCGGTAAAGATTTTGCTTTATTCCGAGGGAAATTATGCTGTGATGGAAGTTGTCGATACGGGCATAGGAATGGATGAAAGTATTCAAAAGTCTATTCGCGAATCTCTGCCGTCTGGCTCTAGGCCGGGTACAGCAAATGAGCAGGGTTCCGGACTGGGTTTGTGGATCGTCAAGCAATTTGTGCAGGGTAAAGAAGGCGAGTTCTTCTTCGAATCCGTTGAAAATCAGGGTTCCAAATTTGGATTGCGAATACCAAAATTAGACCGAAAAGAGCTGTAATTATATTTTCAATAATATTTTTAATGATAAGATCAAGAAAAAGAGTACTTGTTACGGGGGGAGCAGGATTTATCGGTTCGCATCTCTGTGAGGAACTGTTAAAACGGAATTGCGAAGTTTTATGTTTGGATAATTTTTTTACAGGATCCAAAGCAAATATAGTTCATCTCCAAGAAAAGAAATACTTTGAAGTCATCCGACATGACGTTATTGAACCGTTTTTAGCGGAAGTAGATCAGATTTTTAACCTCGCATGTCCAGCCAGTCCAATTCACTATCAATTTAATCCCATTAAAACGATCAAGACTTCTGTTGCCGGTGCAATCAATATGCTTGGCCTTGCCAAACGAGTGAAAGCTCGGATTCTGCAAGCGTCCACCAGTGAAGTATATGGCGACCCCCAGCAACATCCTCAAAAAGAGGGCTACTGGGGACATGTGAACCCCGTGGGAATTCGATCCTGCTACGATGAAGGGAAGCGTTGTGCCGAAACACTGTTTATGGATTATCATCGGCAGCATCAACTCGATATCAAGATTGTACGCATATTTAATACATACGGTCCTCGGATGCATCCTCAGGATGGGAGAGTTGTGTCGAATTTTATAGTTCAGGCACTGCTTGATCGCGATATCACCTTGTACGGTGATGGACTCCAAACTCGTAGTTTTCAGTATGTTGATGATTTGATTACCGGGTTAATCGCTATGATGGAAAGTCCTCAGGGATTTATCGGGCCAATTAATATAGGCAACCCTTGCGAATTTACCATTTTAGAGCTTGCAGAAATGATTATTCAACTCACCGGATCTAAATCAAAAATAAAGTTCTTGCCCTTGCCACAAGACGATCCTAGACAAAGGAAGCCGGATATTGATTTGGCTAAAACGGAGTTGAATTGGCAACCCAAAATTCAACTTGAAGATGGATTATTAAAGACTATCGCATACTTCGAGACTCAATTAAGGGAAAATTTTTAAATTTGAATTACTGTAATATTTTATGAAACTTAATATTAAGAAGATATGCTGTATCGGCGCCGGCTACGTTGGCGGACCCACTATGGCGGTCATAGCAGATAAATGTCCCGAAATCCAAGTAACATTGGTCGACTTAAACGCTGAAAGAATAGCAGCATGGAATTCGGCGGATTTGGGGGAACTGCCCATCTATGAGCCAGGCCTCTCAGAAATTATAGAACGGACTCGTCACAAAAACCTGTTTTTCTCCACCGAGGTGGACAAAGCAATTGAGGAAGCGGAGATGATTTTCATTTCTGTAAACACGCCGACAAAAAATTACGGTGTTGGGAAGGGAATGGCAGCAGACTTAAAATATATTGAACTTTGTGCTCGTCAAATCGCTCGGGTATCCAAATCCGGCAAAATTGTTGTCGAAAAGTCTACCATCCCTGTGCGCACTGCCGCCACGATTAAAAGTATTCTTGAAGATGCAGTGGGCGGACTTGAATTTCACGTCCTTTCCAATCCCGAATTTCTTGCAGAAGGCAGCGCTATTAGTGATTTGATAGATCCGGACAGAATTCTTATCGGCGGAGAAAGTGATGAAGCAATAGAAGCGCTCAAAGATATCTATCAACGATGGGTAAATCCGGACAAAATCTTAACCACAAATCTTTGGTCGTCTGAATTGTCCAAGCTTACAGCCAATGCATTTCTTGCTCAACGTGTATCTTCGATTAATGCGATATCAGAGCTTTGTGAAAAAACAGGTGCTAATGTCGATGAAGTTGCCACAGCAATAGGAATGGACTCCCGCATTGGATCAAAATTTCTTAAAGCGTCGGTCGGTTTCGGAGGCTCTTGCTTCCAAAAAGATATTCTAAATCTCGTTTATATAGCACGTACTTATAACCTAACTGAGGTTGCCGATTATTGGGAACAGGTAATCCTAATGAACGATCATCAAAAATCTAGATTCGCGAATCATATAGTAAATACATTATTCAACACTGTGAATGGGAAAAGGATAGCGATGTTGGGGTGGGCATTTAAGAAAGACACCAATGATACTAGAGAATCTGCTGCAATATATGTTGCTGACCATTTGTTGACCGAAATGGCTCAGCTTGCAGTGTATGACCCTAAGGTATCGGCTTCCAAAATTTATCAAGACATCGATGCAATATCCACCCGATCCTCTGAGGAAAATAGGGATTTATTATCCGTTCACCTTAACCCTTATGAGGCGTGCAGAGGTGCTCACGCCGTAGCCATACTAACTGAATGGGATGAATTTAAGGAGATTGATTGGCAAACCATAAAGGATAATATGCTGAACCCCGCATTTCTATTCGACGGTCGGAGACTGTTAGATCGAAAGGAGATGGAAAATTTTGGGTTTAAGTATTATACGCTAGGAGAATAGCGTCATAAGCAGATCAACTCTAATGAAAATTCACTGCTAAAATTTTTAAACCCAACTAGCAAGTAAATGTTTGATGTCTCCTATAATGGGCGATTTTCAATTCAAGAGTTCTATAAGCCTCAGTAATCTCAAGCTTATAGAACTCGGCTTGCAATTAACGGCTAAATCGAATTTCTCTATGCAGCCTGCACATCTTTATCCTCTGTCCTTAAAACAGTAAGAATTTTAGCGGTAAAAAAGATGCATAGCTTGGTGGTCTTAATGTCCTCTGGATCATTGCGGATCAAAACTGAAGCCCTGACCGCTGTAATAATTGAAAGTTTTATGTATCCCTCACAAAAGTGATATCTAATATTTCGAATTTGACCTCGCAGTTCCGATTAAGGCGAGTATTACGCTCTTAGTTTCGTAGTTTTGGCGATATGAGCTTCAGAGAATGGTTGTTCTACCAAATCGCATCATAGTTGAAATCCTTCCCACGAAATCTATAATCTCTCCATATGGAGATAATGCAAAATAAATGCTTATAAACGAACGAGGGGGGAATTTAAATGCAGATGATCCTAGAGTAGGAGGTATAATGGACGTTCTGATTTTTAAGAAATTCCGACTCCTAAAAGGAGTCAAAGTTTTACTTTAAGTTACTATGCTGTTCATAAATAAACATCGATTATAGGTGGAACTATACGAACGTGAATAATGGTGCATCTAGCGTTTTGCGCAAGTATTAGAGCCCCTAGAGGTAGTTGAATTATGTGTTGTGGAGCTGCATGGTGATTTATAAAAATGGCGGATTTAGGAATTTAATGTCTACCCCATAGTCAGTAGTTTAACTTATGTTCTTTTAGCTTATTTTGAAGAGCTTTTCTTGCCGCGTGAATTCTCGTTTTGATGGTCCCCTCGGGTATATTGAAGTATTTGGCGATCTCATGATATTTGTATCCTTCAAAGTGCATTATGAACGGTTTGTAGTAAATTTCAGGTAAACTTTCCAAAGCGTTTTGAATCTCTTTCTGGATAAACATTCCTTCTCCGTTATTCGAAACCGATGCATTGTTGATGTTTTGAGTAGCCTTGGCGTGGTCCATATACTTTAAAACTAGAGAGTTTCTTCTGCAGTCGTTTAAGAACGTATTTTTCATAATCGTATACATCCATCCTAGCACGTTGGTTTCCTTTACAAATTTTGAGCGATATTTATAGACCTTCAATAAGGTGTTTTGAACTAAATCTTCGGCGTCATCTTCATTCTTGGTAAACTTGTTTGCGTAACGCAAGAGCGCAGAGGAATGTACCATTACTTGGTTTTTTATGAAATCGGTGCTCATCTCTAAAGGATTATAAAATAAAAAAAACGAACTTATCTTTAGCAAAAACTATGAGTTGAATTTGTGGCTAGCGATGAAGCCTCGCGCTAACACTAGCCAAAAATTCTTAAGGTTGTAATGCTAGAGTAATAGCAAGGGGTGTGCCAAAGGAAAAATATAGTTGTAGAACGAAAAGGAGGTAAAATTATTCAATTTGTTAGAAGGGCATTAACAGAATACTTTTAGACTGTTATACTCGACTCGTTGAATAAAAGTAGTTAATTTTTAAGGTGTTCAATATAAGGGAATTGTCATATTTGAGATAGAGCATCAAGGAAATAGGAATATTTATCGTTAAATTGCATTGAAATTTTTACATGGATGTAAAGACAAGTCTGGATTTGAACAGGTCTAAAAATTTCGTCTGTAGCCCTCCTACTGTTTTTATTGATTTATAAGTTCTTGCCAGAAGCGTCTTAGCTTCGCAGATGAGTAGGTAGATACTCGAATTTGTAAGGGTGGTTGTTTAGATTTTATTAATTGATTACAAATGAAAAAGGGACGAGTTAAGTTTTTTAGCGGAGAAAAGGGATATGGATTTATCACTCCTTCAGATGGTGAGAAAGATGTTTTCTTTGCTAGACAGGACGTGGATTATGTTTTCCAAGCCGGGGATCAAGTAACCTACGAACTAGCCTTGGGAAGAAGAGGGGTTTGGGCTGTTGAGGTTCGACTTCAAAAGTAGCTGGAAATTTTAAAGCGATTCTCAAAGTCCATTAGTTAGGGCAGGCTTTCGTTTTGTAGAGCAATCCTTATCAATTGAGATCTTCTATGCCATCAGGGCGTAATGCTTTTATATATCGTTAATTATTTGAACTATTATCCGTATAGATGATAACTGAATATCTTATATTTAACCGAGCACCAAAAAAATCGTTTATATTCGCGTGATGTGTCTTAATTATTGTGAACTTATATTATGTCTCTCATACCGCTATATACTGTCGTTAAAGTCGCCAAAACGTTGTTAGAGATTGGATTTACAACCTGCCATAAGGAACTGACCTTTCCGGTTTTTGTTCCGTCAGATTATGATAAAGTCCTCCTAGGATCCCTCTTGGAGCCTTTAGGGGAACAACTTAGTCCCGAATTCCATGTAATGTACACAATCGACGGAAAAGAATGGTATCTTAAGGCCACCAATAAGACGGTATTTTTGGGGATTTACCCATTCCTTTATCAACCATTAAATTAAATAGTTCAAGAAGATCATTCCTAAATTAATGGTTTTCTTGATGGGGACTAGTTAAGATAGTAGATTTATTGAAATGATGTTTTTTTCGGTAGAATACCTTATTGCTTTGCTCATCGCCGGCAATTTGTTGACGGCATTCCTACACCTATATGAGATTTTGATGCAGAAAAAGGAATTTGTCTCTACGAGGGTTTTGATGCTTAAAGGTAGCCTTTCTATATGCAGCATCTTGGCGACATTGGTGCTCATTGCCACGAGCTTATTTAGCTCAAAATCGTTATCTGGTTGGAGTTTGGTAGTCGGTCTTTTATGGAGTGGCATGTGTGGGTGCCTTGCGCTAAAGTGGCTAAATGACATCAGAGGGATCTACCTTCAATGTTTGCCAACACTTTTAATCATTTTGGCAGAGCTTTCCCTACTGATCGGCGAGACCTTGGCGTAAATCGTCCCTCTTTCTTCAGAATGCCTCCTGGTTCAAATAATTTTCTTTTATGTGGTCAACTCATTAGCGTAAACATTCATAAAATCTTATACAGAGAAAATAAATTGGATAATTACGCTCAACGACGGTGGCAATTTTCCTGGAGCGAGTGGAGGGCCTTATTAACCATTCTGTAAGATTTCAAAAAGTTAGGGCTAACCGAATAACAACTTTTATAAGCTTTGATTGTTATTTAAAAATAATACGATGAAGCAAGAAGTACACGTTTCGCATCAAATGGTACTTTTTCGCGCTTCGCAAAAATGCAAAGCAGGCTATTGCAAACAAGCCCTCTAAGGCGGAATATCTTAGTCGATGTATATCATGGAATGATTTTTCAATGATAGGTAATGGGTTAGGGCGAATACGATTTGCTACCTCTGGGGATTTGTCCGAGGATATCATCTAGCAATCGGCGCGAGGCGTCATCTTCATCCCTAAATATCCATGCCTCTATTGCACATCGTTTGTAGTAATGGGCAACTCGATACTTTGTGTTAAAATCGATTAGGATGGTGCCTCAGAGGAAGGTATCAACACATTGTTATTTATCAATACCTCAATGCCAAGCAAGTTAAACCTGATGATTAGGCGAATCTAGGATTAATAATTCTGTAACAAACATTAACGCTTTACACTCAAATAATATAACATGAAAAATCAAGCATTCAACCCCATCGCACCCTTAACTGGCAACGACTCGTATATGATTTTTTCTTTCGATCGAGTGACTTTAAGGTTTGGTTATATGAATCCCCTTTTTCAACAATTTTTTGGATCTTCAACCTCCCAGAGTGGGTTCGGTACGTTTGTAAATGAGCTTCATGAGGAAGATAGAGCATTGCTTGAATCGCTATTACGATTTGGGGATGACAAGTCCATTGAAGGACTTGTATTGAGGAGAATCAAGTTTGGACAAATTAGTTATTTGAAATGTAATTTTTATCCTATTCTAGACACCTCTCAGGTGTTTGCGCTAGCGCAGGATATAAGTGATATCTTGGAAGCCAACAATGTCGTACTTAAACATAATGCTCAGAAAAACGCTATTTTAACCATTTTGAGCCACGATGTAGTCGGTGCGCTTTCCACGGCAAGCACGCTAATTGATTTTGCATATGGTAAAGCAAGTTCGCAAGAGATGCCCAAGGTGCAAGAGATACTTAGCGTAGTACAACAGATATGTAAAAGTAACATCCAGATGATTCGTTCGTTTTTACAGAAGGAATTTCTTACTTCTTTAAGTGTGCCGGTGGTAAGCGTTCGAAATGATATAGTGGATTGTCTTAGAAAACTGGTAGAGCAATATAAGATAATGAAAACCCAACTTGGTGTGGACGTTATTTTTTATAGTAATCAAGATCAGATATTTCTACAAGTCGATCGCGAGAAGCTAATACAGGTAATCAATAATCTTATTTCTAATGCGTTGAAGTTTACTCCAAAAGGAGGGAGCATCAGCGTCTCTGCTGTTGAAACAGAACGGGCAGTTGAACTAAAAATACAGGACACTGGCGTGGGCATTCCGGATCATATGAAACATGATATTTTTTCAAAATTTAGTACCGCCAGGCGAGAAGGATTACATGGGGAAAAAACCAATGGAATTGGCCTATGGGTTATCAAAACAATGGTAGAGTGGCTGGGGGCAGAAATTAGTTTTCAGAGTCAAGAGGGTTGTGGGACAACGTTTGTCGTTTCTTTTTTAAAAGAGGGTAGGCCGTGCTAATGAAAAGTGGACAGGTACTAATCTATTGATCATCTCAAAGAATTGAATAGCATTAACTGTGCCTATCGAGATGTCGCGCTTTGATTTAATTTAATAAAACACTCCCGCTATTATTAAATGAAAAAATTACTTCACGGAAGATGAGCGATGTTACTCTGATGTGCAGCGCAAAGATAGGGATCGTACTGGTAAAATAGACGTTCCATGTGAGGAGACTAAAAAACTCGCCTTTTCAATTGGGAAAACAAGGGGCGGAAAACAACAGTTTTCTGTTTCCTTCTTCGTGTCTTAAAGTAGGTTTTAACGGACGTCAGGGTGCTTTAACTCGGCAAAAAAGAAAATGTTCCGTATCGTGCGAGCGAAAAATCGCAGCCTTTAATGTAGGGCGGGATTTCGAACATTTAATGGAATAGATGTTATTTCAAGCGTATCGCCCGAATAAAACACAAACCCCACAGGGAGAGGAAGCTGATTTGGCCAACCAAATTTAAACTTAACCATGCAAGTTGAAGGGGACGGATTCGATCCTTTCGGACGCTTCCCATAAAAGTTTTGCCACGCTAATTCCTTATCGCCGGGGTAAATATATATCTCTTTGTGTTTGCGGTTACTAACCTCCCAGAAATAGAATGCAGCTAGGGAAGCGCGGTTGTCCATCATCATTTAAGTAAGATTTCAGCTCCGTCGTTAGTTCGAATAGATTTACATCTTCAGGCGATGCTTGTTGCCTTTGACGAACTGTCCAGCGAGCAGCATACAGAGAGATGGGAGGCTATTCGCGCCAGGGGTATAACGGCGCCTGAAATTCAAGCAAACCGCTTTATTATTTCGCTACCAGCCATAACAATGCGAAATGGAATAACACTACGGTACATGAAGTAGCGGAAAGCACCGATTCAGGCGGAGAACTTTTAAAAAGAGCTAGGGAACGTCTCGGACTTTCGGCTCGCGCTTTTGATCGGATCTTGAAACAACATGCACCATAGCTAATCTAGACGGTGCTGTTCAGATAGTAATCTGTATTCGCTGCGACCACAGCCGATCCGCCATTACCTTGGACATATCCCTCTCATGCCCGTAAAGCTTGCCGAAAATATCCTTGGTCATATCCATCATATGCCCTCATCTGCTGTCATCGTCATGTTTTTTGGTGGATTAAAACGAGACGCTTTCACCGTTATAATCAGGTGCCGTTGGAACCGGTAGAGCCGACCGATGGCACAATAGCGCCGTTCTGCGCTATCCGTGAAGACTTTGTACTGACGGATTCGTCTGGTTTGGCAAACTTTGGGTATGCGAAGCATCGATTAAATTAATCCCTTCGCTATTTGTCAGACGACGCATTTTGACAAACCACATGAACTCAATCCCATACGGGAAGTGAAGCGCGAAGATATGGCTGTACGAGGTCAATCCGTGAAATACATCCACCAGGAGGAGCTATGCGTATACGTAAAAGGACTTTTGTTTCGTATATCGTAGCGTATGAAAAAGGATTATCAGACTGATCACCTCATTCGGGCCGAGCCCAGTGGCACGGTTGGGCATGCCTAATTTCTCTCCACAATTAGCCTTAGGTCAATGATCGGCCGCATTTCTTTACTTAAAAGATCAATGCTCACAAGGGTTTATATATCCTCATCCAGAAGGATAAGGCTTGATTCTTAACTGTATCAATCTGATTGTAACCTAATTAAATACAAGAATCAAGCCTTTTTTTGCCTTAAAAACTCTTTCCGAAACTCTTTATTATCCAGAGTTCAGGTTGAGTACATTTTTACGTTAATACCCCTCGTTTTGTTCCAGGTTGGGATTCTTAATGATCTCTTCCTGAGCTATAGGATAATACTGATGGAAAGGCTTCACTTTTGCTGCGCCAACAGGGTTGTCGACTGCGACAGATTTTGCGGCCTCTACTAATTTTCCCCAACGGTTTAAATCGAATCTCCTTTGAAATTCCCCCACAAACTCGATGGCTCTTTCGTTAAATATCTTATTGGTAATTTCAGCTCGGGTCGTGCTAGCCGCTAATTCAGGTAGACCGGCTCGAACCCTGATCATATTCATCCATCGAATACTTTCGGCAGTGTTTCCAAGTTCGTTTTCAGCTTCGCTGAGCATGAGAAGCACGTCGGCATAACGAAGAAGATAAAGGTTTTTTCCCGAAGACTGCCCATTGGCATTTAAATCCCAAAATTTGCTGCCAAACCAAGGATATCCAGGCTTGGGGAATCTAGTGAACTTTTGGTCTCTAAATCCGAAACCTAGCACGATGTCTTTACGCTTATCGCCCGGCTCGAACATGGATACCAGTTTTGCGGTGGGTAAAAAGACGCTCCAACCGTCGACAACTAGATTGCCAAAATCTACCCCGGCGTAGGTCCTTTTTCCGGCGTCACGTTGTGGAATATAATAAGATATCTGGGAATGAGTGCGCGTGTTTGTATTGGAAGTCGGTTCCCTTAAATATTGAACCTCAAAGATGGATTCCTTATTATTCTTAAAACCAGTGTTCACGTCAAAGAGTTGATCGTAGTTTGTCATTAGCGAATAACTGCCGGAATTAACGACCTTCAAAGCGGTTGCCTTAGCATTTTTCCAATCTTTCCCAAATAGATAAACCTTTGCAAGTAAAGCTTGCGCAGCACCTTTGGTTACCCTACCTATATCAGACGATGGATAGGAGAGGGGAAGTCCCATTTCAGCCTCAGTAAGATCCTGAATAATTTGAGCTCTTACATCCGCTAAGCTGCTTCTGCTGAGCGATGAGACGGCATTGATATCAATTTCCTGTGTCCATAGCGGTACGCCGCCAAACGTATTGGACAAGTTGAAATAATACAGGGCCCTTAGGAATTTGGCCTCCGATAAGATTCTTTGTTTTATTGTGTTATCAATTTCAGCAGCTGCGACACGACTGATCACCAGGTTAGCATTCTTTATTCCTGAATATGCGTTAAGCCAAAGACTCCCGGTTCCGTTACTGCCTGATCCGAACTCGTAGTTCTGGACTGCGGAATTCACGTCAATTGAATAAGCAACGTCCGTTCCCAAATCCACCATGCGCCAATAATCGGGTGAACTGTAAATGCTGTATAGGGTTTGGTACACCCCATTGACAGCTTGAATACATTGAGTTTCATTGGTAAAGAAATCATCTGGATTAATAAAAGTCTTCGCCTCTTCTTCCAATGATTTTTCACAGCTTGTGAAACCGGCACTCGATAATAGAATGGCTAAAAATGCCCCGGTTCTGTATAATTTAGATGCTATTTTCATCTTATATTTCATTAAAGTGTTAAGTTAACGCCGAATGTAACCACTCTGCCGTTTGGATAATTTCCGTTGTCGTTAGCAATCAAGGTAGAACTTCCGCCACTGGTGTTAACCTCAGGGTCAAAACCGCGGTATTTTGTCCATAGAAATAAATTGGTACCACTGGCGAATACATCCATATCTTTGATGATTTTCGGAAGTATCACCCCACCTAGAGCGTATCTGATTTGAGCAGACTTGAATCGGATGAAAGAGGCATCCTGTAGTAGCCTGGTGCTTGCGATGTTGTCCCTTGATTCAACTTTTGGAATATCAGAACTTGGGTTTTCAGGAGACCAGCGATCGATTATGTACTTGAATTGGTTAGAAAACGAGGTGCCCGTTCCGTTAAAAAATTCCATCGCGTTGTACATCTTAGCACCCTGATTGAATTGAAAGAATACGTCTAGCGACAATCTTTTATAAGCGAATGTACTTCCCACACCACCGAAAAGTTTCGGGTTAGCCTGACCTAGGTAATGGTAGTCGTTTACGTTTAGTTGACCATCAGCGCTATAATCCTTGTATTTTGGTCCTCCGGGAAGGTAATGACTGTTGTGCGAGACGAACTCTCGATCTTGAGCAGGCTTTGCGAGCTCAGCGTCGATTTCCTGTTGACTTTTCCAAGTTCCGACATATTCTAGACCGAAATTTGCTCCAATTGGATATCCTTTCTCTAGGTAACTGGTGGTCACGCCGTACCCAATGCCAGCATCCAAAAAGACTTTGCTAAGGGGACCGATATCGGTTACTTTCTGACTGTTGGTGGAAACATTCACGTTGGCCTGCCAAGAGAAATCTCCTTTGCGAAGCACTTCGCCCGAAACAGAGAAGTCAAATCCCTTGTTTTGCGATTTTCCAAGGTTTATCAGTCTGGAGGTGTATCCGGTTTGAGAAGGCAGCTGAACGGTTAGCAGTAAATCGCGGCTGGTCATATCGTAATAATCTGCCGTTAAATTAATTCTGCCGTTAAAAAAATGGACGTCCAGTCCGGCATCAACTTGCGCTGTAGTTTCCCAGCTTAAATCCTTATTAGATAGGTTCCCTTGGGTGTAGCCTAAGGTCTGCTGTCCCCCAAAGATATAGGAGTTGGTGGTCGAAGGAAGCGAGGCTAGCGATTGGTAGTTGGCGATCCCTTGATTTCCAGAGATACCGTAACTAGCGCGGATCGCAAGTTCTGAAATCGTTCCGTTTAGATTGGATTCCAAAAAGAAAGGTTCTTGAGAAATGCGCCATTTAGCAGCCCCGGAAGGGAACATTCCCCATTTCTTTCCTTGGGCAAAGTTGGAGGCACCATCGGCCCGGCCGGTAAGTGTCAAATAATACTTTCCAGCATAATTGTAATTTACTCTTCCAAGAAATGAGACGATAGTGTTTTCATCCAGATGGGATGCTAACCCACGGAATTGCTGCTCGGCCAGCCCTAAATTGTTATACTGGGTAATATCATTGGTTAAATTACTTCCCGAACCAAAAAGCCGATTGATACTTTTGGTCTGGTAACTTGTTCCGGCCAAAAGATCCAGAGTATGCTCTTCGAAGGATCTCTTGAAATTCAGCGTATTTTCATTAATCAAACCCAGGGTGTTGTAGATGTCGGAATTGGCAGATCCGAATAGACGATTATTGAAAATATTTTGAGGCATATCCGTAGGGCTGTAGTAATCTCCCCGCTGGTTGATGAAGTTTACTCCTAGAGTGGATTTCACTTTCAAATCTTTGAGAAGCTCAATTTCTAAGTATGCATTGGACAATATGTTATTGATCGCTCTTTGGTTCTTTACTTTATCCAGAACCGCTACGGGATTGTTGATATGTCCACCGGTATACCAAATCGGATTGTAGGTCTCATAAGAACCATCTTCTTTATAAATAGGCATCGTAGGAGGAAGGAAGATATACGAGGTAGACCAACCCGTATTGGTGCCAAAATTCAAGCTGCTGATTCTGTGCTGCTCTCTACTGATATTGGTGCTTACCCCCATATTAATTCGGTTCCCAAATTTCTTGGTCAAGTTTATTCTTCCTTGATACCTTTTAAACCCTGTGTTTTTAATAATCCCATTCTGGTCTAATAGATTGGCAGAAACGAAATAGGTATATCCCCGGTCACCGCCTTCTCCTCCCGATGCTGATGCATCATAGCTCGCGAATGGAGCCGTTTGGGTAACCGCATCAATCCAGTCAGTCCCTTCTCCGATCTGATTGATCAACGAGTCGACATTGGGGTAGAGAGGAGGTTTATTGCCATATACCAGAGCCTCATTAATAAATTCTGCAAATTCTCGGGCATTCATTAAGTCCAATTTTCTGGGAAGCTGTGAAAAGCCCTGATTGGTCGAAAAGCGAACAATATCTTTACCGGCAACACCTTTCTTTGTGGTTACCAGGATTACACCATTTGAAGCTCTAGAACCATAGATCGCTGTTGTGGAGGCATCCTTGAGGATGTTTATGCTTTCAATATCGCTTGGATTAATGGAATTTAAACTGGTACCACTTGGATCCACAATCCCGTCAATTACATAGATCGGTTCATTGGTCGCCGTAATAGATCTAGAACCGCGGATTCTAATGGTCGTAGGTGCGCCAGGTGCTCCATTGGTAGACTTCACATCCACCCCAGATGCCTGGCCCTGAAGTAGCTGGTCAATTCGAGTTGCCGGAGCGTTTTCAAATTGTTTAGTTGAAATGGTACTGGTAGAACCTGTAACATCGGTCTTTTTGGAAGTACCGTATCCAACTACTACCACCTCGTCAATTTTGTCATTGTCTGAAGCAAGGGTAAAATTATGGCGTTCATTTGTATTCGAGGTAACCCGAATGCTCATTTCTTGAGTAATATAGCCGATAGAGCTTACTTTAATTATATGAAGTCCGGTAGGTACGTTGATACTGTATTTCCCTTGATCGTCGGTAGAGGTTGTAATTCCTCGATCACTGATGCTGACGGTAACACCTGCAATAGGAGTCCCCGATTCATCTAAAATGGTTCCTGAAATTCTGCCTCTTTCTTGTTGCGGGGCATTTAGAGCGGCTTTGATTGAAGGAAATGTTGCTGGACCCATTAAGTGAGTCTCTACTGCGTAAGAATAATTAATGCAGGGTAATTGCATTAAAAAGCAAAAGCCTGCGGCGTACGAAACATGTGCAACACCCTTTTTTAAGTTTATAAACATGTAAAAATATTTTATCAATTTCACGGATTGAAGTTGTAATCGAATTGTTAAGGTTGATTCTTGCCCGGTATATTCCTTCGATATAGGAATCCTCCAGCATGTATCATATAAAATCTGAGTTAGTACTTGTTATTGCGGCACGATTGTGTTATGCTATCCCTCCCTTCTTTAGTAAGTTTTTCAGATGCCGAAAATAAATAAGGTTTATTAAGTAAATATTAAGGAATTATTTTAAATTAATGAATCATTCGAAACCATATTAAATGTTTTTAAACATTATTACGCTTATGTGCTCGGTTCTTCCTCAATTGATGATGTGTTTACTGCTCGATTACACTTAACCAAGGTATGCCAGAGATTGCCCTAAAGAAATAGCCTTAGTCTACCACCTAAAACGCATCCAACACCTGGAGCGGAGCTTTCCTATTATTGTATGGATACGAGTAAATCCCAATCGCAAGCTAGAATAGCCTTCAATAGGCTAACAAAACAAATTTAGATCTCAACATTAAGCGTTTATAAATTTTACACCAAACCTATTAATAAAAGATTTTGCCCATAATAGCTGACAAACTGATTCCGTTATCCTAACCGCCTGTTTCTTTGAGCGAACTTTAAGGGAAAATCTTATAGCTTTTTATGATTTTTTTAATAATTTAGTCCGTTCATCTACTGAGCAACAATGGATACTCGATCTACCTGATGTTCTTACATAATATTTATTAAATGATTCTAATCGTTGACGACAAGCAGGAAAATATATATTCGCTTGAAAAAACGTTGCAATTAAAGGGATTTCGGACTGACTTCGCCAATTCCGGTGAAGACGCTTTGAAAAAATGTTTAAAAACAGACTATGCATTAATAATTCTCGATGTTCAAATGCCGGGGATGGATGGCTATGAAGTCGCAGAAACCTTATCTGGAACTAAGAAGACCAAGGATATTCCCATCATTTTTCTTTCTGCCGTGAATCGCGAAAAAAAATATATTACCAAGGGTTACGAGTCTGGGGGTATCGATTATATCACAAAACCTGTCGATCCAGATATCCTCTTGTTAAAAGTAAAAACGTTCTATCGCCTATACGAACAAACATTCGCATTACAACAGATGAAAACGTATTTGGAAAGTGAGGTTCAGCAACGTCAAAAGGCGCAAAGTGAGCTCGCAGAGAAGCTGCAAGAGCTAAATGTCACGCTAGAAGCGCTCCCGCAGATAGCATTCACTACCGACGGCATAGGAAACGTTGATTTTGTGAACCAGCAGTGGTACCGATATGCTTCTTCTAAAGATAATTGGCCAGAACTACATCCCGATGATGCTGACGTTTTTGAAATTTGGAAATTGCAGCTAGAAGATCGACAGCCCATACAGAAAGAAGTTCGCTTAAAGGAAAATAATACGGAAAATTATCGATATCATTTAGTGAAGATCGCTCCTGTCACTAAAGATTTGGAAACCATTCGCTGGGTAGGTACCATGACGGACATCGATGAACGTAAACAGTTGGAGAGAAAGAAAGATGAGTTCCTGAGCGTCGCAAGTCATGAGCTAAAGACGCCCTTGACTAGTGTTAAAGCCTTTGCAGAAATTGCTTTGCGCGCAATGAAAGAGATCAGTAATCATAAGGCATACGGTTATCTTGCCAAAGTTCACGATCAGGCGCAAAAACTAAACCTACTTGTGCAAGATTTATTAGATATTTCCCGTTTAGAAACGGGCGGATTGAAAATTAACATACAACCCGTCGATTTGGAAAAAATCATTCAACATGTAATTGATACAACGGTGATGACCAATCATCATCGGAAGTTGCAAATTCTCCGAACGGGTGCACGGCTAAACAAACCTATCTATGCCGATTCTCTACGTATTGAACAAGTATTAATCAATTATCTTTCGAATGCAGTGAAATACGCCCCTAATTCGGATGTTGTCATTGTTGATACCCAAATAGATGATCAAGTCCTGACTGTAAAAATTCAAGATGAAGGGATGGGGATACCACCCCATAAAATTCCTTTTGTATTCGATAAATTCTTCCGTGTGCAGGAGGCATCAGCTCAGTTTCAGGGGTTAGGACTCGGCTTACATATTTGCAAGGAAATTATAGCGCAACATGGAGGCTTGTGTGGCGTAGAGAGCCAAGTTGGCCAAGGGTCAACATTTTATTTCACATTACCAGTTTAATAAATGCAGCAAAATATACTTCGGAATCTACAGTTGGGGTTTGGATTTTCCATGACTGTCTTATTGATCGCTTCTGGCATACTGTTTTTATCGATTCAAGACCAGCGTGAAAACAAAGTGCTGATGGATCAAGCGCAACATAATATCACTAACGCACAGTTAATACTTATCGATCTACAAAATGCTGAAACCGGACAGCGTGGATTTCTTCTTACCGGACGTGATAAATTCCTGGAACCCTACCGCGATAGTCGTAGCTCATTACCTCAACGAATTGATGCGCTTATGAAAGGAGATTTAACTTCCGATCAGTACACTCGCGCTCAAAAGCTCACCACGCTTGCCACAGAAAGGATAGAGGTTCTGGATGAGTTAATCGAACAGCGCCGCAATATGTTGGAGTTATCCCCCGATCTTTTAGATCGTGGTAAATCCATCATGGACTCTTGCCGCTCGTTGATTAAGTCGATCCGACAGCAGGAAGAAAATCGCGTCTCCAAACGTTCAGAAGAATTAGAAAGTGCTGCCTTGACCACTTCCGTTTTAATAGCTATCGCCTCACTGCTATCGGTGATTATAACTTCAGTGTTGTTTTGGAAGTTGCGTACGGATTATAAGCGTCGTGGAGCACTTCAACAGGAACTTATCGCTAAAGATAATGAAATGAGTCGAAGGCTGAATCTGATACGTGGGATCGCCCAAGAGATAACAAAAGGGAATTATGATATCTCCATTGATGATAGTCAAAAAGACGATCTAGGGACGATTGCTAAAAGTCTCCGTATAATGACTAATTCTCTGCAGCAAACCTTTGAGCAACTCCGGTGGAACGACTGGCGAAAGAATGGGCTTGCCGAACTCAGTGCCGGTTTGATGGGTAATCCCAATTTGTTAGATATTGGCCGATTTAGTCTGAATTTCTTAGTTGACTTTCTAAAACTTGACAATGGTGCCATTTACGTAGTGGAAAGAGACTTATTTAAGCTCAAGCATACAGTAGGGTTGAAGACGCTTCCTCAAGACGAAAGGTCTATCCATGTTGGATTATTAGCCGAAGTGTATACCAATAAGATCCCTCGGGTAATTAGTGATATGCTGCCCGAAGAATTTAATCTGTCATTTGCTCAAGGAGAGTTACAGGTGAAGCAAATCGTATTGATGCCCATTATCTATCAGCAACATTGTTTAGGGGCTATAGAAGTTGGAGCACGTAATACGATGCTCCAAGATACCATTGAGGTGATGGGCGATTTTTGCGAAATTATAGGGGCAGCAATTGCCGCTGCGCAAAGTCGAGAACGCGTTCAGCAGCTTTTAGAGGAAACCCAGACCCAAACAGAAGAGCTTCAAGTTCAACATGCGGAGCTAGAGAGTCTTAACACTGAACTAGAGGCACAGGCAAGCAAACTGCGCGTGTCAGAGGAGGAATTACGATCGCAACAAGAAGAACTTTTACTCTCCAATAAAGAATTGGAAAAGAGATCGCAAATTCTCGAGGATAGAAATCAGATGATCGCGATCCGAAATAGAGAAATTCAGGAGAAAGCTGAGGCTCTTGCTTTGAGTACAAAATATAAATCTGAATTCCTTGCTAATATGTCACATGAACTCAGAACACCACTGAATTCCATCCTGTTACTTTCAAAAGTTTTGACCGAAAATAACGAAGGAAATCTCAATAGCGAGCAGGTAGAATCTGCCCAGGTAATCTGGTCCTCAGGCACAGGTTTATTGACGCTAATTGATGAAATTCTAGACCTTTCCAAGATCGAGTCTGGAAAGATGTCTCTGGAGGTGGAGCAGTTTTTTCTAAGTGAATTGATAGGTGATCTCACTCAGATGTTCAAGCCATTGACCAAAGAGAAAGGGATTAATTTTTCTGTGGAATCTACGCTGCCGGAAAATTTTCGCATGAAAAGTGACCGTCTTAGGTTAGAGCAAATTTTACGTAATTTGCTTTCCAATGCTATCAAGTTTACGGCGCAGGGATCAATAACGTTGAGGGTAAATCGCTCAAGCTCAGATGGTGAGGCTGTGATGTTTAGCGTACAGGACACAGGAATAGGAATATCACCCGAAAAACAACAGCTAATCTTCGAAGCATTCCAACAAGCTGATGGATCTACACGCCGACGTTTTGGTGGTACGGGGCTTGGGCTCTCTATTAGCCGCGAAATTGCAAGATTGTTGTCGGGAGAAATACGTGTGGAAAGTGAGCTTGGACAGGGGAGTTGCTTCACTTTAGTTCTCCCCCTAGAGCATACCAAAGCAGAAGAAAATATTATTGCTAATCAAGACAGCCCGCGCGAAACGTCAACCCCGGAATCGACCGTTATTAAACAACCTAAAAGTTCTAACCTCCCAGAAGAAATTCCTGATGATCGGCATACAATAGACCAAGGGGATAAGGTAATACTGATCGTAGAAGATGATGTGGTATTTGCAAAAGCACTCAGGGATTATGCTCGAAAAGCAGGGTATAAAACCATCGTTGTAGGGCGTGGGGATCTAGTATTGTACGCAGCCCTGCAATATAAGCCTAAGGCGCTTCTGTTAGATATTGTTCTTCCTATTATGGACGGTTGGCAGATATTAGATGAGCTAAAATCCAACGTAGAAACGCGCCATATTCCCGTACATATGATGTCCGCAGAACAGGCAAGGAAAAATGAAAGTATCCGACGTGGGGCAATTGATTTCATTCGCAAGCCGTTCCAAAAGCAAGGATTTCAAAGTATATTCTCAAGAATAGAGGAAGCTTTGAATAACGGCTCGAAAAAGGTACTCATTGTTGAAGAGAATCCAAAGCACGCTGCCGCTCTTTCCTCGTATTTAGAAAGTTTCGAGATTTCTACTGAAGTAAAGAGTTCCGTGGAACAAAGTGTTGAAGCCTTATCTAACGGAAAGGTGGATTGTGTTATCTTAGATATGGGAATTCCTGATGAAGTTGCATATGAGACCTTGGAAACCATAAAAAGCAACAGCGGCTTAGAGGACTTACCTATCATCATATTTACAGGCAAAAGCCTGTCAGGTCGGGAGGAAATGCGCATTAAAGAGTATGCTGATTCAATTGTAGTGAAGACGGTTCATTCTTACCAACGAATTCTCGACGAGGTTAGCTTGTTCTTACATTTGGTAGATAAGAAGGGACAAGCGGTGCCCGAAGACGTACGGAAAGAGAATAGAAACTTAACTGACGCATTACAAAATCGTAAGGTTTTGGTCGCCGATGATGACATTCGAAATATATTCTCGTTGTCTCGAGCGTTGGAAAAATATAATGTGGAAGTATTTTCGGCAATGGATGGACAGGAAGCCTGTCAGGTGTTGGAACAAAATCCGACAATCGACATTGTGCTTATGGATATCATGATGCCCAATATGGACGGTTTTCAAGCCATTCAAAAAATTCGTGCTCAGGACCACTTCAAAAACTTACCGATTATTGCCGTTACCGCTAAAGCGATGACTGGTGATCGAGATAAATGCATGAAAGCTGGAGCCTCCGACTATATTTCCAAGCCTGTAGATATAGATCAATTAGTGTCTTTACTGAGAGTTTGGTTATTTGAACGTTAACCCCCTAAAGCAGATGAATATTTTAATTATTGACGATGATCTGCGAAATATATTCGCGTTGAAAACGGCCTTGAAATCACGAGGTCTGAAAGCAGAAGGTTGTATTTCTGCAAAAGAGGGATTAGATTATCTAGAGAAGGAAAAGGGGGTTGATATCGTACTTCTGGATATGATGATGCCGGAATTCGATGGGTTTGAACTCCTTGAATTTGTTCATCAATCGCCACGAAAAGATTATCCACCCATTATAGCGGTGACGGCTAAAGCGATGATCGGTGATCGGGAACGATGTATTTTGGCCGGAGCTGACGGCTATGTCGCCAAACCGGTAGATATTGATAAGCTGTTAACGGAAATTAATAGAATACTTTTAGCAGAGAGTGATGATTGATAGAAATGAAATGGATTCGTTTTTCCAGGTGCTCTTGAATCAATTCGGATATGACTTTACAGAGTATAATCGAAGTTCATTGGAACGCAGGCTGAAAAGAATATTATTGATTTGGAAAAGTCCTGATTTGGAAGATTTATTTCAAAAGATAATGCGAGATACCTCTTTACTTTTACCTTTTGTTCAGCAGCTCACTGTTCCTTTTACAACAATGTTTCGCGACCCGGAGTTTTTTTTATCTATGCGGCAGCAGATAATTCCTTATTTAAGCACTTTCCCCTTAATCCGAATTTGGATTGCAGGATGCTCAACAGGAGAGGAGGCATATACGACTGCGGTACTTCTAAAAGAGTGTGGTTTACTGCAACGATCGCTGATTTATGCAACGGATATCAATGGATCGGTAGTGGAACGAGCTTCCAAAGGCATCTTTCCAATGGAAAACATGCATGAGTATGTACAAAACTACGCCTTGTCTGGCGGGAACAACGGCCTATCAGCTCATTATTCTGCAAATCATGGAGTTATTCAATTTAGCGATGAACTGAGGTCACGTATGGTGTTTTCAACTCATAATTTGGTTTCAGACGCTTCATTCAACAGCTTTCAACTTATTTTGTGCCGCAATGTACTTATTTATTTTAATCGTACGCTACAAAACCGTGTGATTAGACTTTTTTACGAAAGTTTAGAGAACTCGGGTTTTCTGGGATTGGGGCCAAAAGAGACATTGGTGTTTTCTACACTAGAAAGTCGTTTTCAGCGCATAGGGCAACAAAAAATTTGGAAAAAACTCACTTAATTATTTACTTAAAAATCATAAATAATTCCACGGCTAAATGACACAAAAAAAAATACTTATTTTTGACGATGACCCATATGTGCTGGAAATTTTTTCCATCGTATTGGAAGATTTGGGTTATGCGATAAATCAATCATCGACCTCACATGATGTTCTTGAGAAAGTAGCTACCTACCAGCCAGATTTGATTTTGATGGACAATTGGATACCGGAAATAGGTGGGATAGCAGCCACACAGCTCCTCAAGACACATCCGAAATTTTCTAATATACCGGTCGTTCTTGTCTCAGCTAACAGTGAGATCGAAACTTTAGCAAAGCGTGCTCTTGCCGATGCTTTCCTTCCCAAACCGTTCGATCTGGATAAGTTGGAACAACTAATTGCGGATCTATTAGAAGGTTAAGGATTAAATGCATAAGCGGAGAGTAGAAACGGGCGGATAGGCTTTTATCTTTTCTTGTATAAAATCCTCCAGGAGGGAAGTGATAGATGGCCTTTAAGCAAGGTAATTAGCGAGAGGAAAGGCTTTTTATATTTAGAGTTCTCCATGATGGAGTGAGGCATTTTGAATTATTTTTATCGTTGGGATTTCCCAGGCGGTTATGAACTTCCGCACTTTGCTGCGTTAAGAGGAGTTTCAGCGCCCCGAGGTTGCATGGTAGGCGGATAATAATTAAGAATTGTCCCACCCAACAAATTGTGAATATATCGCATTCTTATTACCAACCAGCAAAACATGATAATAGGTTCTAAACACTTACGACAGCGGCGAAAGGTACTTTTGCAATTCTCAGTGCTTAAGATCGCAACACATGTCATCATCAGTTATTACTTACATGAAATTGAAGCTTAGCTTGCCGATGCTGAACTTAAAGAGAAGCGTACTTATGAGGAATTAAATTTCTCTGTCTGCCTCAATGATCGCAATATCGATTTAAACAAAAGGGTTCCTTAATAAGTAATTAAAATCCTCGGAGGCTGCTTTGGTTGAAAGTACAGCGCTCTTTGGGGGTCCAGAAAAGATATTCATGCAATAATTGAAATTAATAGTAACCATAAATAATCCGGAAATCTCGTGTAGCAATTTGTAGAAGTGCTACACGAGATTTTTTCTCTACTTCATTTCAACACTATACGCTCCCGCCCGATCCAGCTCAAAGTATGCAGTTCTTTCCTTCGCACTGACCTCTTTCTCAGCTATCACTCTCTTACCACGACGCAATATCCATTTTCCGGGTTTCAACCCAGTTAAAATAGCCTTGCTGTTCTTCCGATTGTTTTTAAACCCGAATTTTTCATTGATCTCTTTTGCGGAACTGGCTACGAGTAAGTCATCTCCAATATATATCAAATCAACATTTCCGCTCTTTTCTTGCGAAAGAACCAGCGGAGAGCTGTTTCCCTCGCATACCTGGAACACTGTAAGATAATGATTCGTTTTTTCCTTTGATTGATGAGAAACCAGTGTTCGATGACCCTTTCCCTCTGCTAATGGTGTTTCAGGAACTTCTAACTGTTTCCCGAAAACATTCGTCGTCATAGAGTCCGAAAGCACGTTAACATCATATCCGCTAGAAGGGCTTAAGATAGAAACATGCGTTTTCCCGACACGTCCATTTAGCGAATTGTGTAGTACAAATCCATTAGCGGTAAGCTCTGGTTTATTAAGCGACGCGATCTGCCAATATTTGTCGATAGCTGGAGTCTTGGTCTCCATCTGATCGTTTAATACAATCACCGCAGGAATATCTTTCCGGCCAGTATTAATAAAACAAAACTGTCGCGTGTAATTCAGCATTTTTTCCGAATAGGCGCTGCTTAAGTCCGCAGCAAAATAACTGTAATACGGTTGCTTTGGATCGGGACCTACAGCAGTCGCCATTACCTTTCCATTGTGGAACCAAGGATCGCTTTCAACTTCTTTTTGAGAGCGTGGCGCACGCTGGTTGAAGCGAGTACCACCATCATTTACGTCGCTACGGTAATATTTTTCATTTGGATCGACAGCAAGCATCACGCTGTGGGAAACCGAGCGCTTGTTGAATCCCATATCATAGGGAGTTCCGTAGAATCGATAGAGTCCGATATCACCAAATTGAAAGCCTCTGTAATATAATTGAATGGCGCCAGCGTCCGCGTGCTGATGGTTCCCGAAATGATAACCACCACCTTTGATCTCTGCCACCACATCGTCGCTATCAGGACCGATATTCCAACCGGTCCTTGCTACCATGGATCCTAAAATTGGGCCAAAGTCCTTTGTAAGAGCTAAACTATTCAAGCTAGGTTCGGCTTTCAAAGTTGGGTCGTTCAGCAATAGAAACATCGTCGGGTTATTGAGCTGGCCATGCCGAAGGAATTCTCCCTTCACAATAGGATCTCGCCCGTAAGTGGACATTAAAAACATTACTTGTGGCGATTTCCAATAGAAAGGCTCACCAGCTTTTCCCGATGCAAAACCATCTCCATCTCGTAACATCTCGCCAGCAGGGGAGCGCATATACATAAAATAGGAAGGCATCGAAGTGATATTATCATCAAAGACTTTCTGTCCCGACATTCGATAATACAACCATGCCGCATGCATTTCCCAAGCAAAACGATAAGCCGCATAACCAATACCTTGGTTGTGACGTGGTGATTGATATTCAAAACGTCGCATCGGTACTAAATCTTCTAATATTTGATAGGATACATATTGATAGGGTACAGGATCTTCGTCATAAATCGCAATGCTCATTGCTAAGAAGTCACGGTTGACCATGGCTTCATTTCCGTGGCCATTCAATATATTCGTACGAAACGGAGGCCAGCCGATTTCCATATCCATCGAGAGGCGCATAAAATCCTTAACCAAATTTTCCTTCTCCTCCTTCGATAGAAGATCATATGTCCAGTCGTACACCAAAGCTGCTGTATAAATTGCACGGCCCAGTTCCCGCGTGATGTCCAAAATATTACCGAACTCCACATGAGAAAGATACGCCTTTGTTAGGTCAATCGCCTCCCGACCTATCTTTCTGTCACCAGACATTAAATAATAGAACGCTTTTAGCTCCATCGCCTTCTCCAGGTCAACATTATAAGACATCTCTTCGTTGGGGTCGAAAACAAGCGGGAATGGCTTTAATGCATCGTCCTTAAGTTTGTTCCAAATAGGCGCATGTTCTGGATCAGTCAGATTCTTTTTGACCATTGGTAGTGTTTCCTGATTCACCCAAAGCCGTGGCCGACTGCTCGGAGGGCTGACTGATGGCTTATAGGAAGCTGCAGCCGTCGGGACTTTAGGAGCGACATATTTTTGAATCTGTACGTATTCAAATCGCACTCCTCGAGGCAACCAGATTTTGACATCCTGCTCGCCGGCAGGAAGGTCAAAAATTCCGGTATGCTGGACTGGACGGTCCCACGGGACATATACCACTCGTTTGGTCCCTCGTTTGTCGCCAAATTGTATCCGCATAAACAAGGACTCGAACTTCGATTTCGCTTTTTTCATCAATTGAGCTCCCTCTGCGTCAGTCACCGCATTGGTATAAATCGTATAGTGGCCGGCAGTAGGAATACGAATGCGGAACGCTATATCCGATTCCTCTCGCTCAGAATTTATGGCCTGGGCAATACCTTCTTTCAAGGTGATTCCGGACTTAGTCGTTAACCTAGAATCGGTAATTCGTTCGCTGCTTTTCTCGTTAATGCGCATTGCATCGCTATTGATTTTGATGGCCTCGGTCGCCGGAATGATTGTTAGTTTTTTTTGCTGACCTAGCGCGATGTTTAGACAAAAAATCGATAAAAGAAATAGAAACAAAGGAGGTTTACATCGTCGGTTCTTTTGCTGTAGTATCATAGTGTTGGTTTATTAGTGTTGATTTAATTGGTTTTGACTTCTGCAAAATTTACATAAAACGTATCTATCGCCAATGAGTCTGGCAAAAAGCCAGAACGAAATTCAAAGTTGCCTTTCAATGGAAATTGTGCTAAAGTCGTGGTATCCTTAAAATTCTTGTTCAGGATCAGCCTTTGATTATTTGTCATATCCAAATACTTAATCTCAGTTACACTCAATCCTGCCGGTTGATTGACATTCCAAATGATTTTCAGATCATCAGATTTTCTAAGAATTTTCGAAATGGTAGCATTCAGTAAAGATTTTTCATAGAGGGTTCCATAAACGCGTCCGGAGATTTCTGCTTTAACAGAGCTATTTCCTGAATCGTCATAGGTAAATATTTGAAAAGTCTGATTGCCTTCTGGAAGGTTGTTAATGATGACACGTACGGTGTCAACATCATCTGACTTGCTAACAGTGTTTTCTAAAGAATCTCGACGTTGGTTCCAATATATCTTATACTTCTTAACTTTGGGATCCGATAAAAGTAACCAAGAGAGTTCAACTCTGTTTCGTCCTGATTTTAATTTTAGCGAGTCCGCTTTTGCAACGTATATTTTTTCTCCACCTTCCAAAAATTGAACATAAGTATCATCCATGCGACCACATGACCCAGCTGTTAAAACGACAGCGAACAAGATGATAAATAGTATAAAGGGAGAATTAATTTGCTTTTTCATACACTTTGTTTTTTTAAGTTCATAACTATTGATCCATTGGCTGGCCATATAAATCTAGTTGAGTAAGCATCAAGTTTTGTGCACCAGTCCAAGAACGGATCGTTTTGAATCGGATGTATCGATATGCTTCGGTTTCTGGGGGGAAGTTGTAGTTCTCACCAGCCAAAGCATATGCGCTATCTTCAGGAGTGCGCTCACCTACCGGGCTGCCCGAAGGCTTTATAGACTCACAATGAATTAGCAGGGTCCAGCCGTCAAATGAGCCGTCTGGATTTGGATTATTTGACCCCCAAACTTCATAGGTTCGAGGTGTTCCATAGTTATATGCATAGGTCGGACGTTCCGTAGGTACTTGGAAGACAACCATTCGGCTAAATTTAGATTTTTTGCCTAAATCAATTGTGAACCAATTCGGCATAGACGCACCGGCAGTAGCTTGATAATATAACTTGGAAAGACGAACATAATCCCCGTCCCATATATTGCTAATAGGTCCCCAACTTCCCTGCACCGTATAAGTGTCGCTAGGTAGTGGATAAGCTTTCCACAACTTTTTCTCCAACATTTCTTCATACAGCGGAGTGATATTCGTCTTTAAAGTGTCCGAATGATTTCCCCATTCATCACGGAAGAAAAAAGCAAAATCGGTCGGATTCGGAAGTAATCCTCGAACGGAATAGTCACGAAACTTCGCTGAGGTGAAGAGGCGATCGTACTGTACCCAATTTCCTTCTTCATCTTTATAAAGGGTATAAAAAACAATGCCCTTTTCCTTCTCGTTGCTAAACTTAGCATTTAGTCCTCCAAAATCTCGATTAACAACCAACGTTTTAAAGACTTCGTCGATTGGAGGATTTAATGGATTAATTGTGAATTCGGCAGGACTTGAACGAACTTCAGCTTTATTAACACTATACAGTTTAATTTGATAAGGATTGGTATCGCCAAATCCTTCAAGCTCAATGTAATTCTTATAAACTGACGATTTAATCTCACGTTCCTCGCCCTTCCCAGTATTATAAACAGCAACAACATATAATATACTAGGGTCGTTGGGTATTGAATACGTTACTTTTGCCCCGCCGTTTATATTCTCAATTTTCGTTACGGTCGGTTGCCCGGGCGTTGAAGAGACTTCTTCTAAAGGGCTATGAATCATTTCTTGGCAAGCTGCTAATACCATGATAACAGCAATTGCGATATATGTGGTTATTCTTTTCATGATTTTATCATTTTACCATCCTGGACTTTGAACTAAGTTTTTGTTGACGATTAAGTCGTATTCGCGAATCGGCCAGAAATAGTCCTTCAGCGCGAACGATTGACGAAATATGGTTTTTTCACGATAGTAATCTTCCGCACGTGCCTGATCCATATCCCAACCGCTAATGACATCATTATAAACTTCAATGGCGGTTTTCCAACGACGGACATCCCAAAATCGCTGCCCTTCTAAGCAAAACTCAATATTACGCTCCTGCTGGATAATCTCTCTAAGCCCTTGTTGAGTGTTGAACTTTGTTGGATTTCTCGAATAGGTTGTCCACGATTCCTTGACACCGGCTAAACCTGCTCGCTTGCGTACGAGGTCTAAATAGATGAAGCTTTCATCGTTAGGACCCTGCAACTCATTTAATGCTTCTGCGTATAACATGTAGAGGTCTGTTAATCGAAGCATAGTCCATGGGTAATTCACCGATGTATAAGTATTAGCAGTCGTCGATAAAACATTCGTATAGTAGATATATTTTTTAGGATAATATCCGGTTACGGTATGGTTTAGATTTCCTCTTTTTCCACCGCTTTGTCCAAGTTTTAATTCTAGCCAATATGCGTTTTCCTGATCAAAGTTACCTTGGCCAAACCAAACTCCTCCATCGAAGCCAAGCGTCGAATAAAACCTTGATTCTCTGTCAAAATTGTATTCCGCTGTCGTATATCCTTTCCGAATAAAAAAGCGATCTTTATCACCGGCCGTTCGCAAAGAAAACCGATTGTCATATGGCCAGCTGATATCCTCATCGATGGGTATACCATGTTCGCTGTAAAATAAATCGGCAATTCGCATCGGAACTGCAAAATGTCCTTCCACTACGCTATTGCCTATGGCTGCGGCAGGCAAACTTTTAGGCATGGCATTGACTTGTAAATCGCGCGCATTATTCTTCGTATGTGCCCAAATGATTTCTGAGTTCCAACGTTCTACAAACGAATTCCGCGTATTCATTTGAGTCTTCAAGGAATCCGAAAGATTTCTCGCAATATTGGTTTCCTCAAAATAATACAATTCCATTCCCAATGAATGGCACTTATCAATTGCCTCTTTACACGCAGCTACGGCTTTCGCCCATTTTTCAGGACTCGCAGATTGGCTAAACAGTAGCGTACCGTCTTTATTTGAATAACCAGAGTAATCTGGGTTTCCATTAAATAGTGGACTTGCTGCATAGACCAATATTTTTGCTTTCATACCCATCGCAATAGGCAATGTGATTCTTCCTAATTCCGAATTCTCGTCGTCAACAAGATCTGGCAAGTCTAGGCAAGCTTCATCAATTAACTCGACAATATAATTGAACACCTCGTCGACAGGTTGGCGCGAAACGCGAACTTCCTCTTCGGATGCAGAAATTGGGATGTTTTCCTTCATAATTGGAATCGGCCCATACATTCGCAAAAGGAAAAAATGATAATAGGCCTTTAAGAACTTTACTTCGGCCGCCCATTTCCTTTTTTCAAAATCTTCTACATCCTTGACGTTCATGATGTTTTCTAAGAAAATATTACATTCCCGTATGGCACGCCAAAGAGGGTAGGTGTCATTCCAAAAGTTTAGATAGGGATTAGTGACGTTTTGATTTCCTCTTGCAATATGCCATGGGTTTGAAGAGATATTCTCGCGCACCCACCACAGCTCATCACCTCCAAAGAGTGCAGGACTTGTGTTTCTATTTCCAAGCTGTGGGAGGTAGGAATAACAGGTAAATAAATAACGTTCAGTAGTCGCGCGTAATCGAAATGCATATTCGATCGTGGCTATATTATCCGGAACGATATCCAAGTATTTGTTACAGGAAGTCGCCAGAAATAGTATGAGCAGAAAAATGTATTTTTTCATAATTACAGATTTAATAGGTTAAAAGGATAGGTTGATTCCAAAATTGACAACTCTTTGCAAGGGGTAGCCAAGACCGTTTCCGCCCATTTCGATATCCCATAATTTGAAACCACTTATTAAAAACAGGTTCGTCCCACTTGCGTAAATTCTTAACTTATCCGTATAAAGTCTTTTTGCCAAGCGATCTGGTAACGAATAACCAATCTCTGCTTGTTTTAACCGTACGAATGCGCCATTATTTAGCCACCATGTGCTTAACTGCGTATTATTGGCTTGATTTTGTGTGCTTAAGCGTGGCCATAGCGCATATAGATCTTGATTCTCCATAGAGAAATGACTATCTGAAAACGCTTTTAGGATTTGTTTTCCGCCAACAAAAGGTTGGACATTGGCTGGTCCGGTAACTCCATTTACGACCCCGCCAGTCCAAAAGGACGAACGTGCAGAACCTTGGAAGAATGCCGAAATATCAAAGTTTTTATAGCCAATAGAGAATCCGCCTCCATAAATAATCTCTGGAATAGTAGGGAATCCGATTGGAACCTGATCCAATGTGGTTATTAAACCATCGCCATTGACATCTTTATATTTGATATCACCCGCAACATTGGTGGAGCCAAATTGTTGACTCGGTGAATTCGCCACTTCACTGTCATCAACGAATAGGCGTTCAGCAATATATCCCCAAGGCTGATGAATCGAATATCCTAAGCGCGACTTCCACCATTCTTTTTCATAAATAGGCTCTTCATAAGCTAAGTATTTGCTTTTTGCATAAGTGAAGTTCCCTCGAAGTTGCATCCAAAAACCGTTTGAAAAGTTTTCTGAATAGTCGACTGACATATCCATTCCCTGTCCGGAGGCACGACCGACATTCGCGCGAACAGCAGCCGACAGACCCATCGTTGTGGGAATTGCCGAGCGGTTCATCAATATATCTTTTCTTTCTTCTTTGAAGAAGTCCGCTTGAATATTAACCTTATTAAATAGACCTAATTCAAGAGCCAGATTTGTCTTATAGGACGTTTCCCAAGTAATGTCGGGATTTGAATAACGTGTTACATTGATTCCAGGTTGAGTAGTACCATATTCTCTTCCAAAAGTAAATCCTTTGGAGGCATCATTCATTACCACGTTGGATAAATAAAAGAAACGATCTGTAGCCGAGCCGATAGCGTCATTTCCTACTAATCCGTAAGTACCGCGTAGGCGAAGATTGTTAATTTTGCCTTTTAAAGGTTCCCAAAATTTCTCGTTGGAAATGCTCCAAGCCAATCCGAATGAAGGGAAAAATCCGTATCGATGGCTTTCGTGAAAGCGTTCTGAGCCGTTATAACCGAAGTTCACTTCGGCATAGTAGCGATTATCGTACGAATAAGTTGTGCGGCCTGATAGTCCAAAATTTCTTGACGGTAAGGAAAGCTGTAGACTACCTGCAACGGCATTGGTGCTAGAACGGAGGATATTTACCAATAAAGCACTAATACTATGTTTCTCATTAAATGTTCGTGAATAATCAATCGCATTCTCCATGTAAAAAACGGAGTTTTGAGCACGAAGCTCGTTGTCAAGACCGAAGCTTAAAAATTCCTCCCCTGAATTTTCATTCGTGATAGAAACCACATAATCTAAGGTTCGACGATCGTAATAGGCTAATTCATAGAAGAAAGGTTTATATGCGCGTTCGATATCGTATCGGGAGATTCTGTTGGTATTGAACATGGAGCGAAAGCGCAATCCTTCCGTTAAAAACGATAAGTTCTGCTTTATCTCCATCTGGGCCATCATCAGCGAACGATCGTAATCTTTGTAGCCTTTAACCATGTCGGCATACGGATTTAAGAATGCGCGTTCTCGCAAGCCGCCAAACATGATGTGTTCGATATGGCTATGTAAATCATCCACCGGATAGAAAGGGACGAAATCAACAGGATTTGCGCGAACGACTTTGTTATACATGGCACCACCACCTTCAAGGGGACCTGTATAATTATCAAAATTTCCATTAAGGCGGACAATTAATTCTGTGCTTTTTGTCAGATCTATGTTGACATTGGCGCGTAGGGTGTAGCTCTTTAAATCGACGTTGTTATTGAAGTTGTTTTTTCCGTCGACACGTAGCATACCGTTATCTTGCGCAAACGATCCGGCAACATAGTAACGAGCAACTTTTCCGCCACCCGTCACGTTCAAGTTGTATCGATGATTAAACGTTTGATCTTTAAAGAGAGCAGAACGCCAATCAACAGCTGGAAATATAATGGGGTGTAAACCCTCGCGTGTCGATTCGATTTTTTCTTGTGTATAGAGGGGTTCGGCGAAAGGGTCACGTGAAACCAAAGCATTGTTATAAAGTTCCATGTATGTTACTGGGTCGGCTAATTCAACATTACTTGTTGGAGCAGAAACAGACCCTTCTGCACGCAAAGAAATGTTAGCTTTTCCTTCCTTACCTTGCTTTGTTGTTACGAATATTACACCGTTGGCTCCGCGAGCGCCATATAAAGCGGTGGAAGTCGCATCTTTCATGATCGAAAAGCTCTCGATATCATCGGGACGTAGTCGGGCAAGTTCCGTAACACTTAATTCAACCCCATCAATTAAAATCAATGGATCCACTTTCCCCGTACCAAAGGAAGTCACTCCGCGAATAAAGAAATCAGCATTATCCATCCCCGGTTCACCGCTTCTTTGAAAGGCAATGATACCTGCGGCTTGTCCTGCCAGAGCCGTGGTCAAATTACTGCTGGGAACCCGTAGGTTGTTAGGCTTAATTTGTGTTACAGAGCCCACCATATCCGTCTTTTTCTGCGTTCCAAAGGCAACGACTACGACCTCCTCCAATGCTTCAGGATCTTCAACAAGCACAATATCGATGCTTTTTTGATTCTCGAGAGTGACTTCCTGAGTCAAGTATCCGGTAAAACTGAACACTAAAACACTGCCCTTCTCTAAATTGGGAAACATAAAATGTCCGTTGCGATCTGTTTGGGTTCCGACTGAAGTACCCCTAATTGTAACTGTCGCTCCCTCAATGGGCTTTCCATCTTTGTCCTTCACAATACCCTGTGCTGTTTGTAGGCTCATCAAACGAATGCTGGAGTGGGCGTAAAGGATGCTCGGAGGGATTCCGAGAAATACTAAAGGAAATGATAGCAGGACAAGCCGCTGTCGTGTTGCGATTCTTAATGTTCTAAATCCTCGGTAGAAATAGGATTTAGAACAGACTGGTTTGTTGCTCATAATTTATATAAATTGGTGGTTAATATTATCCGGTTACGTAACCGGCATTATACTGAAACTAATTCATGTTATGATAAATCCTATTTTGATATGCAATAACTGCATTCAAACAATAAGAATCTCTAAAAACTAACCTCGATAAACGGTGGTTAAAGCCGTCTAATAAATTATATTATTTTGGTTTATGTTGAGTCGGTTAAGAAACCGAGTGGTAATACTGTATGCTCTAAGATAGGAAGCATTCGTTGAATTAACAAAATTTTTTTGACAACCTTTTTTAAACGCTTTATTGAATTGCGAATTATACATCATCTTTTTGGTCCTGGCTCGGTCATAATAGCCTGTATAAAACTTTCATGTTTCCAATGAAAAGTCAATGGGAATAAACGTTCTTGGTGACTGTTGAGCAACAGAAACTTTCATAAAAGAAAAGGGGAAGCCTCAGTTGTATGCTCCCCCAATAGAACTTTGTATAGCGGATAATTTTTCTTGCCACCATCTCCATCCCTAAGGAATAATACTTCCCTTTTCAACCTGAAACCTAATCTTATCATTCAATGGAACTGCTTCTTTACCTTCTTGCTCCTCCAACCTATCCGGATACAGAATCCCATACAAATGGTCTACCTCATGTTGAAAAATAACAGCAGTAAATCCTTCAATATTTTCTTCAACGACATTACCCTTCCTATCCACATATTGCAAACGAATGGCATAGCTACGTTGAACATCCTCTTTGCGATCCGGAATTGAAAGGCAGCCCTCAGCACCGATGCGAATCAGTTTCGAACGCCAGATAATCTTTGGATTGATATAAAACTCAAAAGGTTCATCGGCTTTATCGAAGCGCTGCACCCAAATAACGTTCTTATTGATTCCTACCTGCGGACCTGCGATTCCCACCCCTGTATGCTGCGGATCTTGCACCGTTTTAAACATTCGTGAAGCCAATTTATCGACGAGAGGATCATCAAATTTCAAATCTTCCGATGGTTTTCTCAATACCGCCAATTCCTTCTCGTCGGTAATCAGATAAACATGCATTAGCGTAGTATCATCAGCAGAATTGATGATCTTTCGCTCCGTGTTGTTAAAGTTTTTTGCCGCTGATATATTCACTTTTCTCTCGTTTTTAGGGCCTTTGTATTTTTTTTCACCAGCTTCGATAGCTAGGGATAAGATATTATCCTTTGGTGGCTGTGGGCACCTATAACCATTGCTATATGCGCAATAGGGGTTGTAGGCCTTGTTAAAATCTATGGTTAATTCGTTATTTTTAATCTCTTTGATACTTAAATCCAAGTATCGCCCTCCCTCATAGCTGCTAACACCATTCGTGTTGTCCATAAAAGGAACAAATAAATGATCCCTGTAGGCTTCCGTCTGAAATAATGCAACACTTTGATAGGCTGTCAGGGTATACTTAGCTCCTAATAAATCAAAATGTAATAAAGCATAGCGCTTATACTCGTTCGATGTGCCGTCATAGGTTGGCATTCGGAATGTTGGCTCATCGGGGAGTAATTCAACCTCTGCCTGCACGCGATACTGTGGGTTTGCAGGGTAGTAATCTAAATAAGATAGCTGATCTGCTTTCAACGGTCCATATTCATTTTTTAAATAGGCTGCGTCTTTTTCCTTCCTATATGTTGCTATTTCTTGCACATGATTTTGTGCAAAAATTAACGAAGGAACGAAGATGAGTAGCAGGAAAACGATTCTTTGCATAGTTTATTATTAATCTCTATCAAATGTATAGATTTTTAAGAAACATTGAATAAGAATACTTACAAACTTTAATCGTACTTTTGTGGAAAACAATGCCCATGAGATTGATGGCTTTCGATTACGGGACGAAACGTATCGGCATCGCCGTTTCTGATTCTTTACAGATTATCGCTACAGCACTCGATACAGTGCATCCTGAGGAAATCTGGACCTTCCTCCAAAAATACTTAGCAACCGAACAAGTGGAAACATTTGTAGTAGGAAAACCTATGCGGCTGGACGGAAGCCCTTCGCAATCAGCACAGCATGTCGTTGGATTTATGCGTAAGTTAAAGAAGACTTATCCAAGCATTCCTGTGGTGGAAGTTGATGAACGCTTTACCTCGAAGATTGCCTCTCAAGCCATCGCCCAATCGGGACTGAAAAAACAAAAACGCCAAGAGAAAAGTTTGGTCGATACGGTATCCGCCACGCTTATTCTTCAAACTTATATGGACAGCAAAGCATTCTAACAATGGCTCTTAAGGATATACATTTTTTTTCAGAAGACATCGCATTTACCTTAAAAGAAAAGCAAAAGGTGCGTGAATGGATCTACCAAACGATCAAAAATGAAGATTTTATTCGCGTAGCAGAACTCAATTTCATTTTCTGTTCTGACGAATATTTACTGACAATCAATAAGCAATATTTGGATCATGATACCTATACCGATATCGTGACCTTCGATTCTTCTGAAGAGGAAGATATCATTGCCGGCGATATCTTTATCTCTATCGATCGTATTCGTGAAAATGCCGAGAAGTTTGCTGTTGCAGAACGCGACGAACTTCATCGCGTTATTATCCACGGCGTTTTGCACTTGTGTGGATACTACGATAAGAAAAAAGATGATAAAGCACTAATGACGCAAAAAGAAGATCAATATCTCAAAGCGAGATCCTTTTAAGATTACCTTTTGTCCATAAGTAAGTATGACTAGCATCGATGACCAATATTACCTTTAATAATCAAAGCTTTTTCGAGGGCTTGGAGGTTTGATCGCTCAAGGAGAAGTCTGTACAGTTCCTATTGAACGGACGTAGCATGCGACCTTTTATTCTTGATGGATGTAAAATAACCGTGGGCCCCATGAAATTCGAAGACGCGAAGATGGGTGATGTGGTTCTCGCGCGCTGGCGAAGCGGCTGGATATTACGGCGTGTTCTATTTAAGAATAAGCGTTGAGGGAGACCATCATTTTCCGCTCAAAATTGGTTGCAACTTCAAGATAGTCTCCCCTTCAAACCCTAACTCTTCTTTATCTCCGGCTTCAAGTCCGTCAGCGACCCAATCTGAATCGGTTTTCCTGCTTCGATACTTTTTCTAGCAGCCACACCGATGAGCACCGACAAAACGCCATCCCTCAGATTAGCTCTGTGGTCGTAAGGATCTTCAGCCGACTTCTTTAAAAACAAATCTTCCTGCAAACGGCGGTCGCCACCGCCATGGCCACTACGCTCGCTAGAAACCGTAACGACCTCATATTTTTCCCAGTTTCTGAACAAAATAAGTTGTGATTGCGTAGTGTCACTTTTCGCCTGTTGCATCTCTGCAGCGTGCAATTCCTCCTGGCTTAAACTCTCTCCGTTGATAAAAGGAATATCTAGCCAGGCATCAATTCTACCTTTCTGCCCATTGAATGCAATTCGCCAACCTTCATATGGAGAATAGGTGGTTAGAGAGTAATTAGCGATTACGCCATTTTTGTATTTGATCTGTGCGGACATCTTATCGTAAATATCGATTTCATTTCTATACACGCAGCCATCTCGAAGATAGCCATCATAATTTTCGTTCGCTACATATAGATTCATTGCTTGTTTATCCTTCGTAATGTCCCAATAATAAGCGCAGTCTTTTTTATGATCACACGAGCGACAGTTCTTTCCACGGAATGGACCATTTTTACCATAATGCTCTAAAGCACCATATGCAAAAACCTCTTCCGGTTCTGCCGATAACCACCAGTTCAGCAAATCAAAGTGGTGTGTTGCTTTGTGGATCCATAAGGAGCCACCTTTATTCATCAATCCGTGCCAGCGGCGGAAATAAGAAGCGCCATGATGAGTATTCAAGTACCAGTTAAAATCCACAGAAGTGACCTCGCCAATCGCGCCTTCTGAAATAAGCTGTTTAATCTTGGTCATGTAAGGGCTCCATCGGTAATTGAAACCGACAATCACATTCTTCCCATATTTTTTCTCCGCATCAATGATTGCTTGTGCCTTTACTTCATCGATAGTTAATGGTTTTTCCGTTAAAACATCACAATAAGCCAAACCTTTGATGATAAGTTCATGATGAGAGGCATCGGTCGTACAGACCATGATTAAATCTGGCTTTGTTTTACGCAGCATCTCGTCATAATTTACAAAAGTCGGACAAGATACCCCCATATACTCCTTCGCATACTTTAGACGCCCTGGATTGATGTCGCTTAAACCGACAAATTCGAGCGTTTCAGGAAACTGCTCAACCAATCGACGTCCCCAGAATGTAATTCCACGAATCCCAGTACCAACGAGTACGACGCGAAGTTTTCGATTTAATCCAAAAGCATCAGTAGGAAGGTTGACCATCGTCCCTATGCTCAGTAGCGATAAGGTCTTTAAAAATGTTTTTCTTGAAATACTATCCATGATAAATTGTTTTTCATTAGTAAATGCTGTAAAAACACAGAAGCGATTTTACTTTGGTTTAGCTGGTTTTTCGAAGGCAAAACAATCGACGGAATCTATCGAAATTAAAATTCCTACGGAGCTACAGATACAAATCATAGCCCATGTTCGACCAAGAATAAATTGACAAGTTTATAATTTTATACGAGCAAGGATAAGCCTCGCTCTTTTATAACAATCTACGAAAATCAAGGGTTACTAAGATTAAAAATCTACGCAAACGATGCCGGTATTTTTTCAAGGAATGTTGGAGTAAATCCATGTAATTCGATTTTAAATCGCGAGTTGTTGCAATCGGGATATTCAAATCTATGAAAGCCTGTGCTGGTAAAAAACTAACCTGATTAAGCGAAATTCCAATCTGCTAGCGAAGGATTCCGCTTCATTGCTTTTCCAATGCTGTTTGTATTAAAATTCTTATCTTGCGAAGTCACTGTGAAAAAAATGCCGTTTAAACCACTAACTTCCCTGGAAAAGGAACGCATTGCGCAATATAGAGATGAGATGGTTTTTAAATCTTATTTCCTTAGGAACTACAAAGTTCTTGAGCGGTATGCCTTTGGTTTTCTAAAAGACTACGCACTCGCTCAGGACGTCTGTTCGGAAGTGATGTGGAAGATGTGGCATTTAGGAAGCGACCTCATGCATGTCTCTTCCGTGGAAGGCTACCTCCTACGGATGGTGAAAAACAGATGTCTCAATTTATTACGATTAAATCAACCTGTTTATCTTCTTCCCGACGATTTCGCGGAAATGAACATAGAGTTCCCGGATCCCGAGCGCCTAATGATGGAAAGTGAAGGGGTTAAAGAAATACAACAGGCCATTGACGCACTGCCTCAGAAAACAAAGCAAGCTTTTCTTCTCGTTAAAGAAGAGTCTCGTAGCTACCAAGAAACAGCGGAAATAATGAACATCTCCAAGAATACCGTCGATCGACATATTCAGATCGCACTCGCAAAAATCTGGCAATCCCTAAAAAATAGATAGTTTTTTATCGCTTAGTATCAGTCTTTTATTTTCTTTTCTCGGAATTTCCAATAAGCGATTGGTGATTTTATCGACCTCATGTGTCTATGTGAGTGAAGACCAAAAGTATGAATCACACGGACGAAGAATTTCTTAGTTTATTGAATTTAGCACTCGCTAACAAACTGTCAGCCGATCAGCAGATCAGGTTGCAAGAGTTGCTATTGCAAGATCCCGACCGCGTGATACTATACGAGTACCTACTATCGGAAGAAGAGACGGAGCAGGGCAGATTGGAGTTAGAAGTACTTTATGAGAAGTCCAGACCTAATGATATCCCTGGTAGCGTAGCATCAAATCCAACAGAACCAATAGCGCGCATCTTCCCTTGGAAGAAATTCTTGCAGGCGGCCGCTGCGGTATTGCTGATTTTTTCAGTGTTCTATCTATATAATACCAAAGAAAATCCAGCAGTCGATGGCGATTGGATGGAATTGACGACTCACAAAGGCGAACGTAAATACTTTAAGCTAGTCGACGGAACGGAGGTTTGGCTCAATAGTGATAGTAAGTTGATGTTGAAGCAGGGCTATGGGAAAGAACATCGCAACTTACAGCTGTTGGGTGAGGGTTACTTCTCGGTGGCGAAGAATACGGCGCTGCCGATGAAAGTAAAAGTGGGCGAAGTCGATGTGAATGTCGTAGGAACTATTTTCAACCTACAGGCCTATCCGGATCAAGGACAAGTTGTGACTTCCTTGATAGAAGGAAAAGTAAAACTAACCTTGAACGAAAGCAAAGGCAGCAAGGACTTCGTAATGAAACCCGGCGACAGGATAGAGATTGCTCGTAAGGAAGTCAATGGAAAGGTGAGTTTGGCTCTGGCAGATACAACCGCTATTCAGCATACTGTCGCTTTCCGCAACGTCGAGAAAAAAGACAATAAAGCATTAGATGCACTTTGGACCGAGAATAAATTGGTGTTCAAAGCAGATCGCTTGGCGGAAGTTGTAAAAAGGCTTGAACGCTGGTACGACGTGACCATTATCGTAGAAAATGATCAATTAAAAGAACAAGCCTTCACAGGAGTTTTTGAGGAACCAACCTGTCAGCAAGTCTTGTCAATACTTCAAAAAACTAATAAAAACCTTAATTATACGATGAAAGGAGAGACCATAATTATCAAATAAAAGATAGAAGATAAACACAAAAAAGGGTATCCCTTTGGAAAAGGAATACCCAAACGATTTAACCATGAGCATCTCGCCCTAGGAAAGTTGGATGCTCAAATCTGATTAATTAAAAACTAAATTTATGAAAAAAAAATCACATGAACTAAGTCGTGTGCCCATTCCTTATTATGTTAAGTGGCTCTTGATGGTCAAATTTATCCTGATTTTTATGTTAGCTTTTGCTGCCCACAGCATGGCTAGCGAATCCAAAGCACAGAACAAAGTTTCCATGCAATTTAAAGATGTGAAACTCAAAAATCTGCTCAACTCAATCGAAGAGCAGACCGCAGTATCATTCATCTACAACGACAATGCTATTCGCGATATCCGGATCGCAGATATCCGCGTTGAAAAGAAAGATTGGCGCGAGCTTTTGCGTCCAATACTGAAGGCGCAGAACTTCCAAATGACCTTAGTAGGAACGAACCGCGTCTTGATTGAAAAGAATAATGAACAATCCAATATAGCTTCAGGGACTGTTAAAGATCAACATGGAAACCCGCTCGTGGCCGTGTCTGTCAAGCAAAAAGGGACCGAACGTTCCACAAGCACGAACAGCGATGGTCAGTTCTCGTTAGAAACAGAGGGGAATAGCCCGGTCTTGATCTTTAGTTACGTTAGTTTCTTGAGCCAAGAAATACCATTCACCGGACAACCGATGCAGGTAACCCTCGCTGAGGATCTTGCCCAGTTGGAAGAGGTTGTTGTGGTAGGTTATGGTACGCAAAAGCGTGTTAATTTAACCGGTTCCGTAGCAACGATATCTGGCGACCAGATTGCAAATCGACCAGTGGTCAATGCGACACAAAGTTTGCAGGGAACCATGCCTGGTCTGAATGTAAGTGTTAATGGTGCAACAAAGCCCGGACAATCTTTCAAACTGAACGTACGTGGTACAGGGAACTTAAGCGGTTCGGATCAGCCTTATGTGTTGGTAGATGGAATGGAGATGTCGCTGGCTGATGTCAATCCTAACGATATAGAAAATATCTCCGTACTCAAAGATGCATCTGCTTCAGCAATCTATGGTTCTCGCGCGGCATACGGTGTTATCTTAGTAACAACGAAAAAAGGTGCATCAGGTAGAAAGCAAATCAACTTCAGCTCGAATACAGGTTTCACTTCACCGGTAAATCTACCGGATATGGTCAATTCTGTAGACTTTGCAAATTATTTCAATGCAGCAACTTTCAACGCATTGGGCACGAAGCAATATTCCGAAGAGAAGATTGCCCTTTTGCAGCAATATATCGATAACCCTGGCTCGGTTTCGATATTCCCGGAAGTAAATTCCAACAATTACGGCAGCTGGGAGAACAGTGCAAATGGGGTAGCGAATACAGATTGGTTTAATTTTCATTATAAACCCTATGCGCTTCGCCAGAACTATACCATGAACCTAAGTGGTGGAAATGATGGAACACAATTCTACGTTTCCGGAGGTGTTTACCAAGAGGATGGTGCATTGCGTTATGCGGATATAGACTACAAACGCTATAACGTCAATGTGTCTGTAAATTCACAATTAGCCGATTTTATCAAGCTAAAAAGCAATGTGAAGTACACGCACAATCAGAATCAATCGCCGTTGGCAGGTTATGAGGGCTTATTCTTTCACAACCTTGCCCGTATGCGTCCAAACGTATCGCCATATGATTTCTATGGTAATTTTACTGAGCAATCCTTCGTTCCCTATCTGCAATCCGGCTCACAAGATAAAAGCAATAATGCGGCCCTTGTTATCCTTGGTGGTTTAGAAATAACACCGGCAAAGGACTGGAAAATATTCGCGGATCTCAACTTCAGCAAGCGCAATTTTGAAGGCTCGACTTTAAAAATCCCTGGTACAATTTATGGCGTTGATGGTACGCCGATTACCATGAACCGTTCGGAATTTAATATTCCGCTAGCGGGTAGCTTCGCTCGTACCATGTATGAGCAAACCTATATTACGCCGAATATCTATACCAACTATAAAGTCGCTGTAGATAAACATCAATTTGATTTAACGGCGGGTTTTCAACAGGAATACAACCAATACAAAGAGCTTGGCACTTCAGCGACGGAGCTGATCAGTTTCGATCGTCCGGGAACAGACCTGGCGACAGGCACCAAAGCTTCTTCCGAAGTAAGGAACCACTGGGCAACAAGAGGTTTCTTCGCTCGTATCAACTATAATTTCAACAGCAAGTTCCTTTTAGAACTTAACGGACGCTACGACGGGTCTTCGCGCTTTGCGAGCGACCAGCGATGGGGATTCTTCCCATCTGTGTCCGCAGCGTATAATATCAGCGAGGAGCAATTTGTGAAGAACAGCTTGCCTTGGCTGAACCAGTTGAAGCTACGCGGATCTTATGGTAATTTAGGAAATCAAGCGGGTGCAAATATGTACGCCTACCTAGAGAACATGAATATCGTTGTTCCTGGATTGGGAACCGGCGGCCGCTACTATTTTGGCGACGAGCGCGAAAGTTATATTCAAGCGCCAGGTGCTTTCAACCCGTTGATTACTTGGGAGAAAGTCCAAAGCACGAACGTCGGAATAGATTACGCGATGTTAGAAAACCGTCTATCTGGAACATTAGAGTGGTATCAACGCAATACCAAAGATATGTTAGGGCCATCTCGCGATGTAGCAGATATGTATGGTGCGACACCACCACAGTCGAATAATGCAGATTTGAGAACCCGCGGATGGGAACTATCCATCAAATGGAAAGACAATATCTCGGAAGACTTAAGCTATGATCTAGGTTTAATGTTGACCGACTACCGTTCAGTTGTAACTCGCTACCAAAACCCTACGCGTTTTAATCCGGCGGGAGCTTGGTACGAAGGTAAGAATGTAGGTGAGATATGGGGATTTACAGCAAATAGCCTGTTGAAAACTGCCGAAGAAGCCGCTAATTACAATGCAACATTGAATAGATCTTATCTTTCTGCACGTGATTGGGTGGCTGGCGATGTAAAATATGAAGACATCAACGGCGATGGCAAGATCGATATCGGTGCAAATAGAGTAGGAGATTCGGGTGATTACAGCATTATCGGAAACAGCAGCGCACGATATAACTTTAGCCTTTCTGGAGGCGTTAATTGGAAAAATTGGAGCCTGAGCATGTTATGGCAAGGTGTTGGAAAACAAGACTTCCTGCCTGCTGCCTTAGACGCTTACTTCTGGGGGTCTGGTTCCTTGGCACAGGTTACTGTTTTTAAAGAGCATTTAGATTACTTCAGCGAAAGCAATCCTGACGCATACTATCCGAATCCTTATGCTTCCCCTGTTGGTGCTATTGCTTCTTATACCAATAAAACACAATCCCCTGCCAGCCGATATATCCAAAATGCTTCTTACATCCGTTTGAAGAACCTGACGCTGCAATATACGTTCAACAGAGAATGGACACAGCGTATGAAGATAAATCGATTGACGGTATTTGGCACGGGTGACAACTTGCTGACCTTCACAAAGCTCGCTGGAATGTTCGATCCTGAAACATTGGTTGGCGGACAAGGAACGGGTAAGTTATATCCGTTGAGCAAGGTGTATTCTTTTGGTGTAAACATCACATTTTAAGGCTATTTCTCATGAAAAAACATCATTATCTATATTTTTTATTAGTATTCTTTACAACTGGTTGTAGTAAAGATTTCTTAAATCGACTGCCACAAGATCAACTTTCCACGAGTGGAAGCTTGGCTACAGTCAACGAATTACGACTGTATATGAATCAGTTTTATGAGCAACTTCCAAACCATCCAAATTTTACAGGAGGTGAGGGCATTGCTTATGACGATGCGCGTACGGACAACATGATCTTTACCACCGTCAACCCTCGGTTGAACGGACAGCTGACCATTTCTAATGCAACAGCATTGACCGAGTATAATCAGATCCGCGGATTGAACTTCTTTTTGAATCAAGCCAAACAAGCTAAGGGGAATGCGGCAGACATCAACCAATATTTGGGGGAAGCCTACTTCTTTAGAGCCTGGTTTTATTTTTCATTAGTAAAAAAATATGGTGATGTAAGCTGGGTCAATACCTTACTAAATTCCGAGGATGAATCGACCTTTTTACAGCGCCATAGCCGTTTGGTGGTCGTTGACTCCATTTTGCAGGATCTTGATCGCGCAAGTGAACTCCTTGCTATTCAAAACAACAACAATAGCATGCGTGTACACCGAGATGTGGCTTTCGCAATGACTTCTCGTGTTGCTTTGTACGAAGGAACATGGCAAAAATATCATCAAGCAAAAGGGACTGGATTCGCTTCAAGCGCTGTCACCGCACAGAAAATTAATGCATATTTAACGCAAGCACGCGATGCTGCGAAGAAAGTAATCGATGCTGGGCGCTGGCAGATTTCATCGACAGGAAACCCGTTAGCAGATTACAAGAATATATTCAACAATACAGATCTGCGAGGAAATAAAGAAGTCCTTTTATTCCGCCGATATAATCCGGCAGAGAATATCGGGCATGGAGTTTCTAAGTATTTATCGACTGGTGGTGGGGATATTGGCTTGACGCTAAGCTTGGTAGATGATTACTTAACGCGAGATGGGAAGCCTTTTGTAGGAGCTGCTCGCGAGCAAGCACAAAAGACCTACGGACAGGAATTGCAACCGACGCTACGCGATCCTCGATTATTTCAGACTGCTGGTGTTTCCGGGCAACCATTGCGACCAGGTGGCGTCGTGCCTCCTTTTCCGCCCATCAATCAGAGTGGCTTCAATAGAAATACGACAGGATATCCGATGTATAAGTATATCGAATACGATAATATCGCTGCAACCACTGATGATGGCATGAGTGCCGCACCGGTTATTTATTTCCGCTACGCCGAGGTACTTCTAAACTATGCTGAAGCGATGATCGAATTAGCCGGCGACGTTAGTTTAGCGACGCAGGCATTGACTCCGTTGAGAACACGTGTCGGTATGCCGGCCGTGAATATCGAGCTAGAGTATAATACGCAAGCTGACTATGCATTCCGCAACTTGTCGAAAGCCCTGCAGGCTGTACGTCGCGAACGCCGAGTAGAGATGGTCGCTGAAGGTACGCGTTTAGACGATATCATGCGCTGGGCCGCTGCGGATGTGCTATTGGTTGGAAAAAGACCTTTGGGAGCGCTTTTCGTAGGAAGCGATTTGGCTGCGCAAAACACAGCAACCGGTTTCTACAATGATGCCTTGCTTTATTTCGATACCGCTCCTGCCGGTAAAAGTGTAAACTTCTTCCTGAGCGGACAGCCTAATGACGCTAAGCGATATATAGACCCGTATAAGCAAGTTATGCCGAACGGCTATGGATTTAAAGTGAATAGAGATTATCTATTGCCAATTCAACAAAGAATGTTGGAGTTGACAAATGGAAAGTGGAAACAGAACCCTAATTGGTAAACGATTAAAATTAATATAATGCAATTTATTCGACATACATCTTATTTTCTGATGGTATTGCTTTTTGCCATCTTCTTCTCTTCTTGTGAGAAGGATCAGCATGTGAAACCTCAACCCGGACCATTTGATGTTACTCATGAAATTCCGGCAAGTATTCCCGCAAATGGCGGCTCTTATTCGCTTACCATCGATGCAACAACAAATGGATGGTGGATTGAAGCAGGAGCAGACGCTTCTTGGATCAGTATCAATCGCAAATATGGTTCTGCAAAAGTAACGCAGCAAGTAGTGGTTGCTAGCAATACGACTACCGCTGCGCGCGAAGCAACGGTGCTTATCAAATCAACCAACGGAGAAACCGTTAATTTAGTTTTTAAACAACAAAAATAAGTCGATATGAGGATAGTGTTCTTTATCATGTATATGGCTTGTGCAATAGCTGCTTTAGGACAGCAAAAGAAGCCCAATATAGTCATTATCATTTCTGATGACCATTCCTATCAAACCATCGGAGCCTACGGTTCACAGCTCGCGAAAACGCCTCAAATCGACAGGCTAGCAAAAGATGGTGCGGTATTTACGAACGCATATGTCAATAACTCGATATGTGGTCCTTCTAGGGCCACATTATTGACCGGAAAATACAGTCATAAAAATGGGTTCAAGGATAATGAAACCTCTGTATTTGATTTCTCACAAAACCTCTTTGTGAAGGAATTGCAACAGGTTGGCTATCATACTTCCTGGATTGGGAAAATTCATTTGGGTGAGGAGCTTCAAGGTTTTGATTATTATGATATACTCATCGGTCAAGGACACTATTTCAATCCTGATTTTGTTTCAAAACAAGGAAAAAAACGAGAGGAAGGCTATGTATCTGATTTAGTAACCGATAAAGCGTTGAATTGGTTAGATACGATCGATCAACAAAATCCGTTCTGTTTGATCATTGGACATAAAGCGACACATAGAACCTGGATGCCGGATCCGAAAGATTTCGGAACTTATGACAATCAAAATATTCCGGTTCCTACAACCTTCTATGATAACTACCAGAGCCGAAAAGCTGCGGAAGTTCAGGAAATGTCGATTGACAAGGACATGCGCATGGGATACGATCTCAAGATGTTCAACTCGGTGGAGGAGATGATGGCTGATGGTAATTTCAAAAGGATGAACGCTGCACAGCGAGAGGCCTACATCAAGTATTATCGTCCTATCTTTGAGGATTACAAAAACCGTAATTTGCAAGGTAAGCAGCTCGCAGAGTGGAAATATAAACGCTATATGATCGATTATCTGAACACAGCGCAGTCTATGGATCGCAATATTGGTCGTGTTTTAGATTATCTGAAGAAGAACAAATTAGAAGAGAATACGATTGTCATTTATCTTTCCGATCAAGGATTTTACATGGGTGAACATGGATGGTTCGATAAGCGTTTCATGTATGAAGAGTCTTTCAAAACGCCAATGATTATGCGTATGCCGGGGCTTATTCCGGCAACTTCAAAGATTGAAGCTAATGTAGTGAACGCCGATATAGCGCCAACCCTTTTAGAACTAGCGGGTGTTGCCAAACCTGCAGATATGCAGGGAAAATCATTCGCTGGGGTGCTCCCAAAGACGGATAAAAAACATCGTGAGGATGTTTTCTACCATTACTTTGAAAATGGAGAACATGCGGTGTCGCCACACTTCGGCGTGAAGTCAGGACGGTATAAGCTGATCCGATTCTATAAACGTGTAGAGGCATGGGAACTTTTCGATTTAGAAAAAGACCCGCAGGAGCTAAAGAACCTGGTATCAGATCCTTCCTATCAAAGCACTTTGAAGAAAATGAAGAAAAAGCTATTGAAGCAAATAAAAGCATTTGATGATGCGCAAGCAGAAGAGATCTTCCATCAGAAACTGAAATAGGGCACAGAAGTTTTCGGAAAGCTTAAAGCTAGCGATCCCCAATTGCGCAACCATCACATGGGAGCGCAATTGGGGATTCTTATTTGGCCTTTCTTTAATTTTTTCAAGAAGTCTATCAAGATTTTTACTTACGGTAATATTTCAGCTTTTAATGGTATTATTTATCTTGCTGAAATGAAATCTACCTTTCTTTTTTTAGCACTTGCTATCACCGGCATAGGCTTTTCTTATGCACAACAGTTAGAATCGGCCCTCTTATATTACGGTCAAACAAAGTTCGACAATAGCCGATTTGGAATTTATCATGAGGCGCAACTTCGAGATTTTCAATTCGGTGGAGATCATAATCAGACTTTAATCCGAGTAGGAGGGCAATACCAAATTAAACCCTTTCTAACCGCAGTATTAGGTTATGGTTTTATTTACTCAGAATTGAAAGGAGCTCCGAACGCCCCTTTCAACGAACATCGCATCTTTCAAGATTTCGTGCTCACGCATGCTATAAAATCCACCCGGATCCGCCATCGCCTGCGCCTGGAAGAACGCTTTATAGAAGATCGTGATTTTTATGGACGAGCTCGTTATTGTCTATTTGCAGACATTCCGCTCAGCGAAAAGAAGTTCAACGCAGGCGGTACCTATTTAGCATTATACGAGGAGGTATTTATCAACGCTTTCCAGCCCGAACCCTTGAAAACGTTCGACAGGAATCGTATTTACGCCGCAGTAGGCTATAAGGTGAAAGATAATTTAGGAATTCAGCTGGGAAGTATGTTGCAGCATGTGGGCTCAAATAAAGGGACCTTTCAGATGCAACTTTCCTTTCACCATGTGATTAACGTGAAGTAAACCATTGCATCCTGATAACAAAGACAGACCAAAGATGTATTATCTCCGATATAATGCCAATACACCCCCCCAATCATAACCGTCTCGAAAGGGTTATGATTGGGGTTTGTATTAAGTTTGAAAGGGCTTTGAGCCGAAGGAGTTACGACCTTAATAGGTCTACCTCCTGAACGATAATCCAATATCAGTGCTTAATCTTCAACCACTTCGTTGGTTTGTGCTAGGCGTTGCGATCCTGCGTTCGCAGGGCAAGCAATATCGTCTGTGGCATCATAAATCAATTCTTTTCCCGCATTTCTTTCAATGGTCTCCGCCGGCACATAAATTTGCGTTTTCGTACGGCTGTATCCGCTTGGGAAATAACGGATGTAATAACCATCTGGGTGGTAGGTCCAAATGCCGCTCGGCGTATCTTCTCTTACCGGAGCCATGCCCGCTAGAATTGCATATTGCTCAAACTCTGCATAAGAATAGTTTCCGGATGAAACTAGGTTTCTAATCTGGTTCTCGGCCTCAAATACCGCCTGCAGTTCTTTTGGTAATTTATTCTTTGCTTCTTGAACAACGTCAAAGGGTAGGATACCTAGGGCTCCGCCCTCCAATTGCAATAGCTGCTTTGGGCTCAATAATTTTAAAGCCGTCACCTTTACCGGGCCAGAATAATCACTGAACTTTGTGCGAGCGATGATGGTCCATAATAGCATCTGTATATCGCTTTGTTTCACCTCAGGGTGCTTTTCTGCGCTCTTTAAGATAGCGATTACTAGCTCCTTTTTCTTGCCCAAAGTTGGTGCATACATATAGCCATCACCCGAAGATGGGGCATAGGTGCCGGCCTTTAGGCAATAACTCTTGTTGGTGATTTCATAATGTCCCGCAGCTAACACATAGCCAGCGTCAGTTTTTTTCGGAAGGGAGGTTAATGCTTTATAAGTCGCATCATTTTGAAAGTCAGGCATCTCTTGGCCTTGACGGTTGACATCCTCGAAATTCGTGCTGATTGCTTCCGGTGCTTTAAACATTTTATCGAGTCCAAGCATCTTTGCTCCCTTGGCACCCGTTGCTTTCGCAGCTTTGTCCAATAGACCTCCAAATTGCGCATGACTGGCAATCGGTAGAAAGATCAGAAGAACGAATAATGAGGGCAGTGCAGATAATTGTTTTGTTTTCATTTTGTGTGCGGTTTTCCGTTTAGTCGTAGTTAATACCAAATATATTCATTTTTTTAAAAATGAAACTGCTTCGCGCGTTTGCGAATCCTTGATATCATATATAGTTTAACAGTTTTTCTAACTTACAGGTGGAGAAACCTCGCTGACGCTATGGTAACAGGGGTAGGGTTGAAAGATTTGTATGTTGCTTAAAAACAGGTGTATATAAATAAAAAAGGGAGCAAAGCTCCCTTTTACTATAATATTTTAATGCAGGTTAAAACTTCTCGAATTGGTTGAAGAAGAAGTTTCCTTCGATTTCTGCGTTTTCGTCAGAGTCTGAACCGTGAACCGCATTCGCATCGATAGATTTCGCATATTTATTACGGATGGTACCTTCAGCAGCTTTTGCTGGATCGGTAGCACCGATTAATGTACGGAAATCTTCAACAGCGTTTTCTTTTTCTAAGATAGCAGCCACGATAGGACCTGAAGTCATGAAGCTTACCAAATCGCCGTAAAAAGGACGCTCCTTGTGAACTGCGTAGAAGTTACCCGCAGAAGTTTCTGTCAAGTGAATGTATTTCATTGCTACGATTTTGAAACCGCCAGCAATAATGTCATTTAAGATAGCACCAATGTGACCATTTGCAACTGCATCTGGTTTAATCATTGTGAATGTTCTGTTTGTAGCCATTTTACTCTAAAAATTTTTTGCAAAGTTACGCTTTCCCTACAATAAATAAACAGGAATGCTGTTAAATGTCCCGCTTTTTTTCTTGGAGTGTCTGTTTTTAAAGCGGATTGCTATGGATCAAGAGAGAGGCATATCCTCAACCCTAAGTAGGAATCTAAATATTCAAAGACTGATTTGATGCTTTTTACCGGTCTAAAACTCGGTTTTAACGTATTTTGGCAAGTTATTTGTTTAAACAGCGGAAACTTTGATACACAAAGTTAATAAATCACAAACACTTTATTAGATATGAAAAAAATCATTTTGCCTATTTTAATGTCATTCGGATTCCTTTTTGCATTTACCGGGGTACAGGCACAAACGCCTTATCGTACTGCATTAGGCTTAGGTATTGACGCTGGAGATGGACAAACGTTGTTTGGTCCGCAAATCAAACACAGTTTTGGAGGTTATAATGCCGGTAATGCACAACTATTGTTCGGTGATCATATCACGGTTTTGGGCGTTGATTATTCTTACAATCAGCGTATATCGGGTGCTAGGGGCCTATCATGGTATATTGGCGTTGGTCCACAATTATCGTTCATCGATCATGGAAAATGGGATGATGATTGGTTTGACGATGATGATCGTTGGGATGAAGACAATCACGTAGACGTGGCGATCCGCCCGGCAGTAGGTTTGGAATTCAGAATTCCTTCAACACCATTAGCCATGCATTTTGACTGGAAACCTTGGTGGAATCTATCGCATAGTTCACATTTTGAACCAGGAAGATTTTCATTAGGATTCAAGTTTGTGCTGAAGTAGACAATAGAATTATAGTTCAGGATATTGTTTAGTAGACGCTAAACCGTAACTTTGTAGTATGTCGAAGAACCTGCAAGTGACCATAGATAAAGATTCCGGCTTTTGTTTCGGAGTTGTGTATGCCATTGATATGGCTGAAGAGATTCTTGATGAAGAGGGCTATCTTTATTGTTTGGGAGATATTGTGCACAATGATGAGGAAGTCGCTAGGCTAAAAGCCAAGGGACTTCGCATTATTTCGCATGATGACTTGCAGACCCTTCAAAATGAAAAGGTGCTGATCCGTGCTCACGGAGAGGCGCCTGAAACCTATCGAATCGCCCTTGAAAACAATATTACGCTGATTGATGCGTCATGCCCGGTGGTGTTGAAACTTCAAAACCGTATCAAAACATCGCATGATGACGAGGAGAAAATCCTGATCTTTGGAAAGCACGGACATGCCGAAGTGATCGGCTTGCAAGGGCAGACGAACAATGAGGCTATTGTATTTCAGGATATTGACGAGCTCGATAATGTGGAATTACCGGCTAAATTCACCTTATATAGCCAGACAACCAAGTCGGTTGATCGCTTTTATCAGATCAAAGATGAGCTGTTGCGTCGCGGCTATGAGGTGAAAGCAAATGATACCATCTGTCGCCAGGTTTCGAATCGTTATGAGGATCTTGGAAATTTTGCTGGACAATACGATAAGATCATCTTTGTATCAGGTAAAAAATCATCAAACGGTAAAGTCTTGTTTGAAGTTTGTAAACAAGTCAATCCGGAAACCCACTTTATTTCCGATCCGGCAGAACTGGAAAGCAGTTTATTTGCTGAGAATGAAACCGTAGGGATCTGTGGAGCCACATCGACTCCGATGTGGTTGATGAAGAAAGTAAAAGAGACTATTGAGTCTTATTAATCGTCATCTTATTTTAAAATTCTATAGCAGAGCCTCTTTTGCTATAATTAATAATTATTTTTGCTCTTCATATGAGGAATAAAGCTAAAAAGGGGGTGCTGCTAGTGCAACTGGGGACGCCTGACTCACCTGCTAAAAGTGATGTTAAACGTTATTTAACACAGTTTTTGATGGATCCGCGTGTTATGGATATTCCCTATATCTCCAGAACACTGTTGGTCAAAGGTATTATTGTTCCAAAGCGATCCGGCAATTCTGCTGCGACCTATTCTAGTATTTGGGATAATGAGGCAGGTTCACCCTTAATGACGTACAGCCTATACCAGCAAAAGAAACTACAGGAAGTATTAGGCGATGAATATCATGTCGAATTGGCGATGCGGTATCAGAACCCTTCGATAGACAATGCACTAGCGAAAATGGAGGCCATGCTGCTTGAGTCAATAACCGTTATTCCTTTATTTCCACAGTATGCCTCAGCAACAACCGGCTCTGTTATTGATAAAGTAATGGAGATTATGCGTACGTGGCAATTTATTCCGAAGATAAACTTCGTCAGCAGCTATTACGATGATCCTTTAATGATTGAGGTAATAGCAGAGCATGCTTTAAAGCATGATTTGGCATCCTTTGACCATTTTTTATTTAGTTATCATGGTCTTCCAGTTCGTCAATTGGGCAAGGTACATGCAAGTGGCGATGTGAAATGTCCAGACTTTGGTTGTGATCATTGTAAGAAAGAGGCAAATCCATATTGCTACTTGTCGCACTGTTATGCAACAACGAGGGCGATTACAGAGAGATTAAACCTACCAAAAGATAAGTTCACTGTTTGCTTCCAATCTCGCTTGGGTAAGACGCCTTGGATTCAACCATACACGTCTGATACCCTTCACAAATTAGCGGAGAGCGGGGCAAAACGTATTTTAGTATTCAGTCCTGCATTCGTTGCTGATTGTATCGAGACGATCGACGAGATTCAGGTTGAATATGCTAACGAGTTTAAAGCATTGGGTGGAGAAGAAGTGCATATGGTAGAAAGCTTGAACAGAAATCCGAAATGGATTGAAACGCTGCGCAGGTTGGTGTTAGCAAATAATAATTAAAGATGTTACAATTAAATACAGTTCTATTATTCATACTGGACTTTTACATATTTTTCGCCCTTCGCGCGACCAATATTGAGTTCGTAAAGACAAAGTGGTTCAGCTATTTGTGGTGGGGTTATTCGATATCCTTGCTGATAGGACTGTTTATTTCTTTTCAATACAGTATTCCACTGATGTATCGCTCGATCATTCTTGTTGCTTTCTTTATGACGGCAGTTAGCAAGTTTATCTTTGCGGCGGTATTGATCATCGATGATATCAGGCGTGGTGGGATATGGCTGTCGCGATTATTCAGCCCTAAAAAGGTAACTCATTTAGAAGAAAATATCGAAGAACTTGAAAAGCCGCTTCCGGAAGTTCCTAAAAACGGAATCTCCAGATCGGAGTTTCTCATGAAGTCCGGGATATTAGTCGCGGCACTTCCGATGCTTCCTTTGGCATGGGGCGTAATTTCAACGGCATATGACTATAGAATCCGTCGTCAGAAATTAGTATTGCCTAACCTTCCGAAAGCCTTCCATGGACTTAAGATTGCACAGATATCCGACGTGCATTCGGGTTCATTTTATAATAAGAAAGCCGTACTAGGTGGTGTTGAGATGTTATTAGGCGAAAAGCCAGATATGATTTTCTTTACTGGAGACTTAGTGAACAATGTGGCTTCCGAAATGAGAGACTACCAGGATATCTTCTCGAAGCTGCACGCCGATCTGGGTGTGTTCTCCACTTTGGGTAATCACGATTATGGCGATTATTACTATGGCAAGGAGGATTCTCCGGCAAAGCGCAAGAACCTTCAAGACGTTATTGATACGCATAAAGTGATGGGCTGGGACTTATTGATGGACGAAAATAGAACCATCAAGATGGGTGCCGACGAGTTATCAATCGTAGGTGTACAAAACTGGGGTACCGGTCGATTCCCTAAAAAAGGCGATCTGAAGAAAGCTTTGATGGGCACGGAAGAGAAACCCGTTAAACTATTGCTATCGCACGACCCTTCTCATTGGCGTGCGGAAGTGTTGAACACCGATGTTGATGCTATGTTTGCCGGCCATACGCATGGTATGCAGTTTGGTGTACGTGGCGAGAACTTCCAATGGTCGCCGGCAAAGTATATCTACAAAGAATGGGCAGGCCTTTACAAAGAAGGAAACAGCCAACTGTATGTCAATACAGGCTATGGATTCTTAGGATACCCCGGCCGCGTAGGTATTGCACCAGAGATTACCATCTTTGAGTTGGCGGCTTTTTAGTGTATCGGCGATATTTTATATGCTTTAATCTGATATACAATGTCCATGTAGGTTTTGATGATGATAAAAACTTAATTATAAAGGTTCATGTAATATTTCTTCTTAAGTGTATCGATCAGATCTGTTAATTGATAAATTACTATATCAACAACGATATGAATGCGACAGCATTGAATTTCGCAAAGTAACCATTTGATGTATCCCTTATATTTTCTAAACTATTGTCCCTACAGTAGTTTTTTTCGTGTTAAGTAGTCTGATTCTTAATTGATTGGTAGTCTGTGCACTTTTAGACACCGGCGCACTTAAAAATGATGCGAACTCATCGTATTCTCAGCCATTATCCGTTATAGGGTATGACGTTATCACGATTATAGGAAGGCACGCGACCAAAGGTAACTTACGTTTTCTAAATTCTGTAGGCGGCTTGCTTAAACCTGTAAATGACGATGGTAGCGAATTTATAGATTACTCACTCACATAAAATGGGAAACAAATAAACGATACTTTCAAAGTTCCAACAGGAGCGGTATCGTTGGAAATGAATACCAGATTCAATCACACAGGTGACGGAAATGGCGTAATGGCGCTGCTGGGTAAAGCTCCGTTAAATTCAATATATCAATCTTATAATACAAGCGGGCAGGTAAGACCTGAATATCTCCCAAAGGTAGCTACTAGCGAAAAGAAGTATAGAATTCGTTCTATCGGGGGCTAGCTCTATTTAGGAACTGTAATTTCATGTCAATACGACATCGTTACAGGATTAAGATTTCGATCATCAGCAAATAACGTTGTCAATATTGCATCTAACAAATTGATCAACAAAGGGGATAATGTAGAAGCTACGGCAGTATTTGGGCTGAATGGAGGAAGCTCTGACGAGGCATCAACTATTAACTTCAATGGAGGGCATTTAGGGAGCAATCACGGTTATTTTGGCGTAGTTAACGCTACAGTGACAGGGCACGGCAAGACTGTTTCCGATGTTGGCAGTGTTTGGCGAGATGGTAGCGGTTTGAAATTCTATCTTTTACAGGTACCGGATGCAAATACACTAACTCTTATCTCGCAAAATACCGCTACTGATAATGGATGGCTTTTCGTTTCTCCTTCGCGCAAGTCTTTAATATATGTATCAGGCGCATCGAATACGACAAACTTTGCTGTTGGATCAGCTAGTGCAGTTCAGCTATTCCTTGTATAAAAAATCTTATACAGAAAATTAAGGCTGACGACTTGAATGTTGTCCAAAAGCCAGCGACGGCAATTAACTATGCTTCGGATAAGATTACTATCAATGAAAGCTACGATATTATTGATGTAGCTACGATGGTAGCGTTCATCGTTGAAAATAGACCTGTAGGTGGATATACAGCACAACCTTCTTTCGGTCAGGGTGACGCTATTTTAACCGTAAATAAATAGATATGAAATAGGGGATAAGAATAATATAGTTCTTTCGTGGTGTCACATTGGGAAAAACTCTTGAACTCTCCCATAATTTCGGTACTCAAAACACCTATGTTAGGCCAGCGTGGTCACCAACATACAACAGAATGATTCCGGAATCGTTGCCTATTAGCGATGGAACTACGGTGTACGATTTCAGAAAACCTGTAAATATCGCAGCATCCAACTATGCGACTAACATGGACTTGAGCTCTGCACACTGGGAGAACGGTGTTGCGCCTGTTAGAAATGTAGATGGACTTTCTAATGGAACTACACTCGACCTGCGATTTAATAAAGCTATAGTTCCGACGATTGGCGCATCTAAGGATCGAAATGAAGATGTTGGCAGGGCTTTTTATCTAGCTTCAACACGCAAAACATACCCTATCGTTATGGACGATAAGGTTAAGCGAACTTATCCTGTAGGGGATGGAATTTAAGAGGTGAATTACCGAGGATTTACACAACCATCAGGGAGTAGGTACATTTATTTTCAATACGAAGTTGGAGAGAAACTATATGTATTTATCGACTACGCATCCGCAGGGGTAGATACACTTAATTTGGATAGCAAATGGAGTGATAGGCCTATTGCGGTATATAACAAATCGAACAACGTTAAGGTAGTAGGGGAAGTAACTACATCAGAGATCGGTATAATTGTTTCCCCCTTCGTCACAATCGAATGGGTTTGTAGAGTTAATTATTGGTAAATCAATCAGCCCCTATCTCGGTAGGGGTTTAACAAAAATGCCCGACGTCTTCTCCACGTCAGGCTTACACTTAACATTAACGTTGCCTTATGTTAAGCAATGTCAATATATAAATATAGGAAAATATTTATATAAAAAAGCCTGACGATCTGCGAGACGTCAGGCCTGTAAAACATACCAATTAACATCGTTTATGTAGATCGGTAAAACAAAGGTATAAAATTTTAAAACAAAAAAACCTAGCGCAAACGAAAGCGCTAGGCTAATAAAACCAAAACATTTGCCCTATTAACAAAATTTTAATATATAAATGTAGTGAAATAAATTAAGGAAAAAAGCTAAACCGATGGAAATTTATAAGGACTCTTTAATACGGCTTTACTGAAGGTTAAAAAAAGGGAGCTTGTTTGTAGCCACGCACAAGCCCCACGCTTTGCAATACTTACACTAACCCTATGAAACTAGTGTGAGCGTAAATGTAGAAAAATATTTTTAATCAAAAAAGCCTAGCATGAATGTAACGCTAGGCTAATAAATAAACATATGAATATAAATCCTATTTCAAATATACTGAAAAAAATGGCTCGCCAAAAAAGAAAGCCTAACAGCTGCTTATTGTTAGGCTCTCTAATATAAAATATACTTCCAATAATGGAAACGGATATTTAAAGTTAGTGAAAATTCTAAGGCTTTAAAATAAATATTTAGAACGTGCAGCGATTAGTATTTGACAAACACCGGGCCAATTTTAAAAAGATTCGCTTTTGAGGAGAAGGTCAAAAAGGTAGAGCCCGACGAATTGCGAAACGTCAGGCTCAATGGAAACATTGCTCTTCGAAAACAATGTCTATATAAATGTACTGGAACAATGTCTATATAAATGTACTGGAAAATCTTTTAAAAAACAAGCCCAGCGGTTTCTGGCTCCGCTAGGCTCACTAATTAACTTATCATTGAAATGTTATTTCAAAGATAATAAAAAAAGCCTAGCGGCCACTATTCCGCTAGGTTAAAATAAGTCCAATGAGCTGGGAGGCTCTTGGACTCTTCACACTAAACTAATGATAAAGGTACAATATAAGTAAAAGTTGAAATATCATAAAGGAGAAAGAGAAATGAAAACGGGGAAAAGGGATTAGCGCTCATTAAGAGCTTTGAGAGATTGTATAGCGAACCATAAAAGGACCCGATTGGTATCTCGACGATCCGATACGGGTTTACGTATTACCTGCCTAACAGGCGAAAGGTAACGATGCAGGACCGACCGTAGGCAGAACATCAGGCTGCTTGCATGCTGAAGGAGATTTTGAAAGGTTATGAGGGGGATTTATTGCGGTTGGTTAAGTTCAAGCTGACACAAAACCAATTTGATGCTCTAGCAAGTTTCACATTTCATTTGGGCGGGGCAAATCTCGGCAAATCGACCCTATTGAAGAAGTTCAACATCAACCCAATCGATCCGAACATACGTGAAGAATTTGCCAAGTGGAACAAGGCAAGGGGAAAAGTTTTCGCTGGATTGCGAAGAAGAAGAAAAGCGGAAGCAGATTTATATTTCAGTAAGTAAGAGAATGAGCGAGGTTAAGCAAGATATGATCGACAGAAAAGTCGACGGAGTAGTAAAGATATTTGGACTAGCGTATAAGGATGTCGTAGCTCTGGTTGCAACATTATCCATATTGCTCAATGTCTACTTGGTGTATAAGATCATAACCATGAATGAGGACCTAAATGCGAAGATCGTAGAAGAAGTTCGCAGGCAAGTTCCTAGGGCAGTTGAAAAAAGCGTTCCGGCGGTCGTAGACAGCAAGCTCGAAGGAGTCCGCGAGGGGGTAGATAAAGCATTAAATAAAGTAGATACCATCGTTCAAAAGATTGGAGGTAAGGAATGAAAAAGGCACTGATATTATTGATGTTGTTATCGTGGGGTATCATCACCTCGTCAAGGCAAAGCAAGCCGATAGAGCAGCGTAAGCAACCAACACTTATAAAGTCATTAGACAGTCTAAATAATTCATTAGACAGGCTAAAAATAGCGATAGATGAAAGGGATTAGAATATTAGCAATGGCTGTCATAGTGATGGTTATTGCATCATGCGGTACACTTCGTAATAAACAGAAACAATCATCCTCTTGGAAGATCGTTGAGGGGGCAAAGGTTGAGCAGACTTTAACCGAATCCACCGGCGCGAAAACCGAGATCACGGAAAAGGAAGTCGACAGTGGTACGGTAGTCACCGAACGCGAAACGACTACCACGACTACCCGCGAAGGTAGCAAGATACGGGTTACAACCAAAAAGGAAGATCTAAAGCCTGGCGAGAACTTTCTTCGAGATTCAGCAGGTCAGCAGGTCAAAGCTATTCTCGATACGCATAATAAAACGCTGACAATCGAAATAGAAACGAAACCGGAACGAGTGGAAAAGGGAGAAAAGGAAAAGATCACCGAACGAAAGGACGCCACCAAGGAAAGGCAGGAGGAAAAGCAGGATAGCACAAATAAGCAGGTAGCAACGCAAGCGCAAGCAGATAGACGTGAATCGTCAGCTACTGCAGAAAGCGAAAGCAAACCTAATGTGTGGGCGGTATTCGTCAGCAAGATCGGTTGGGGCATTGCTTTTCTTGTTATACTGATTGGGGTAGCCTTGCGGTTGGGATTTAGACCGAGTAAATAAAAAGAAGCCCCACGATCGCGGGGCTATAAGCATTGTATGTTACGAGCAACAACGTTTTGAGATGGTTGTAATCATTTATACTACAAACGGTTTATGTAAAAGTCTGCAAATACATGAAATATAAAAATCACATTTTTTCAAACACATTATTGTCCAGCTTGTTGTAAAAGAGAATCACAGTTAAATTATAAACTTATGGCACTAGACACAGCAAACGAGGACAAAGTAAGCAAGGCTATTGAAAGTCAAACCGCGAAGATTCCTTCGGTGGTTTTTTTAGGAGCTGCGTTATTATCTATGGGCGTATCAGCAGCTCTCAAATGTAGTAGATGGAAAGACGATAAAGATGCACTTTTTATCGGACAGTGGGCAGCGCCGTTTTTACTTCTGGGTATTTACAACAAGATTGTAAAGACAGAAGGACATGATTAAGTAGTAAAGCCCCACTTACGGGGCTTTTTTATTACCGATCCCCCTTATACCAAGATATCTCGCCTGTTCCAATCTTCCCGATATACTTTCTGATGTGATCGTCGGTAACTACGCCGCTTTCATCCTCTAAATTGTATTCGAATCTCTTAGTGAATTTATCGTAGGATATTGTCGCTACATAAGAAAGGTTAACGTAAATATGCCATAGATTGCCCTGTTTCTCGCGAACCTCTACCAATTTACGTTCGCCTTTGTAATAGAAAATGTCACAGATTGTCTTATCGAATCGAATAATCAGCGCGTTGATAACAGCTTCTTTAATATCCTCATCTAGATAACCTAATGTACATTTCCAATGACCTTTCTCTTTAGTGAATACATACAGCGAAACCCCGTCTTTTCCGGTCAATACATAGTCACGTCGGCCGGATCCGCGGTCGCGCAATGATATCTTTGCATACATCACTCTATTTCGACAATGGATTTCCAATGGTTTCATTTCTGCAAGTTTACTAAAAATATTAGTAATATTCCCCGTGCCGGCTGCCAACTATTTTTATCTATCGAGGTTTACTTGATATGAAAAGGGAAGAAATATAACGACTGATTCGCGACGGGTATCATATCATTCGTAGGGGACTGCCGGGAGTGGTCAAAGGCGATCTTCGGGAATATCTAGATAGTTTAGATGACGATTCTGGAGTGCTAGTGCTGTCGGATTTGCTGACATGGAGCGATGGGGGGCTGGCAATTATTAAGAAAGCCTAACCCGCATCCTTATGAGACAATATTGCAACACCCCAACTTACGACTAAAGGAACGCCAAAGAGAATCGCATAATATTGAGCTTTCCACGTTTTGAAGTCCAATCCAAAAGCGCCTAAGCATAAAAAAAGATTACTTAAGAAGGTCAAAGTGAGGATGGAAAACATCATCTTTCGCTCCGATGGGGTAAGGCTAAAGGCTCGTTTAATCCCTCCTTTGTCATTTAATACTTTTGTAATTTCAATTCCTTTGATGGCAACTATGATTCCTAGAATGCCAAACATTACAATATCGACAATCTCAAACATAACTTAATGATTAGTTTTTGATTATGTTAAATTTAGTCAATATCTATGAAAAAGCCTAACGATGGGTTTGTCTAGTGAATTTTGGTTTAAAATCTTGCCATAGTGCTATGGCAGTTTCTTGTATTTGAGGTAACCAATCTTCGTTGTTTACTCTTATTCCTTTCCTTTTACCCCTTTCTAAGTAAGTTACAAAAGCATAGTATGACATGTTTTCCTTTGATTTATTATACTCATATCTAAAACTATCAAAGTGGAATGTAATTTCAACTTTTAAACGACTGCCATTATCTAATTTGAATATCTTCTCTTTATGTGCCATTGTCTATAAAATTAATGATTTTCATTAAAGATTTTTAGCGCCCTTTCAATAGCTTTCTCGAAGGCTTCTTGGCGGTTGTATAGTAAAGCTTAATCGGTGTGCTTAGACTTAAATTTCGGCCAAATGTTATATCCGATCTCTGGATTATTCGATTGGTGTTTTCTAATCAATTCAACCTCTACCTTATTTACCTCTTTTATATCCGCTGTGAAGGATTCCCAAAGAATCTGTTTGCGTATAGTGAAGTCCACCATTTGTTCTTCGGTGAAATCAGCAGCAATCAATCGGCTGTTGGCACTTGCCCAGTAATTCAATGTATTGGTGAGGTCTTTACCTATAAAAATTTTCCCATTGGGGTAAGTGATTTTATAGACTACTTTCTTTTGCATTGTATTTTTCTAGTTCCGTATGGAGCTCCTTAAAATTATCAATTGGCTTTTTAAAAAACTTTGAATAGTACTTTAACTTATCACTATAATGCCAATAATCTAAATCATACAGATCATTGCCAAACTCTTCGATTTCCCATTTACGAAAATCTTCTTTTGCTTTCCCATGAAGTTTTAAAGCGGCTTTGTTTGTTCGATTCATAACTTGTTGAATATAAATCCCAAAATAATTAGTATAGTTGAAATATGAACACGTTTTTCATAATTTGTACTGCATTTGGGTTGCTAGGCGATTAGATTACATTCACGAACTACTTAAATAAGCTCAGAAAAAGTAGTTTGTTGCAAACTATGAAAACAAAACGACGACGACAGGTTGGGAAAACTGTCGCCTAATTATTATTCTTCATATCCCTTTTTTTTCGTTCAACCATACATGGGTGTAATGAACAGTGTAATTGCACATAATTGAGCGAATTGAAGTTTTTTTTCTACTTATTATCGCACACTGCATTGAACGGATCTATTCCGCCGTAGGTGGCGGGTTCTTTGTCGAATTAGTACAATGTTTTTAAATCATATTTGATTGTCGACGTAAATTGAAATATTACATTTCAAACTTCCCAAGGGAAATATGGGTATCGGGATGAATTCGACTAAGAATGGTTTTTGCAATTGTTTTGCAATATAGGGTTAATTGAACAAATTAAGCTAAAGATAGGGAATATGCATGGCGGCTAAACCGCGATTCATGAACGTTCGGTTCTTAAGTTAAACTTAATAAGAATGTACAAATGGAGAAGCTTATTTTCGCTTTTAGTCGATAGACAAAAGACAATTTGCACATTTCAGCATTAGAGGTGTTGAGAAGGTTCATTAAAACTTGTTCAGTACTTTAACGGTACGATACCTTAAGCGTATTTTCCATCGAGTTCTACTTGAACGCTTGAGATTAATTCGGGCCCGAACGTATAACTACTAGATTTTCAAAAAAAATGCACGATTAACGTTTTGAATTGTTTTTCTTTAAAATTCACATGAACCAATTAAAGAAATTAAACTTGAACGCATTTATTCTGAGACATGCACAATACCTAAAAGAGAACTACTCTCAAGAAAAAGCAGAAGACTTCATTCTAGAGACCCTAAAGGAATATCCTACAGATTTAAAAAAACTCATTAAGTTAATTAGGTGATCCTTATGAGTGAATCTGGAGTGAATTGTCGAGAAATCGTTGGTTGTATGCGATCAGGAAGGTAGCCAAAAGTTGGCTAGCTTTCTGATTTCTCTTAGCGACAAATCTTATTCCGCAAGGCTAAACTCGGACCTCTTTGCGCATAAATAAGAAGTAGCATCCTGCAAATAAGACGACTGTGCTCGCCATTAGCCCGCTGAGCTGTGGAAAGATGACCGCTAGCGAATTGCCGATCGTGAGATCCGTAGGCAAGGCGCCGAAACTTTGCTGTAGGCTCATTGGCCCTAGACTTCTGATGGATGGAGTTAACAGTGCTGCTGTAGCATCATTATAGAGCTGACTCGGAGAGATCCTCGATAAGTTTAATGCGATATCTGCATAATGGAAATACTGCTGCTCGGAAAAATTAGCCGGATTGCCAACCAGAAAGCTCATCAGCAAACTGACCAGCATCGGGTAGAATACCGAAAAAAACAACCAAAATCCAATCCCTGCCATTGCTGAGGTAGATGGTTGGGAAAAAATAATGGAGCATAAGATGGACAGGCTTAACCAAAACCCAACATACACTATACTTACCAACACGAAGAGTAGGATACGAATGAATTCCGCAGGGCTGACCGCAACACCGGTCAGTAGCATCACGGTCCCTAACATCAATAAGGTAATCGAAAGGAATAGCACAGCAATTACGCTTAACGGTCCAAAAAATTTGCTCAGTAGTACATTGTCACGATAGATCGGTTGAGAGAGTAAAGGTATCAAGGTTCCGTTGTTGCGCTCTGCATTGATTGCATCGAAACCTAAAGCAATGCCAAGCAGTGGTGCTAAGAAATTAAGAAATACATAAAAAGGGGGGATCGACTGTTCGCTGGCGGTGAATAGCTTAAGATATAGGTGGAAGTTTTCGTTGCTTGTCGCCTCCCTAAATTTTGCGATCGCTAACAGCGATACATAGGTTGAACCTATAAAAATCAGTGTGATCAATGCGACTAATATAATAAACTTCCAGCTCCGGATGGCCGTGCGGATTTCTTTGCTCACTAGTGCGAAGATAGGCGCTTTTGTACGTGGATCTAAATCTGAACCGCGCCAGATGTTACGCGTCATAAATAACGTGCCGACATCAAACAGCGGTGCTTTTTGTTCTGCTTTTTTCATTTTCAAAATACTTGCCGTAGATTTCTTCTAAAGTCAATTCATTACTTTGTACTTGCATGATAGGTAAGCCTTGACTTGAACACCAGGCTACCAACTGTGGAGTCAAATATTCGGTTGTGGTAATGCTTAGGCTGTTCTGTTCCCAACTTATCTGCGAAGATGCAAAACGCGATCTGAGCAAACCATCAAGCGCTTTGGTGTCCACTGTCGCTTCTTTATGCCACTTGATAATGCAGTTATGCCCCAGTTGTAGTGAGAGCTGCTCAGAAAGCTCTTTGATACTTCCAATGGCCTGGAGTTTTCCATGCACAAAAATCCCAACTCGATGACAGATTTTTTGCACTTGATCAAGTTGGTGCGAGGAAATGATTACTGTCATACCATACTGTTGGTTCAATTGCTGCACTAGATTTAGCAGCTCTTCAACTCCCCGCGGATCCAAGCCCAATGTCGGTTCGTCCAGAATCAAAATTTGGGGACGCTTGATTAGTGCTTGCGCAATTCCTAAACGTTGTTTCATTCCCCTGGAATATGTGCCGGCCTTTTTGTTTGCGACATTTGATAGCCCCACTAAATCCAACAGATCCTCCACACGTCTGTCCAAATGTTGGCTAGGAACCTGATTGAGCCTAGCAATGAAAGAAAGGTTGTCCTTTGCGCTCATTTGCTCATAGAATCCTATAGTATCGGCCAGATAACCAATCTTGCGCTTGACATGGATGGCAGAGCGATAAGGAGAACGGCCCATCACATTGATTTGGCCTTGGGTAGGTTCTATCAGCCCTAGAATCATGAACATGGTCGTGGTTTTACCTGCTCCGTTGGGCCCAAGTAGACCAAAAATTTCACCTTTGGTAATCTGCAGATCCAAGTCTTGCACTGCATGGTGATTGCCATAACGTTTGCTCACGGATTGGAATTCAATGATCGTCTCTTGCATTTCTGATGTTTAAGGTTTAACAGAGTCCCAGATCGACCACCGTTAGCGGCGACCATACTTTTTAATCAGCAGATAGACTAAGCTCACGGCAATCAGAATGGCCAATATCCCCAACCATCCCGATAAAAGGGAAGCCTTAACAGTTATTCGAATATCCTTGTGGTCATTGACGTGCGTGTTCTTTGCCTCGACAGTCACCATATAGTCGCCGACAATCGTTCTCTCCGGCGTTTTGAGACTCACCGTGACTTCCTGCGTGGCTCCAGACACAAGCGTTTCGACTTTGGCAGGATTAATCTGTGCTTCCCAGTTGGAAGGAACTTTAGAACTCAGATCGATGTCTTTAAGATCTAACGATCCTTCATTTTTTAACAGGAGTTTGAGGGTTCTCGTGCCTCCGGCGACTACAGTTTCATTAAGGCGCGAATCTGGCGTGCTGAGGGAGACCTTATAATTGCCCTTGATCACTGCTTGGAGTTCCACCGAGAGTGTGTCTGCACCTGCCCTTGCAATGATCCGAATAGGATAGGTGCCTGCTTTGACGGAATGCGAGGGGTAGATCTCCACGCTAATTGGATAAGGATCCTTATTATTAACTTGGATAGCGCGGACCGCACTTCCTTGCGCCGTAAAATTTGCCTGCCAGCCATCCGGCAGGACTGCGCTCAGTTCATAAGTCGTCGGGTTTTCGTACCCCTGTCGGAGCTCCAATTGATAGCGGAACACCTCCGCAGCACTTGCTTCTAAGTTGATTAGATTCGCTGATAAGGTCCCTTTTTGTGCGATGGCAGGCATTAAGCCGGTGCAAAAAGCTAAAAAGAGGAAAACAGCAACAATAAATTGATTTTTTTGGTTTTTGGTTTTGTAAATAATAGTTTTCATAACAGAATTCAGAACTAAAATATATGGCGATCACAATGATAGTTTCAAATTTTGCGACAAAGGCTGTTAAATACAGAGTCCGCAGGTCCGAATTTAGAAAACTGACGCGGATTCTGCAAAAATATTTTTTTCAAATTTATGCGCTCTTCGAGCCACCGTTCTCTATAAGCTCATCAGTTATAAGAAAAGATTCTGTGTTATGATCCAAGTTTTTGTAAAGGGAATAATAGTGAGCTTTCAAAAAAATAAAAAATAAAAATCTTTTGTATTTAAATTTAATATCGTAATATTGCGATGTAAATAAACTTAGAAATGGGAATAACAAAAACAGAAATGTATAAAGACGAGCAAAATAAACTTGCATCGCTTCTTAAAGTTTTAGGGCATCCAGCCAGAATAGCAATCCTGCAATATATTATCAACCAAAAAGCATGTATTTGTAATGATCTAGTTGAGGAATTAGGTTTAGCACAGGCAACTATTTCACAACATTTAAAAGAATTAAAAACCATAGGAATTATTCAAGGTTCAATTGAAGGTAAATCTGTATGTTATTGTATCGACGAACTGGTATGGAAACAATTTCAAGAGGAATTTAATGGCTTTTTCAATCAGGATGTAAACGTAAAGCAGTGCTGCTAAAGCATTTTTTTATACTTTAACATCGTTATATTGCTATATATCGTTATTTAATTATCATTTTAAAAGTTAGTATTATGAAATTATCGGAAATCAAAGAAATTTTACCAGCATTAGAAAATGTTGAATTTCAATTAGAAAATGGAACATTTGTTCCTGAACACTTTCACGTTACTGAAGTGGGGCAAATAATCAAAAATTTTATTGATTGTGGCGGCGTAATCCGTAAGGAAAAAGTAGTCAACTTTCAATTGTGGAATGCCGATGATTATGAGCATAGGTTGAAACCAGGAAAGCTATTAAGTATAATTAAACTTTCAGAAGATAAATTAGAAATTGAAGATGCGGAGATAGAAGTGGAATATCAAAGCGATACTATTGGTAAATACGATTTGGATTTCAATGGAAATACCTTTGTACTGAAAAACAAAGCGACTGCCTGCTTGGCTCAGGATGCTTGCGGAATTCCTTCTGAAAAACAAAACAAAAGCCTTTCCGAATTAACAGCAAATCAATCAAATTCATGCACTCCAAATTCAGGATGCTGCTAAACCCTAAATCGAATATCTATGTATTCAACATTATCAGAGACAATTCAACAGTTAGAATGGGAGAAAATCAATAACGATGAGCGTAAAAGTACCTTGCAGCCGTTGATTGATTTTATTCAATTAAAAATAAATAGCAAGCAGCAAATAAATATAAATTTCATTTGTACCCATAATTCGCGAAGGAGTCATTTATCACAGGTTTGGGCACAAGTAGCAGCCTCTCATTTCGGTATTGAGAATGTGATTTGCTATTCAGGAGGTACTGAAGAAACCGCATTATTTCCAAAAGTAGCAGAAACATTATCCGATCAGGGATTTAATATTTTCAAAATAAATGATGGCTCCAATCCTGTTTATGCTATAAAATATAGTGATAATTCCCAACCGATAATTGGATTTTCTAAAAAGTATGACAATCCTTTTAATCCAGTCTCTGCTTTTGTAGCTATAATGACCTGTTCACAAGCAGATGGTGGATGTCCATTTATCGCTGGGGCGGAAAAAAGAATTCCCATCACATTTGAAGATCCTAAAATTTCAGATAACACTTCCGAACAGACAAAGATATATTCAAAAAGAAGCTTACAGATAGCATCGGAAATGTTTTATGTTTTTTCAAAAATTACTAAATAGCCGATGCAACCAAAACTAAAATTCTTAGACAGATATCTAACTTTATGGATATTTCTAGCTATGGCTCTTGGCCTAGGCTTAGGATATTTCTTTCCGGGTATTTCTAATATTACAAATACACTATCTGTCGGCACTACAAATATTCCGTTGGCAATAGGTTTGATATTGATGATGTACCCGCCACTGGCAAAGGTGGATTATTCATTACTGCCTATAGTATTGAAGGATACAAAAGTTGTTAGTATTTCTTTATTATTGAACTGGATTATCGGGCCTATTTTAATGTTCGGATTAGCCATTCTTTTTCTAAGAAATGAGCCTGATTATATGATTGGCTTGATATTGATAGGCTTGGCAAGATGTATTGCAATGGTCATAGTATGGAATGACCTTGCAAAAGGTAACAGAGAATATGCAGCCTTATTAATTGCATTAAACAGCATCTTTCAGGTATTTTCTTATAGTTTCTTAGTTTGGCTGTTTATCAATGTACTGCCAAACAGATTAGGCTTGGCAAGTTTCAATGTAAGCGTATCTATAAAAGACGTGACTGAAAGTGTATTGATTTATTTAGGGATCCCTTTCTTGACTGGTTTTCTTAGCCGTTACTTACTTGTTAAATCCAAAGGCATAGAATGGTATAACCGTAAATTTGTGCCCAAAATATCGCCGATTACATTATACGCATTATTGTTTACCATAGTATTAATGTTCAGTCTTAAAGGTGATAAAATAATAGAGTTGCCAATGGATGTCATTACGGTCGCTATACCGTTAGTCATCTATTTTGTACTAATGTTTTTCGTAAGCTTCTTTATCAATAAATCTTTGAATGTTCCGTACGACAAAAATGCAGCAATTGCATTTACAGCCACAGGAAACAATTTTGAACTAGCTATTGCAGTGTCCATAGCTGTATTCGGAATCCAGTCACCTCAGGCATTTGTAGGCGTAATTGGGCCATTGGTAGAAGTTCCCGTTCTGATATTATTAGTAAAGATAAGCTTGTGGTTTAAAAAGAAATATTACAAATAAATAAAATGTAAAAAGAGTTCAGGGCTTGAGCTAAAAGCTAAACCTCTTAAACAGATTACAGGGGGAGTGACTTATAAACTTCCCCTTTTTTATAATGATACTTCCTGAAATGGAATAATTTGATACTCGTGCTCTGAATTATAATAGGAATTATTTTTCCATAAGATAAAAGTCAGTTCCAGCAGTTTTCTTTGGATGGCAACTATAGCTTTCATTTTAATTCCATGCCTTGAAACTATTCTTAAGAAAATATCTCTAAACCTTTCATCGGTTCTTATTGCAGCCAGTGCAGGAAAGTGCATTACTTTCCTTAAATTCCGATTACCACGCTTGGATATTCGGGGTTTGGATTTCACTGAAGTTCCAGATATCTTTTCTCTTACATCTAATCCTGCATAACTAACCAACTGTCTTTTATTCTTTATTAACTCGAATCCGTTGGTTTCGGCGATAATTGTTACAGCAGTCAGATTTCCTCTTCCCGGAATTGAAGATACTATTTTCATCTTTTCTACTAGAGTTTTATCTCCTTTGATGAGGATAGCAATTTCGCCTCTAATCTCCTTTTCCTGCAAATCAATAAGAGCTATTCTTTTTTTAGTTCGATTAACTGAGCTTTCACTTGAAGTTGCAGAAGTACGTTCCGCGTGCAGTTGATTTTTCAACATTGTACGCTCATGTACAAGCTGCTCACGTTCCCGACAAAGCTGTCTCAAATCATTAAATATTTTTAAAGGAGGTTGCCACACTTCCAATTGCCTTTCTAAACCAAATCTAGCAATCGCTTGTGAAGCGCTCTTATCAGTAATGGTTTTTATGTCAAGTGTTTTTGCATAATTACTGATCTTGTTTGGCAAAACGATGCTGACTTGTTTTCGAATACTGTAAAGATAGTAGGCTAAGGATTCATGGTAAACTCCTGTTGCTTCCATTACATACCGTACTTCTGTTCTAGTTGATGTCTGTTTATTTACCCAGGCGACAAGACTTGAAAACCCTTTTTTAGTATTGGGAAATACTTTGTAGGCATAGACTTCTATGCTGATCTGTTCATCCATTCTACCAAGCGATACAACTAATTCATTTTGTGCAACATCAATTCCTACTGTCTGATTTAATAATACCTTCATCTTATATGGTTTAGGTAAGTGATAACCTTTCTTCATCTTTTCTCCAGACTGGATATACTGGCTATAAGACTCATAATAATGAGCAAATTCCTTACATTCTGTTCAGATTCTAAAAGGTTAAAGAAGAGGAGGCAGTCTCTTTTCTTGAATATACCATAAGGCTATTTAAAGCAAAATCTGCTCTCGCTCTTCTTCACTTAGATTATATTATACAAACATAGGAGGAGCAAAATTTAAATTGAATAATCTCCCCAGATAATAAATCGAGCAGGAGGAATCAAATAGTTAACATGAAAAATAGAACCAACAGGGTATCCCTGTTCGTTCTTTCAAACTGTACGACTAGCCCAGAAATTTTGTAGGGTCGAAACCATGAGCGATCATGATGTCGTCCGGTACACCGTTCCACAGGTTGGGCTTATTCCCGACATAACCCAAGTCCTTAATTCCCATTTCGCTGGTGAAGAAGCCTGAGGATGTGAAATTGCGCATCAAAGTGAAAAACGCCACGCCCTGCATCATCTCCGGTTTTGCTTTTTCCGGATAGGCGATATCATCGACTAAGGCCAGTTGTTCTTCTTTTTTGCATCTGATAAACGGGTTGGAAAAACGCTTCTGCGACTGTATATCCAACCAACGTAATCCGCCACGCATCGGTACCTGATTGCGTGGAATATCTTTGACCATAAATTCGATGAAAGCCGGTACACCGGCCTCAGAGGCAGATCCGGAGATTTCATCCTTTGGAATGATAATATCGGCAAGCACGGTGATGGTCGCCATTTCATGTTCAGTAAAGAAGGTTTCGTCCAAGAGTTCCTGCGTGCGCTCATGTTCGAAGTCTTGCACACCCGGAAGTTTATCGCCTGCATTTACCGTAGCATTCTTCGCATTTGTTTTATCGTCTTTACATGCTCCTGCCATTACGCTAGAGCCTGCAGCAATAAGCCCTAAGGCTTTTAATGAATCTCTTCTGTTCATCGCTCGATTAGCTGTTTAATTTGTTTTTTTGTTCTAAGATGTATTCTGCCGTACGCATGGATAAGGCTAGGATCGTCCAGGTCAGGTTCTTATCGCCTTGTTGCACGAAAGGACCCGCATCAACTACATAGAGATTGTTGCAATCATGTGCCTGGCCCCATTTATTCAAGACGGATGTTTTCGGGTCATTCCCCATCCGGGTCGTGCCGCCTTCATGGATAATCTTTCCGGGAGCTTCTAAGCCATATAGGGTATCTGCACCAGGGATAGATGAAGTGAGGATAGCGCCCATTTCATGCATGATCGCCTGAAAAGTCTCCTGCATATGTTTCGCCTGCGCTATTTCTTCGTTTGCCCATTTATAGTGGAAGCGCAGTACCGGGATTCCAAACTTATCGACGCGGCTGGGATCAATCTCGCAATAGTTATCCTTGCGGGCTAGAGCCGTGCCACGCCCTGCCATCCCCACGTTTGCACCATAGAACCGGCGATAGTCTTGCTTCAATGAAGCACCATACCCTCCGGCATCTTTTGTTTCTCCATTTTTGCCAGGCACTTTTCCGTTGATGCTCGGCACACCGTTGAAAGAGCCATAGGATGGCATGCGCATCCCGCCACCATATTCGATATGATAGCCTCGCGGAAAGTTGAGTTTGCTATGGTCGCCCCACCATGGCGAGTAAATATGTACACTGCCCGTGCCATCTTCGTTATAGCGCTTTCTATCCAATAACTGTGGTAGGAAGCCGGATAAGCTGGCTCCGGTGGAATCGTGTAAGTACTTGCCGACCAGTCCACTGCTATTTCCAACACCGGCAGGATGTGCTGCGGACTTCGAGTTGAGCATCAGCCTCGCACTTTCGCAGGCACTGGCTCCTAAAATAACTGTTTTGCCCTTTGCGGTATATTCTTGTAAGTCACTGGTGTTCACATAGGAAACTCCGGTTGCCAGTCCTTCATCGTTGGTCAACACCTCGCGAACCATCGCATTATCGATGACTTTTAGATTGCCGGTTTTCATAGCCGGTATAACGAGACAGGAGGATCAGGAGAAGTCGCCGTAGACTTTACAGGACCTTCCGCATTGTCCGCAGTAGAAACAGGTTCCTCGGCCTTTGATCTCGGAGGAGGCTTCGGTAAGGACAGCGCCCCGGCCAGGAATAACAGGAACTCCTGCTTTGCGAGCTCCGCGGGCAATGTAGAGTTCATTTAAACGAGGCTTTGGCGGTTTCATAAAGATTCCGTCCGGTTCGTTATGAATCCCTTCAACAGTTCCATAGATGCCGATCATACGGTCTACTCGGTCGTAAAATGGTTTCACTTCCTCATAGCTGATGGGCCAGGGGTCGGTGATCCCGTCCGTAGGTTGGAAATCGTCAGGACCCATACGTAAGGAAATACGGCCCCAATGGTTTGTTCTTCCGCCGAGCATTCGCGCTCTGAACCATTCGAATTCGGTTCCAGCGACCGTGCTATAGGGTTCACCATCGAGTTGCCATCCGCCATAGGCAGCATCAAAGTCGCCAAAGGGACGGGTTGTCGATGCGCCGCGACGTGGAGACTCCCAAGGCCAGCGCATCTGTAAGGCATCTTTGGCTGGGTCAAAGAAACGACCGGCTTCCAGCATCAATACCTTCAAACCAGCATTCGCTAGAATATAGCCCGCCATGCCACCACCAGCACCCGAGCCGACAACAATAGCATCATAAACTTCTGGGTTTTCTTTTATTTGAAAAGCACTCATTAGATAAAGAATGATATGATAATTAAGGTTTAGCAGCGTTAGCTGTTATTTTGCTAACACTTTTTAGTTGAGTTGAATATAGGAAAATATTCTCTAAAGTCAATAAGGTAATATGGGTGTAGTTGGGTTTAATTCATGACTATTATAGCGGAATATAGCACCGATTTCTTCTAGGCAAGGTTCTAAAAGATGGGCACGAACTTGCAAAGGCCAATTGAAAACAGCGTCTCGGATTGTTTATCTCGGGAACATCTCTTCAACAATTAAAGCGGTAAATCATTCAACAGAAACAATTGAAAAGCATGACTGTAGTTGCTTTTTAGTTGTTGCCCACAAGTTATTTAGTTGCTAACTACTTTCTATTGTGACAAATATTTGCTGAAGTCTATTTTAGCCAAATCGCTTTTGTGGATTACAAAAAACAAATCTCCAGCATCTCCCCATTGCAAATCGCCTGGAGATTTTACCAATAACAAAATCACCCAATCTTGGGGATTGCCTTTCCAAGTTAGTGATGCGTGTAATTCAGGTGACTCATGTTGCGTAAATGCTTAACAATTCATCGCGTAGTCAAATTCTTTGAGATCCAAAATAGGAGTTTCAAGTTTATCGGATAATTTGTCAAGAAATTCCTCTTGCTGAAGCAAAGATTGGCTCTCCCTTCGAAGAAATATTTGTTTTGATGGTACGCCTAAAAACAGGGTGCAGGGCTCCATACAAAAGCATCTGCATTATGTGCTGTGTAAATACGAACTACTACTAAAGTGTGAAATAAACACTTAGTTCTTCGACTTATCATTGTATTTTGTATTTTAGATAAAAGAAGAGCAAAAACCCATGCCTGAACCAACAATAAACGAAAATCCACATAAACGATTAAACTTACTGACGGGTGAATTTGTCCTGGTATCCCCGCATCGAAGTAAACGGCCTTGGCAAGGGCAAGTGGAGGAAACCTCTGCAGATCAACGTCCGGAATATGATTCTACCTGTTATTTATGTCCCGGAAATCAACGTGCTGATGGCACCTTAAATCCGGATTATAAGGATAGTTTTGTTTTTGTAAATGATTTCTCTGCCTTGCTTCCTGATACGCAAAGCACATTCATCGATGAGGATGGTCTATTGATTGCGGAGACCGAGCGGGGAATCTGTAAAGTTATTGCTTTTAGTCCGCGACATGATCTTACCTTGCCAGAAATGGAAGTTCAGGATATCAAAAAGGTCGTGGATTTATGGAAGCAGGAGTTTGTGGAATTGCGCCGCAATGATTGGATCAAATACATACAGATTTTCGAAAATAAAGGGGCGATCATGGGCTGCAGCAACCCGCATCCGCATGGTCAGATATGGGCACAGAGTAGCCTTCCTGTAGAAATTATAAAAGAAGATATACAGCTACGTGCATACTTTGAAGATCATCAAAGGAGTGTACTTGCCGATTATATAGATCTAGAAGAGCGAAAAGATGAACGCGTGATCATCGCTAATGAGCACTTTGTGGCACTGGTTCCGTATTGGGCATCCTGGCCTTTCGAAACGATGATTGTCTCGAGAAGGCATGTACAAGATATTAGTCAGTTTACTGACCAGGAAAAGGAAGATCTTGCCAAGACCATAAAGGAACTCACAGTCCGTTACGACAATATTTTTAAAACATCATTTCCATACTCTGCCGGGATGCATCAGGCTCCTGTCAATAGTGAAGATCAGCAGCATTGGCATTGGCATATGCACTTTTATCCACCACTATTGCGGTCTGCTTCGGTTAAAAAGTTTATGGTTGGTTATGAGATGTTGGCCAATCCACAGCGAGATATCACCGCTGAGCGTGCAGCAGAAATCATTAAAGAACAAAGTACTACCCACATTATAAGGCTCAATAGATGATCGATAAGCATATACTCGAAACGCGTTTTAAGGAAGTTTTTGGAAAGAATCCTGACCTTGTTGTTAAATCTCCGGGGCGAATCAATATTATTGGCGAGCATACAGATTATAATGAGGGTTTTGTACTGCCCGCAGCAATTGATAAAGCGGTATATGTAGCCGTTGGGAAATGCGATGATGATCTCATCAACCTCTATGCGAAAGATTTTAATGAGAATTTTGCGATTTCAATGAAAGACCTCGCGCCGACGGCGCAAGGTTGGCCGAACTATATACTGGGCGTAGTGCAGCAAATACAGGATAAGGGGCTAAGCCTATCTGGTTTTGACTTATATATCGACGGAGACATTCCTGTAGGGGCGGGTTTATCGTCCTCGGCTGCAGTAGAGTGTGCAACGGGTTATGCTTTGAACGAATTGTATGGGCTGAATCTTGATCGCGTCACCATTGCTAAAATGGGGCAAATGGCGGAGCATACCTATGCAGGGGTGAAATGTGGGATTATGGATCAATTCGCCTCGGTATTGAGTAAGGCAGCTCATGTAATCCGTTTGGACTGTCGCGACCTTAGCTATACCTACGTGCCCTTAGATTTGGGGAACCATGAGCTTGTGCTTCTTAATACCAATGTAAAGCATGCTTTAGCATCTTCTGCATATAATGACCGTCGTCATGCTTGCGAGCATGCGGTCAGTCTGCTGCAGGCTAGATACCCGCAGGTGAAGAGCTTGCGCGACGTCAGCATAGCGCAGTTGGACGAACTGGTAAAGCCTGTTGATCCGGAAGCCTATGCGAAGGCTAGATTTGTATTAGAAGAAAATGAACGTCTAAATAAAGCATGCGAAGCCTTACAGGCAGGCGATATTACTGCCCTTGGCGAGCAGTTATTCCTAGCGCATGAGGGATTGAGCAGGGATTATCAGGTGAGCTGTGCCGAACTAGACTACCTAGTGGACCGGGCGAAGCAATTTGAACAGGTGAAGGGGGCAAGAATGATGGGTGGCGGTTTTGGTGGTTGCACCATCAATATCGTAGAAAAGGGATTTGGCCCTCAATTAGTTGAAGCCTTGTCCGAAGATTACCGCTCGAAATTTGACTTGGAATTAACGGCTATTTTCGTCGGCATTGATAATGGAACGGAAGTCGTATATTAGATACACGATTATAAACAATCTTATGAATAAGAAACTAATCAACCTAATCCTGGGTTGTGCTTTGTTGGCTCTACTATCTTGCCAGCAGGGTACAAAACAAGATAAAACCAGCCCATCACCCACGGCGAGCAAAGAGCTAGTCGACTCCGCGCAGTTTAATGAAGATATAGACGGTAAGGCCGCAAGATTATTTATTTTAAAGAACGCCAAGGGAGCGACTGCCTATTTGACCAATTTTGGCGCCCGCCTTGTTGGACTTGTAGTTCCGAATAAAGATGGCGCTATGACTGATGTTGTTTTGGGATTTAGCAAGGCTTCGCTGTATAACAATCCCGAAGAGCCTTACTTTGGACCAATAGTTGGCCCTTTCGGTAACCGAATTGCAAACGGGAAGTTCAGCATTGATGGGGAGCAATACATGACGCCTACGAACAATGGAAAGAATACTCTGCATGGTGGATTTAAGGGCTTGCATTTTGCGAATTGGGAGGCTGAACAAACCGACGAGAAACGCGTTGTTTTCTCGCACACCTTGCCCGATAGATACGAGGGTTTTCCTGGTAATATTAAAATTGAAGTGATTTACAGTCTGTCTGATCATGGTGAACTGACGATTGCTTACCATGCAACGACTGATAAAAAGACGGTTATCAACCTGACCAACCACGCTTATTTCAATTTAAACGGCGAGGGTAGTGGTTCCATTACGAATCATAAATTGACGCTATTTGCGGATCAGATAACCCCGGTGGACAGCACACTGATTCCAACTGGAGCGATTAGTTCGGTTAAAGGAACGCCATTTGATTTTACGAGCGCGAAAAGCATTGGTAAAGACATTGAAGTTGCTAATGAGCAACTGACTTTTGGCAAAGGCTATGATCATAATTTTGTGTTGAATGGCACAAAAGTCGACGGTCTGAATCATGCTGCCAAGGTTGTTGGAGATCAGTCTGGCATTGTGATGGATATCTATACAGAAGAGCCGGGCATTCAGTTTTACTCCGGAAACTTTATGGCAGAAAAAGTAACCCTGAAGAACGGCAATAAAGACAGTTTCAGGACGGGCTTCTGTCTGGAGCCGCAGCATTTCCCGGACTCGCCAAACCAACCTAATTTCCCGTCGACCATCCTTAATCCCGGCGACAGCTATTCGACCAAATCTGTTTATAAATTCTCAGTTCAATAATCCATGGAAACTAAAGATTATATCGTATTCCTATGCTATTTCGCTATCGTTGCGGGCTATGGACTTTACATTTATTATAAAAAGAAATCAGCTTCAGGCGATTCTAAGGATTATTTTCTTGCCGAAGGATCATTAACCTGGTGGGCAATTGGAGCTTCGCTTATAGCGTCCAATATTTCGGCGGAGCAGTTTATCGGTATGAGCGGCTCGGGTTTTAAGATCGGGTTGGCGATAGCGACTTATGAATGGATGGCTGCTGCGACCCTAATTGTCGTTGCGGTGTTTTTCTTGCCTGTCTACCTTAAGAACAAGATATTCACCATGCCGCAGTTCCTGAATGTGCGGTATAATGGAACGGTCTCGATGATTATGGCGGTCTTTTGGTTATTGCTTTATATCGTGGTCAACCTTACTTCTATCTTGTTTTTAGGGGCATTGGCGGTGTCGAGTATATCGGGTTTAGATTTTCAACTTTGTATGATCGGATTGGCGGTGTTTGCCATCGTTATCACCTTAGGGGGGATGAAAGTAATTGGTTATACCGATGTCATCCAAGTATTTTTCCTTATCCTGGGTGGGCTTGCTACCACGTATCTTGCCTTAAATCTGGTTTCTGACCACTTTGGTGGCGAGGGGATCCTGCAGGGTTTCAATATCGTGCATGAAAAAGCTGCCGATCATTTCCATATGATCTTAAAACCTGATAATCCGAATTACATCGATCTTCCGGGCTTAAGTGTCTTGATCGGTGGTATGTGGGTGATCAATCTTAGTTATTGGGGCTGTAATCAATACATCACGCAGCGCGCATTAGGAGCTGATCTAGGAACAGCAAGAAACGGGCTATTATTTGCAGCGGTGTTAAAGTTATTGATGCCGATCATTGTGGTATTACCTGGAATTGCAGCATTCGTGCTGTACAATGATGGCTTGTTCCAACAGGAAATGATGGCAAGCGGGGAGCTTAATCCGGATAGAGCTTATCCGGTGTTGCTAAGTTTGTTGCCTACAGGTCTAAAAGGTTTGTCATTTGCGGCATTAACGGCTGCTGTTGTGGCATCGCTTGCCGGCAAAGCAAACTCGGTTGCGACGATTTTCTCGCTAGATATTTACCAAAAGATATTCGATAAGAACGCTTCGGAGCGGAGATTGGTGAATGTGGGAAAGATCACTATCATCGTTTCCATGATCTTAGCGATTATTATCGCACCGCATTTGGGAATTGATAAGAAGGGTGGTTTCCAATATATTCAGGAGTATACCGGCTTTGTTTCGCCAGGTATCTTTGCGATGTTCTTGCTCGGATTTTTTTGGAAGAAAACGACGTCGAATGCCGCCCTGTTTGCAACCATTGGCGGGTTCTTGATGTCGATCGTACTAAAGTTCTTGCCTCAGTTTATGGATCTATCTTTTCTGGCATCTACGGGGTTCGCCATCCCGGTGAATGGTGTTTATGAAATACCATTTATTGACCGCGTTGGTTTTGTATTCTTGTTCTGCGTAATCGGAATGTATTTTATCAGTATTTATGAGAATAAACGAGGCGTAGTTCCGAATGGATTGGAAGTGGATACAACGATGTTCAAGACAAAGACTGGTTTTGCGGTAGGCGCATTGCTGGTATTGGGAATTACAGCGGCCTTGTACACCATATTTTGGTAAGGAAGTAATTTAGCCTAGCATTTGCACATATCGGATAAGGGAGGGCATGGTGTTTGTGAATGCTGTTAATGGTGTCTTCAATTTAAATCAACTTGCTAAGTGCCGTTTTTATCTTTCGGCCTATCGTGCAAATGAACATGTAAAAAACAAAAAAATATAAAACCGTTTATGGATTTAACTAGAATATTTGAGAAGCAGCTTTCAGATCGGACGATCACTTTCCATGCAACATATGATCTTAAGAGCCATGGTTTTAATATTACCGAGGATGATCGAATTTCTTACGAACTTAGGTTCGATCCTTCGAATAGGTCTTGGTTTGTGACCGGGGAACATCAGCCTTCAATTCCGGTAGAGGAATTGGCGAGGTTGGTGCAAGCAAGCTATGGTCATTTTGTATAGCCATTGGCTGTAATAATGGCTTAATAAGGATTCGATGGTTTTCCGAAAGGAACTGTTAAATAAGCTCCCTTAGCGATGTTTTCTTCTAAGGGAGCTTGTTGATATTTTTTAGCGTAGCTCTAGCTCAACGTATACTGGGTAATGGTCGGAAATGATGTGTGTTTTCTCATTTTTGAGTACAATACTCTTGGTAAGCATCTTCTTTGCTGTTTGGTTTGCCCAAAGAAAGTCTATTCGCTTTCCGATTCCTGCATTAGATTGCTTAATCTTAGCTTCCCCACTTTTGAAGGTTGGAACGGAGCTTTCAAAATTCTTGTTCAATACCTTGTAGGAGTCATAAAATCCTGCGTCTTCCAATTTTTTTAACACGGAATAATCAATCGCCCCATTGTTCAGATTGCGAACCTGTTCGCGCTTTATTTCCTGTTCCTTCATGGATGCTAGCACCGCCTGGTCATAGTTTTTGCTGTCAGATTCAGATAAGGAGTTGAAATCGCCCATCATCAGGATCGGTTCTTTAGGATTGAGCTCTTTGGTCTGTGCAATGATGTTCTCCACCTCTTCCAAACGTTTCTTATAGCTAAATGGCGAGAAGTGGATTACGAAAATGTGTATTCCCTCTATCTTCGCATAGATATAGCTGTGCCACATATTCTCGGTTACTTTTTTGAAGTTGACCATTGGCTTTTTCGAAGTAAGTGCGGTCGGGAAGCCTTCTTCTTTTGATTGCAAAGCATAGGGGTGGTTATAGCGTTTTGCTAACTCTTCCAATGTTTTTTGCTTCCAACCGTTCATTTCTTGGGTAGCGACTATATCCGGATCTAATTCATTCACCAATTCGACATAGCGATCGATGTTGGCTGTAGAATCCTTCTGCAGTCCGTATAGCACATTATAAGATAAGATTTTAATCTTTTTTTGAGCTACTGCTTGTGTGGATACACAAGCAATAGCGATAATCGATAAGTATTTTACGATGTTTTTCATTTTTGTGAGTTCTATGTTCCTGAAGATGCCCATCCTGGGTTTTGTTTCAACTGAGGGTTTAATTCAAGTTCTTGAGTTGGAATAGGGTAGAGATAATCTTTTCCTTCATCCCATTTTTTGATGATGTCTGGGAGATTGACGATACGTCCGCCTTTATTGCCATTCTCAAGCACTAACTCACCAAGTTTTTGATATTGGACGCCTGGTTTTCTCGATGGTGCAGTACCTTCGTAGATCACTAGATCAATCGTACCATTCTTATCTAAGTCATACTCACCAGCCCCCGGGAAGTATTGCCCATAGAATCTCTTCGATAAGCGCGCGCCTTCTTTCCAGCGCATTAGATCATTATAACGTTGGCCTTCTTTTACGAGCTCGATACGTCTTTCCCGGCGAACCTCAAGGATAGCGCCCGTGAAACTGCTTTTGGTAACATTGGGATACTCCGATAAAAGATAAGGGTCTGGATTTGCATTGGCAGCTTGAAGGTTCAGATTCGGCATACCGACACGATCACGTATTAATTTAATACTCTTATCGATGTCAGCCTGCGTTAAAGTTCCTAGTTCTGCCTTTGCTTCAGCATAATTTAAAAGGACTTCCGCATAGCGAAAAATCGGCATATCGTTCGTTGATTGTCCAGCATCAAAAGCCGGCGCCAAGATATATTTACTGTACTGATATCCCGTTACTGAGGTAGCAAAGTCAGGAACAGAGGTGCTGTTGCTACCGATTCTCTTGTATCCAGGTGTACGAATGGTCTGCGACAAGCGAGGGTCTCTATTCTGCATTTCTTCGTAGAACTGCATCGTTTGATAGTTCGCTTGGTCGGTGAAGCGCGATCCATCTTTCATCAAGTAGCTGTTGACTAATGATTTTTGCATGCCTGGTCTTCCGTAAGACGCTGAAAGAATATAGAAGTTGGCAGAATGTACAAAAGGTACGGATGCATCGTACTGCCTTGCCAGAATCATTTCGCTAGCAATGGCATCCTCAGCGATAAACAGTTCATGGTATGCTTTGTCTGTTGTGCTTTTATAAATGCTAAAAGGTCCTGTGTTCATGAGTTCCTCTGCTGCAGCAGCGCCAGCGTTCAAAACTGCTTCCCAATCGCCTAAACCATGATATTTGCGGAATGTTCCCTCAAAAAGACACATTCTTGATTTGAAAGCTAGCGCCGTCCATTTGGTGATCAATGTGGTGCTTTTCTCAGTTTGACAATTAGCGATCGCAAAGTCAATGTCTTCCAACATTTTTTCGAATATCACTTTTCTGGAATCTCTCGCTTTAAATAGTCCCTCGTCGTCAAGTTCAAGGACGCTGTCGTACCAAGGCACATCACCGAAGCGAACAACCTTTTCATAGTAAAAATACGCGCGGAAGAAGCGTGCGACACCTTCGTATTTCAAACGTGCTGCTTCATCGGTACATTTATGTGAATTTTCTAAGAAGAAGTTGATCTGGCGTAGTTCTGCCCAATCCCAGCCGGCGCCGCTGGATGGGGTTTCGCGAGTCCCTTGTATTTCCGCAGCTAGCGTATTGCGTGCTTCATCATCCGCTTGCCTCGGGTTATTATAGTGAATGGACAATGCATCTGGAAGCTCTTCATAAAACGCATTCGTATAATTTTGTAGCTCCGCAGCGGTTAAGAAATAGTTCTCTGGGGCCAATTCGGATAGTGGATAACGCTCTAAGTAATCATCATTACATGCCGTCAGCAATCCGAATAAGGTTATAATAGGTAATATTTTTCTGGTTTTCATACTGGTCAAAATCTATTAATAGTTAAAAGGATAATTGAGCACCGAAAGACACAACTTTACCCATCGGATAGCTTCTACCTGTATTATCTGTCATCACTTGCTCAGGATCGATGTAATCGGTTTTCAACTTCGTCCATGTGACCAAGTTTTCACCGCTCATAAACAATCTAAATTTATTAACGTGAATTCTGTTCGTTAAGCTGGTTGGGAAAGTATATCCCACCGTTAAGTTTCTAATCTTTAAGTAAGAGAGGTCTTGTAGATACATGTCGTTATTAACCGATAGCTCGGAATTCTGCGCTGTATATCCACGTAAAAACGGGAAGTAGGCATCCGGATTCTCCGGCGACCAGATTTTATCTGGAAAGTCGCTTGGGATAAATGAATCATATGGTCTTGCGTATACCGACCAGAACGCTTGTGCTTCCAGGTTTGGATACCAGTGTCTTTTACCGATTCCTTGGAAAAAGATGGAAGCATCGATTCCATTCCAGTTGGCACTAAGTGTTAACCCGTAGGAATAGCGTGGTTGGCTATTACCGATAATTTCGCGATCTCCAGGATCTGATAGAGTACTCTTTCCAGCATTGATAATTCCATCGCCATTCAGATCTTTGATCTTGATGTCTCCGGCTTGTAACCTACGCAAATCCTCGGTAGGGGCCTGTACTCTTCGTCTATTGATCTGATCTTGATTAACTATCTTAGCGTATTCTTGCGCCTCTTCGGTTGTTTTGAAGAAGCCATCATAGCGATATCCCCATATTTCACCCAATTGCTGACCTTCATAATAGGTATTCAGCAGACCGGCAGGGTTACTGAATTTGGTGATTTCGGATGTGTAATCAGATAGAATTGCTCGAACAGAATATTTGAACGGCTTGCTAGCTAAGTTCAACTGATCGCGCCAAGTAAGCGATAGGTCAAAACCTTTTGTTCTTAAATCGGCTGCATTGACCTTGGGTTCGCCGGCGCCGAATACATCTGGAAGCGTTTCTCCGATACTTAACATGCCAATCGTATTACGAACATAATAGTCGGATTCTACGCTTAAACGGTTGTTTAGGAGCGAGAAATCTAAACCTACATTGCTCGTTGTGATTTTTTCCCATGTTAGCGATGGCGCAACTGGGGACGGATTGTACGCCACGTTCAGTTTTTGCCCATCGACTAGATAGTTTATTTGTCCTGTTCCCATAGACGCGATGTAAGCGTAGGTATCTACCTCCTGGTTTCCTAGAGAACCGTATGAATAACGAACTTTCAAGTTATTGATAGTATTCTTGATCGGTTGGAAGAAAGCTTCTTCGCTAACTCTCCATCCGGCAGAGAAGGATGGGAAGAAACCAAAGCGACTTGACTTTGGAAAACGCGAGGTACCGTCGTAACGGCCACTAGTTTCGAATAGATATTTGCCTTTGTAATCGTAGTTTAATCTATAGAAGCCACCACGAACGGCCCATTCATCTGCTCCGGCATTGAATTGCTTTTCTCCGATAACCAGATCCAGATCGTTCAAAGTTTCGGATAAAAGGTCTTGTCCCACCCCGCCAATTCGCTTATACTTGCGGTCTTCCTGATTGAAACCTGCCATCGCAACGATGTTATGATCGCCAAAGCTCTTTTGATAGTTCGCAAAGACGTTAATGAAATGCCACGAGTATTTAGTCATAGCTTCCGTCAATCGATCTTGATTTAAAGCTCCTAACGAAGACAATTCCATGACGCCAGGGTATTTCGAATAATACTGTTTGGTCTGGCGATAACTGTTTTCCCCTCTGTATTCGCGGTAGGAATAGTTACCTGTCAATGTCAGGCCATGACCAAGGTTGATGATGGCTTCGGTCTTGTTGGTAAACTCTGTACCATTACTATATCCTTTCATTGTACCACTTTCTAAAGCATTGTGAAGGCCATAGCCAATAGGGTAACTGTTGATTCCCGAATAACCAGTCAGTGTTCCGTCCGGGTTTCTAGGTACATACATTGCGTGGTAGTGGTAGGTAGGACTGTTGCTTACGTTGTTAGCAACTTTACTGAAGTTAGTCGAGAGTCCCGCCCAATCGTAGGAAGATTTAAAGAAATGGGTACCATTGCTCACGGTCAACCAAGGTCTAATCTCCGTCGATATATTCGCTCTTAAGTTATAGCGCTTGAATTTATCCGGTTGTATATTAAAAATACCTTGTTCATCCGATATCGCACCGGACAGCGCATAACTCGTCTTTCCAGACATACCGCTCAAGGAAAGATTGTGATCAGATTTTGGACGATTGTCGTCGTAAAGGTAGTTGAACCAATCAAAATTTGCATAGTAACGGTAGATATCATTTCCACTCGCATCTTTCTTCACGACAACCCATGGTCTCGAAGGGTCTTCTGTCTTATCATTCACGCGGGCCAGCAGCTCTTCATAGTCTTCATCGGTATATCGGGTTGTCCGATAACCTAAGGCATTGTACATGGCATCATCGTTGATTTTCGCATTCCAATATCCTGAAGTGATAAAGTCAGTATTGGTAGCATGCGTCGTAAATCCGAAGTTTGCGGAATAATCAATAGATGCTTTGCCGTCGACTTTTCCTTTTTTCGTAGTCACGAGGATTACACCGAAAGCACCTCTAGCGCCATATACTGCAGCTGCCGATGCATCTTTAAGAACAGTCACCGATTCTACGTCATTGACATTGACACGGTCCAGTGTACCTAGGATACCATCGATAAGGATTAGGGGCTCACCACCATTAATCGAGGTGTTTCCTCGGATATTAACAGAACCGCTGGTTCCTGGCTGTCCGGACCCGAAAGCAATATTTAAGTTGGGAACATTTCCCTGAAGAGCTTGCGTAAGCTGCGTAACTGGTCTATCTTCAAATTCTTCTCCGGAAATTTGGCTTACAGCGCCCGTTAAGTTGACTTTTTTCTGTTCACCATAGCCTACTACGACAACCTCATCAACTTCGGTCATAGCAGGTTGAAGCGTCACTTGTACCGAACTGCGATTTGTCAGAGCAATCTCTTGTTTTTCAAAGCCTATATTGCTGATTACAAGGATAGCATCTGCTTTCGAAACAGTAATTTCAAAGTTTCCTTGTTCATCACTCATCGTACTGGCAGTGCCGCCTTTCTCCGTTACGGATACATTGGAAAGAGGTTCGCCTTCGGCACTCTTCACTGTTCCGCGAATCAGAGATTGTTGTATTGAAGAAGTCGCTTTTGAAATAGTATTGACAGTTCTCGAAGCTGTAGGCTTCCGGCGTAAGATCACATTCTTATCAACAATGTTGTAATCGATCGAATAATCCTTTAATAAGCTTTCTAGCGCTTTGTCAAAGGGCTTTTTGTCAAAATCTACGCTGACTAACAAATTGCTCGGGAAAAATGAACTGTCGTAGAAGATGTTATAACCACTTTGCTTTTGAATGTCTTTTAGAACATTAGCTATCCTAACGTTCTTCTTCTTTAAAGTGACCGTTTGCCCGAAGGTGAAAGCGCTAGCTTGAAACACAGAGGCAAACATGAGGGCAATAGCTAGTTTCATCGATAGATAATTAGGTTTTCGATGCACAATATCTCCCATGCAGGAGATAATTTTGTTTTTTTTATACATTTGTAAATCGGTTGATTAGTTAATATTTAGCGTACTATCAGTCGAACTATTTATCAATTTTTCAGGGGCGGTCCTAACGCTCCTGTTTTTTCGATAAATGTGAAAAAGTAAGTTTAGCTCATTACGATTATCCTCCTTTCTTGAATCTTAAATTTCACACTTCCTGTGAGCTCTATGGCTCTTAAAACTTTATCTATACTCTCGTACTTTGAGATTGTTCCTGAAAACCTAATCTTCGAGAAGTTACCGCGATACTCAATCTCTACATCGTACCAACGTTCTAGATCTTTCATAACCGTACTCAACGATGTGTTTTCGAACGCAAAATTTCCATCTTTCCATGCGATAGTGTAAAATGGATCGACATCTTTAATTTCAAATGCCCCTTGGCTGGAATGATAACGGCTCTGTTGATTAGGGGTTAGCAATCCCCCTTTCTTGTTTGGATAGCTTAATTGAACCTTTCCTTCTACCAAGGTAGTTTCGATTCGATCGCTGTAAGAGTTGATATTGAATGAGGTGCCGAGTACCTTGAGCGTCTGTTCCCTGGTTTTTACAATGAAGGGAATCGAGTTATTATTTTGAATCATTTGTTTTACCTCAAAGTAAGCTTCTCCATCAAGTTCTACTTCTCGCTTTGCTTTATCGAATTGTAGGGGGTATCGAATCGTCGAGGAGGCATTTACAAATATCTTGCTGCCGTCGGGAAGCTGCAGGTTATATTCCCCACCCTTGGGGGTGACGATCGTATTGTAAAGACCCGTTGAAGCAATCTTTGCGTCTGTCAATGTATAAGTAAGCTCACCTTTGGCATTTTTGTAGATTTTATAGCCAGCAAGTTGTAATGTCGTGTCTGTACTTAAATTAGCAAGATCGACAATCTTACCATCTTCTAATACCAGCTTCGCTTTCGCACCGCCAGGAAGGATGGCCATCTGTTCTTGCTTCGCTAAAGCAGCTTCCTCAGTTGACTTCGAAAGAATAGATGGATTCAAATAAAAGGATAGCAGAATTGCGGCTGCAACAGATGCAGTCGATATATAAAGCCAGTTTCTTAATCTGTATGGCTGCTTTTTGTGCGGGTGAATTTCCCGAGATATGTTGTCGTAAATTTGCTCAGAATTAACACCCACAGTAGAATCACCACGCTCAAGGAATAATTCCTCGGTAGTCTGATCAAAAACAGAGTCAAACTCTTGCGTATGGAAAAATTCTTTAAGCCGCTGTAACTCAGCTGCAGTTAATTGATTGTCCTTATATTTTTGGATTAAGCCTTTTAGTTCCTCTTTTTTCAATTGGTCTTTCTTTTCCTCTATAAAGGCGATGAAAAAGAAAAAGGACTAGTCTACATGAAAAAAAAGTAAAAAATAAGCAGATATAGTTTTTCTAGGTTGCTTTTGATTTTTTTCGATGCGGTAATGAGCTGGTTCTTCACCGTATTCCGAGAACTCCCGGTAATCAAAGAAATCTCCTCATAAGAATAGCCTTGAAGTTTACTCAATCGGTAGATTTCGCTTTGCTTCTGAGGCAATTGATCGATCAGTTTATTAAGAATGCCCCTAAGATCTCTTGATTTCAACTCCTGTTCTGTCTCTTCACACGGGACTTCCAATTGTTTGTTTCGTTCCAATTGATCCGTAAGGTTGAGGATTTGTTCTTTGAAGGTTTTGGCAACCAATCGTTTTGTAATAACAAAAATGTAGGGGTATAAGGCATCAGCACTGCTGATACGTGATTTATTCTTAAACAATTGAATAAATGCTGTTTGAACGATTTCCTCGCTTTTATAAACGTCGTTTAACGTGGTGTAGGTGTAGCGGAATAGAATCTTGTGATATCGATCAAAGACCAACTTAAATACTTTTTCATTTCCATCTTGAAAAAGTTGAAATTGATAGTCATTAAGATCTAAATCATGTGCTTTCATTCTTGGCTAGGCTATTCTTGGTCAAAGAAACATTTTAAAGATAAACGAATTGTTAATTCAATTTTAATAAAATGCAAAGAATATTATTCCCCTCCGAAAACACAAAAGGAATTGACTATTTCAGCCAATCCCTTTATTTATCTTTTTTCGACTTATCCTATCCCTTCCAGAGCGCCTTCAAAATCGCCAATTAAATCATCGATATGCTCAATCCCTACCGATATTCTCAACATTCCGGGCGTTATTCCCGAGGTTTTCTTTTGCGATTTATCATGATGGCTGCCCCACATACTTGCAGGATGCACCACTAAAGATTCCACACCGCCCAAGCTTGCCGCATTGGCAAAGATTTGTAACTTATTCAAAACTTGCTGCGCGTGCTGATAGGCCTGATCTTCATCGCCGAGAATCTCGATACAAAGCATACCTGTTCCGCCACGCATCTGCTCAGCCACCAATTCATATTGCGGATGCGATCTCAAACCGATGTAAGCGACATGTTTAATCGCAGGATGTTTTTCAAACCATTTGGCGAGGGCAAGAGCATTGCTGTTGATCTGTTTTACGCGCATAGAAAGAGTCTTCATGCCGCGAAGCAGAAGCCAAGAGTCAAATGGACTGAGGGAAGCGCCTAAAACCAGCGACCTGCGCCATGCCTTATGAATAAACTCTTTACTGCCACATATAGCACCCGCCGTTAAATCACTATGGCCGCCAAGGTATTTCGTCGCGCTATGCACAATGATGTCAATCCCGTAGTCTGAAGGCGTTTGATTGATAGGCGAAGCAAAGGTATTGTCGACCATGGTGGTAATTCCATGTTTCTTACCCAATTGCCCTATATATTCCAAGTCGGTCACATCAAGGTTTGGGTTGGAAGGCGTTTCCACATAAATCAATTTCGTATTCTGCTGAATTGCATGCTCAAAGGCTGCATTATCCGTTTGATCAACATGCGTAACTGTTACGCCGTAGTCGCTTAGGAATTCCTTAAAGAATAGCATCGCGCCCGAATAAAGCGAGTTTTGAGTGACCACATGGTCTCCTTGTTTTACTACGGCAAGGATAGCGGTGCTGATGGCTGCCATTCCCGTCGCCAATAATAAAGCATCTTCAGTTTTCTCTAAGCTGGCGAGGATTGCCGCAGCCTGTGAGTTCGTTGGATTGCCATGGCGATGGTAGAATGTAGGATGTTTAGTTTCTGTCGCTGCAACGATATACTGCTGCAAGTCTTCATCAGCGTAGTAAGTGGAGGTCTGATATATAGGCGTAACAACCGCTTTACTATCGTTGAAGGCTCTTCCTTGATGTATAAGGTCCGTTTCTAAATGTGACATAATCGGTAGATTGAAATAAATGAGATGGAAATTAGCAAAAATAGCGCGTAAATCGTTAATTTCAAGTCCTAAATATTCAAATGAATATTGCTTATTAACCTACTCGTATGAAGAATTTTATACTTTGCTTGCTATGTGCATGCTGTTCTTTGAGCTATGCGCAGATAAAATCACCGGCGGAGTTTCTTGGCTATCAAGTCGGAACCCGCGTGACTCCCCATTGGAAAATCCTGGCGTATTATGACCATATTGCTCAGCAGGTCCCCAACCAAGTGAAATCAGAAGCCTATGGCACTTCCGTTGAAGGACGTCCCATGCGTGTTTATTACATCTCATCAGCGAGCAACATCAGTAAACTCGAAGATATCCGAACCAATAATCTTCGATTGGCGCATGCTCTAGAAGGAGCTGGACAAACCAATATTCCCGCTATTATCTGGATGAGCAACAACGTGCATGGTAATGAAACGTCGTCGGCCGAAGCATCGATGATGACGCTATTTGAATTAGTGAACCCTGCGAATACGAAGGCAAAAGCCTGGTTAGATAAGTCCTTAATCATTATCGACCCATGCTTAAACCCGGATGGCACAGAGCGTTATGCGAACTTCCATAATGGCGTGGTCGGCAAGAATTACAATCCTGATTTATATGCCCGCGAGCACCGCGAGCCTTGGCCTGGTGGTCGATATAATCATTATTACTTCGACTTGAATAGAGATTGGGCATGGCAGACACAGGCGGAAAGCACGCAGCGCGCCGTTATTTACAATAAATGGCTCCCACATATCCACGTCGATTTTCATGAGCAAGGAATCAACTCGCCATATTATTTTCCACCGGCTGCCGAACCTTTCCATGAGGTCATTACCCCATGGCAACGGGAGTTTCAGACGACCATAGGAAAGCATAATGCAAATTATTTCGACTCCAAAGGCTGGCTATACTTTACCAAAGAGCGCTTCGACCTATTCTATCCGTCCTACGGAGACACCTATCCCTTGTATTCAGGGTCTATCGGCATGACCTATGAGAAGGCGGGAAATGGATCCGCTGGCTTAGGCGTCTACATGGACGACCGCGATACTTTAACCTTAGTAGATCGCGCTATTCAGCATCATGCCTCCGGACTCAATGTGGTCGATGTCGTTTCTGCAAACGCAGAAAAGGTAGTTCAAGAGTTCAAGAAGTTTGGTGACGATGCTATTGCTGGAAAACTGTCTTCGTATCATACCTACGTACTCAAATATGATCAGGCCAGCGATGGAAGAATAAGAGCGTTATTGAACCTCCTTGATAAGAACAAAATCAACTATTACAGTTCGGTAGGGTCCGTGAAAGGCTTAGATTACTTCAGCAAGAAAGAGCAATCGCATAGCTTAACAGCCAATGATGTCGTGATCCCGGGCAATCAAGCGAAGGCAGCCTTAATACGCGTTCTATTTGAACCGGAAGCTAAGTTAACAGACTCGGTTACTTATGATATTACAGCTTGGTCGTTGCCGTACGTATATGGCATCCCGGCGATCGCTTCTCACACCAAAACTAGCAATTTAAAACCCTATCAGCTTGCCAAGATCAGCAATGAGAGCAGCGCTGGGTTTGGTTACGCCATAAAATGGGATGGTTTCTCTGCAGCACAGCTAACTGCTGCCTTGTTGAAGAATAAAGTGAACTTAAAATCCTCCGAACAATCTTTCAAGATTGGAAGCGAAGAGTTTCCCAAAGGCTCTATCCTGATTATGAAGAATGCCAACCAGACAGTTAAGCTAGATCAGCTATTGAAAGAAAATGCCGATCGATTGCAAGTGAGAGTGTATAACCTAAGCTCAGGAATTGTAGAAGGCGGCAAGGATTTGGGAAGCTCGGACGTGAAAACGCTGAAAGCACCGAAGATCATGATGTTTGCTGGTGAAGGGCTTCGTGCTACCAATGTTGGCGAGGTATGGCATTATTTTGATGAGCAATTAGACTATCCAATTGCCCTGGTTAATCCTTTAGATTTTTCACGCGTTAAATGGGACGAGATCGATGTGGTGGTGTTAGCAAACGGTACACACCCTTTTCTCAAAGATAAAGCGCAAGCCGCACGATTCGCTTCCTGGTTAAGTGCAGGAGGAAAAGTCATCGCGCTAGAATCTGCAGTCGGGCAGTTAGCCTCGCAGGAGTGGAGTGCCTTGAAGCCATTAAAGCAAGACTCCGTGGCGAAAAGCAAAGCAAGTCCATTGCGGAAATATAGCGATCGCGAGCGCGAATCGCTAAAAGAATACACGGCCGGAGCCATCTATAAAGTAACATTTGACAACTCGCATCCCTTGATGTTCGGTATCAAAGATTACTTCACTTTGAAACAGGATGCAAATCTTTACCAATACTTCGAGGCAGGCAAAGGTTGGAACGTCGGCTATATCAACGAAGGTGCAAAAATGAGCGGCTTCGTGGGGAACAATCTAGCAAAAAAACTAAAGAATGGGCTAGTATTCGCGGAGCAAAAAGTAGGGCAGGGTTCTGTCATCTACTTAACCGATAATGTGTTGTTCCGTAATTTCTGGGAAAATGGAAAGGTGATTATGGCAAATGCCGTATTCCTAACGGCAGATTAAAATACCCACTTATAGGGATTGTATGATGTTCTATTGATAGCTAAATTAGCTCCTCAATAGAACATCTTATTTTGAAAAAGTACCTCATCCGAATTAGCAGATCCAGTAAAAAGGCAAGCGCGTTCATAAAGTTTATCTTGGGCTATTTAAAATTCCTTTATCAAACTGCTATAAAGCCCTAATTACCTCATCTCAGACAACAAGCTGATCGCATATTCTATGCTGTTCACATTGCTGATAGCAATACGGAGCTGCCCTTTTACCTCTTTCAGGTTGCTGATGCTGGCATGTCTTTGTACAAATGCCAATACCTTCCCAAACTGCTCAGATTGATAATAGCTCGACTTGGTATTGCTGACAAAGAATCCTTTCAATGTTTCTTTCTTATAGGAAATCTTTTCTAAGCCGATCTCTTTACCTAGCCATTGCAATCTTAAGGTATTGAATAGCTCAAATACAGGGGCAGGGATAGGTCCGAAACGATCGACCAGTTCCTGCTCAAATGCCTGTAGCTCCGTCTCATTTTTTAACTTCGCAATATCATTATACAGATTATAGCGCTCGGAGATATTCGTCACGTACTCATCCGGAATCAATACTTCCAAATCAGTATCTATCTGCGTGAAAGTCACATACTTTCTGTCCTTGTCGTCTGCGAAGAGCTCGCCGAACTCATCATCCTTCAGCTCCTGTACGGCTTCGTCCAATATCTTATTGTACATCTCGAAACCGATCTCTGCAATAAATCCAGATTGCTCCGCACCCAACAGATTACCGGATCCGCGGATATCCAAATCGCGCATCGCCACATTGAATCCCGATCCTAGTTCCGAGAACTCTTCAATTGCCGAAAGGCGTTTGTAGGCTTCGTTCGTCAAAGTCGATAATGGCGGGCTCAACAAATAACAGAATGCTTTCTTGTTGGAGCGGCCCACGCGGCCGCGCATTTGGTGCAGATCGCTCAAGCCGAACATATGCGCTTGATTAATGATAATCGTATTCGCATTCGGGATGTCCAGACCCGCTTCGATAATAGTGGTTGCAATCAGTACATCGTAATCATGGTTGATGAACTTCAACATCACATCTTCGAGTTCATCCCCCTCAAGCTGTCCATGCGCTATGCCTACTCTCGCCCCGGGTACCAGCTTACAAATAAGCATGCCCAATTGCGGAAGATCAGCGACACGGTTGTGGATAAAGAAGACCTGTCCGCCACGATCCAACTCGTAACTTACCGCTTCCTTGATCAATGCATCGTTAAAAACGTGCAGTTCCGTTTGTACAGGCTGCCTGTTTGGTGGCGGCGTAGAGATAATGCTCAAATCGCGAGCACCCATTAGTGAAAAGTGCAAGGTTCGAGGAATGGGAGTCGCCGTCAAAGTCAATGAATCCACATTGGCGCGCATCACTTTCAGCTTCTCTTTCACAGATACACCAAATTTCTGCTCCTCATCAATGATCATCAGCCCCAGATCTTTAAACTTCACATCTTTGCTTACCAATCGATGGGTACCGATGATAATATCGATCTTGCCTTCCTGCAAGCGTTTTAAGCTGTCTTTAATCTGTTTTGAAGACTTAAAGCGGTTGATGTAGTCAATGTTAGCCGGCAATCCTTTCAAGCGCTCAGAGAAGGTTCTGTAATGTTGCAGGGCAAGGATGGTTGTCGGAACCAATACTGCAACCTGCTTACTATCGGCAACAGCTTTAAACGCGGCACGTATCGCCACCTCTGTCTTGCCGAAACCAACATCACCACAAACCAATCTGTCCATCGGATGTGGCGATTCCATATCCTTCTTCACGTCATTGGTAGCCTTTTCCTGATCGGGCGTATCCTCGTAGATGAAGGAAGCCTCCAGTTCGCGCTGCAGGTAGGTGTCGGGGCTAAACGCATTGCCGGTTTGGGCCTTACGTTTGGCGTATAAATGTATCAGGTCGCGGGCAATATCCTTAACCTTCTTTTTCGTTGTTTTCTTCAGTTTTTCCCAAGCATCGGTCCCTAGTTTATTCATCTTCGGAACGGTGCCTTCTTTGCCGGAATACTTAGAAATACGGTTTAGGGAATTGATATTGACGTAGAGCAAGTCATTGTCGGCATAGATCAAGCGAATCATCTCTTGGGTCTTGCCGTTCACATCAATCTTCTCCAAACCTGCATATTTGCCGACTCCATGGTCGATATGGGTAATATAATCGCCTGGTTTCAGTTCGCTCAGCTCTTTTAAGGTAATCGCTTGCGAACGCTCATAGCCCTTGCGACGCTTATATTTATAATAGCGATCAAAGATTTGATGATCGGTATAGCATGCCAACTTCTGCTCATCATCACGGAATCCTTCGCGCAAAGCCTTGTAAACCGGCGTAAAGCTAGTGGTCTTGTCTAAATCGTCTAAGATGGCATAGATACGCTCGATTTGTTTGGTCGAATCAGAGAAGATCAGGTTCTTGATTGCATTCTTCTCATTTTCATGGAAATTATGAATCAATAAATTGAAATCCTTATTGAAAGATGGCTGCGGATGTATATCGAAGCTGATCGTATGATCTGCTTTATAGTAAAACTGCTTTCCAAATTCGATGACCGGGAATTCGAACAGCATGGCTGCAAAATTCTTCTCATCGGTAAAGGTAAAACGTGGGTCGATCCAGTCTGGATTGCGTTGAATATCTTGTTCAGAAAGCGCCTTCCAGAATTTAGAAGCACGATTATAGCCTTCTTTAATAATGTCTAAGCTATACTGCACATCCTTTGCCCATATAATGGCGTTCTTGTCGATGTATTCCAACAAAGAAATATGGTTGGCAGATAGAAACTTAGCCTGAACGTTCGGGACGATGGTAACTGTATGTATTTTGCTGACCGAAAGTTGAGATTCGATATCAAAGGTCCGGATACTTTCAATCTCATCACCAAAAAACTCAATACGATATGGGAGGTCATTGGAGAACGAGAAGATATCGACGATTCCACCGCGAATGGCAAACTGCCCTGGTTCATAGACGAAATCTACACGTTCGAAATCGTACTCATAGAGGAACTCATTGATGAAATCAATGCTGAGCTTAATATTCTGCGTAATCTCCAGCGTGTTCTTTTCCAAGTCCTGCTTGTTGATCACCTTCTCGGAGATCGCTTCGGGATAAGTCACTACGATACGTGGTAATTCCGAATTATGGTTCAAGGAGCTTAACGTCTCCGCACGTTGCAAAACATGCGCGCTATCGATAATGCTGATATCGAAAGCTTTCTTGTAGGAAGCCGGGAAAAATAAGATTTGCTTATCAAACAGGCTTTCCAAGTCGCTCAAAAAGAAGGAGGCATCCTCGTGATTAGGGAGAACAAAGACGTTCATCCTTTTTTCTTCCGCATACAAGGCTGCAGCCAGCATGGCATCGGACGAACCAATAAGCCCTTTTAGCTGAATCTTCGGATTTCGTGCTTGTATATTTTCCTTAATGGAATGAACTTGTTCGGATTGACTGTATTTTTCTAAAAGGTCTTGGATGTTCACGTGTGAGAATATTTTTGCAAAGTTACAAAAATTTATGTTTTGCTATTGATACTACAGGCTGTGGTCGTGGGCGAAGTCTATCACGCGGGTCATTTGATCTTGTAAGTCAAATTGCAGATCCTCATGCAGTTTGTCAAAGGAAGTCATCGCATTCTTGATGCGTCCCTGCACGTATTTCTGCAGTTTCAATGCAGGCGCTAATGCTGATGGCTCGAAAAGACGGGGGAAGAGATCGAATGCATCTTCCAGGATAATCATCCTGCACTCGACGACACTAAATTTATCCTTAGTAATTTTCTCATGCTCATTCACCAGACCGGAGGCTTGACGTAAATAAGCATGCAGTTGTTTGTAATTACTATACATCGGCAGGTTCTTGATGGAAGTTTGCGCTAGCTCAAAATGGCGATCTAGCCTATTTTTCAGATCAGTGATGCGGTCTTCCAGATCCAATTCATCCTCCAGAAGCTCATAATGCAGCTGTTTGACCAGCATCTTATCCTTGTTGATCAGTCGAATCAACAATTTGTCCTTCTCTTTTTGCGGAAGATTGAGGACGGCTTCCTTCAGGGTTTGATCTTTGTATAATGACATTTTTAAAAATACAGAATATTTTTAACGCCTTCTAATCTGAAGTTTTAATCCCAGGGATAATCCCAAGTAATCTTGTGCTTTCAGATAGCTGTTTTGAATTCTGCTGATCAGCATCAGGTCGTTGGTATGAATATCATAAAAGAATTTTATGCCTTCGAAATAGGAGCTGAATGAGGGAATTTTATATTCAATTCCCTGCCCTATAAATGCGTTGAAACGAAGTTTTGTCGAAAAAGTATAATAATTGCTCGGATATTTCTCAGGAGCATCAAACCAAAATTGATCGCCAATCATGGTATTGATGTATAATCCAGTACGCAGGGGCTGGTAAGCGAAACGTTCGTTGAGCGAGATGCTCCACGGCGTGTAAGTTTGTCGAAGGGTTAGGGTAACCTTCGCGCGATCGGTATCATAACGAGGAACAATACCGGCCATAAATTCGGTACCCCACTGGTCTTTGCGACCGTAATCCCAACCTGCTCCAACCGATATCAAACCGATCGATCCGGCAAATTGAGTAACAAAATTGGAAGGAACTAAGGTAAATGAGGCCTTTTTTAGCTGACGCGTTTTCTTTTCTACGAGCGCCGTGGTATCAAGATATACCGTATCCTTCACGTAGGCAGAGGCGAAGCCGGACAAGAACAACAAAAGGAAAATGAGCGTAAAAAACTTAGCGTTAAAAAGAGATGGTTTCATGCGTATAGCTGTTCTTGGTGATCGTGAAAAGTAGAAATTGGCGTTTTCCTATGTTCGGCGTGCCGTAGTAGTAAATGCCATCATTGAAGATGTCTTCATTCTGATAGCGGTGGTCATGCCCATGATTTGCATAAAGTAAGTTCGGGAATAGGTTAATACTGTATTGAAATACATCCTTTACATTGTTGTTGAACTGCTCCGAAGTTGGTTTCGCATGCATAACAAAAACCGTTTGGTCAAACTTATCTTTGTCAGCATCTCGCTGGGCTTGGATAAAGGAAAAGTCAGGGATGGGGTTGGAATAATCCGACTCCAAAGCATTCGTATTTAAACATACAAACTTAGTACGCCCTGCAATAAAGCTGAAATTCAACGGGCCGAACACAATACGAAAGATATCATCACCGTTTGCAAGAACATCGTGGTTACCGATCAATGCCACATAGGGCCTGTGGAGACCTTCCAATATATCGCGTTGTAATAAAAACTCCTTCGTAACACCAAAATCGGTTAAGTCGCCGGTATGTACGATAAAATCTAAATCATCTCTGTTGTTCGCAAAATCGACAAAATCATCAAGCTCATCATACCAGCGCTGCGAATCGCTGATTAGCGCGTAGCGAATGGTATCCTTATCTCGCATCTCTTCTTCAATGCGTTGGATATTGCTGATATTAATATCCCTTTTACCTTTAATGTCACCGTCATAGGGGTGAACATCAAACATTTCACAACCGCTCATTAGCAGAATCCCTATTAATAAGAACCAAAAGGCGTGTATTATTTTCATTTTGCTGACTATTTGAACGCGAAAGTAAAATAATATAAGCCAATCCCACAATTGTACTTCCATTATTACGCGAATATGATAGACCTACGCAAAGTATTTCGCAAGTCTGAATCGTTTATATAGAGGAAACCATTATGGTACTAATTGTTGCGCATTTTTATGAAATAGGTAAAAAACACCATTAAGAAATGTTTTATTACCATATTTGATGGTAGTTATTGCCTACCTTTGTGTTGTATGGCAAAGATACCTGTTATAGAGCAATGTACAGTTTCCTACAAGGAGGATAGGCACCTTCTTGCGGATCGTTTAGACGTGTATTTGCTGAACAATAGAAATCTGGTATTTCCGCATAGGCATAATTTTTACCATTTGGTACTTTTCCTGGAAGGATCGGGTTCGCACGAGATCGACTTTAAAACTTATCCCGTTTCTGTAGGACAGGTCTACTGCATGGGGCCAGGGCAGGTACATTCCTGGATGTTCGAAGGAAATATGCAGGGCTATATCATCAATTTCGATATCGACTATTTTAAATCCCTGTTGCTCCGACCGGATTATATCGAAAACTTGTCGATATTCTCGACACTGAACGACTCCGTTTTTTCATTGACGGAGGAAACCTTAAAACAAGTCGTACCTTTATTTGATCAGTTGGTCGGTCTGAAGAACAGTCCTGCGGAAGACGATTTAAAGAAGTCTCTTTTGCTCTATATTTTGCTTAAACTCGAGCAGGATTACATGCCTAGTTTTCCTACGAAAACGATGGACTATCAGATGATGCTGATCAAGAACTTTATTGCGCTGGTCGATAAGCGCTATAAAGACTTGCACCTGCCGAAAGCATACGCCGAGTTATTATTTGTCACACCCAATCACCTCAACGGTGTTTGTAAGGAGTATTTAGGCTTGCAAGCTGGCGAGGTTATTCGAAACAGAATACATCTAGAGGCAAAACGCTTACTAATTTTGCCTGACTGGACTATATCACAGGTGGCCTACGAGTTACAGTTTAGCGACAACTCCTATTTCACCAAATTTTTTAAAAAGGTAGCAGGGATGACACCCGAAGAATTTAGGAAATCACAATGGAAGTAAATGCAAAAATGAATACGAACTATCAAATTCCCTCAGAAATAAAAAGCGCGATCGACGGCAAATGCCCTCGATGCCGAACGGGCAATATGTTTAAGGGCCCCTTATTGAGCTTTAAATCGGCAAAAATGAATGTAAAATGTCCTGCCTGCGATTTGAAATTTGAAAAGGAGCCTGGTTATTTCTACGTAGCGATGTACATCAGCTATGCCATGAGCGTAGCTGAGCTGGTAGCATCCTGTGTGGCAACATACCTAATTACCGGAAATATGGAAAGCCCTTGGTTATACGTTATCGTAGCGCTAGCGGCAACATTAATATTCGCTCCGTTCAACAACCGGTATTCCAGGATTATTTTGTTGTATTGGATGACGCCTCAGTTCAAATTCAACCCGAAGATATACCAAGAAGTAAAGGACTTCGATCAAAAGAAATAAGCGTAATTTTTAGATTTTTTTAAAGAGGCTTTCCGAAGGGGAAGCCTTTTTCCGTTCAGGTTGTTCCTGTCTCGAATAACTCAACCAATTTTATAACTCTAATCGTACCCAATGGATAATCCTTTCGGAGTGGTCTTACTTGGGTTAGACATTGGGTTTGAAAGGGATTTTTATTGGGTTACGTCGAAGCTGACTCGATGAGAAATCGAGCTTGCCCTCCTTCCCGAAAATTAGAAAATACAAAAAGGGCTAGAAAGAACGTCCTAGCCTTTTTTGTATCCATAAGTAGCCAGCTACAGGTCTACATACTATGTGCTAACTCCTACCGAGCTAGGATATGGGATTTTCGCTTAGATATTTCTCCCATGCCCAAGCTGAAGCCATCATTTCTTCGATACCCAGTTCGGCCTTCCAGCCTAGTTCATTGGTAGATTTGGTAACATCGCCCCATACTTTAATGATATCTCCTTCACGACGTGGACCGATTACATAGTTCAGCTTTTGACCTGATGCTTTTTCAAAAGCGCCGATGGCTTCCAATACCGAATATCCATTTCCAGTACCCACATTGAAGACATCGTAGTTGCCATTTGGATTACCTTTTTCCAATAGTTTGATTGCTGCTACGTGTGCTTTTGCTAAATCCACAACGTGGATATAGTCGCGTACGGCGGATCCGTCAGGTGTTTCATAGTCATCTCCGAATACGGTTAGTTTTTCACGTTTTCCGATGGCAGTCTGCGTAATGAATGGCAATAAATTCTGAGGTACTCCAATTGGTAATTCGCCGATCAACGCTGTTTCATGTGCTCCAACCGGGTTGAAGTAACGAAGAGCGATTACTTGGTAATTGTCGTATGCGCTAGCCGATTCTTGTAAGATTTCTTCAGCGATTTGTTTGGTGTTGCCATAAGGGGAAGTTGCGCGTTTTACCGGCGCCGCTTCGTTTACTGGTAATACATCCGGCTCTCCGTAAACTGTACAGCTCGAAGAGAATACAAAGTTGATAGGTTTTTGACGATAAGCCTCTAATAAGTTGATTAACGAATAGAAGTTGTTGTGGTAATATTTCAAAGGATCTTGCACCGATTCGCCCACTGCTTTAGACGCTGCAAAATGGATGATTCCTTTGATATCCGGATTCGAAGCGACAAATTCATTTACTTTAGCCGTATCGCACAGGTCGAATTGGTGAAACTCTGGTTTCACTCCGATAATTTTCTCGATTTGATCTAAAATCTTAATGTTTGAATTTGATAGATTGTCGATTAGTACAGGTGTATAACCTGCATTGTGCAATTCTACTACCGTGTGTGATCCAATGAATCCTGTTCCTCCGGTTACTAATATTTTACTCATATGCTATATAATGTGCTAAGTTTATACTATTGCTCGTTAAATAATGTCTTGTAATAGGCTATTGTTTTCTCTAGACCTTCGCCTCGACCAACCTTGGGTTCCCAGTTTAGCAGGTCCTTGGCTTTCCGAATATCGGGTCTCCTTTGTTTTGGATCGTCGATTGGCAGCTCTTCAAAAACAATCTTGGAAGAACTATGCGTGAGTTCGATAATCTCCTTTGCCATATCTAGCAGCGTCATTTCATCGGGATTTCCAATGTTGACGGGTAGGGGGTAATCGCTAAAGAGTAGCTTGCAGATGCCTTCGGTTTGGTCTGTAACATAACAGAAGGAGCGAGTTTGCATACCGGTGCCAAAGACGGTCAAATCTTTGTTCTGAAGGGCTTGAGAGATAAATGTGGGCAGTGCTCTGCCGTCGTGTAGGCGCATCCGAGGCCCAAAAGTGTTAAAAATGCGCGCTATCCTTGTTTCTAAGGAATGCGCATTGTGATAGGCCATCGTCATGGCCTCTTGGAAACGTTTGGCTTCATCGTAAACACCCCGAGGGCCTACGGGGTTTACATTACCCCAATATTCTTCTGATTGTGGTGAAATCAAAGGGTCCCCATACACTTCCGAGGTAGAGGCGACTAATATGCGCGCTTTTTTGCTCTTGGCCAGTCCGAGTAAGTTGTGCGTGCCTAATGATCCGACCTTTAACGTCTGAATGGGTATTTTAAGGTAATCGATTGGACTAGCAGGCGATGCGAAATGTAAAATATAGTGCAGTTCGCCCGGCACGTGAACGAATTTGCTAACGTCGTGATGATAAAATTCGAAGTTAGGGAGGTGGAATAGGTGTTCGATATTTTTAATATCTCCGGTAATTAGATTATCCATCCCGATGACCTGAAATTCCTCTTTAATAAAGCGGTCACAGAGGTGCGAACCTAAGAATCCTGCTGCACCCGTAATTAATATTCGTTTGGGCTTCTCCCTTTGCACAATAGTGAATTTGAAAAGGTTTAATATCTTTGACGAAGATAAACATTACTTTTAACATTATGCGTTTACTTTACGATCTGGGCATATTTCTGTACGGCACATTACTTCGGCTGATTGCTCCTTTTCATGCAAAAGCGAGGCTATGGGTTGGGGGTCGTAAGGGGCTATTGAAGCAGATCAGTCAAACGGTTGATTCAAATCAAAAACACATCTGGTTTCACTTCGCTTCCCTAGGCGAATTTGAACAGGGGCGCTCCGTCATGGAGCAGATTAAGCAGCGCTATCCTGAAGAGAAAATAATTGTAACTTTTTTCTCGCCCTCGGGCTATGAGATCCGTAAAAACACGGCTTTGGCGGATTATGTATTCTATTTACCGGAGGATACCGCGGCAAATGCGCGCAAGTTTTTAGACACTATCAATCCGAAGTTGGCGATTTTCACGAAATACGAATATTGGTATCATTACTTTGATGCGCTTGAGAAACGGGGGATTCGATTGTTGATGATTTCAGCGATCTTCCGTGAAGAGCAGTTGTTCTTTAAGCGTCATGGTGGCTTTTACCGTAGGATACTGAAGAAAGTTTCCTTTTTCTTTACCCAGAATATGGAAAGCGTGCATATGCTGAAGTGGATTGGGATTACCAAAGCAGGGTTGGCCGGCGACACGCGTTTTGATCGGGTCGTGGAGCTACCAAAGACGCATAAAGCAATTGAACAGGCCAAAGAATTTGTCGGCGATAAGCGCGTATTGGTTGGCGGAAGTACTTGGCCAGCGGATGAGGAGCTGATCAAGGACTTGTTGTCGAGGTATCCGGATTGGAAAGCGCTTATTGCTCCCCATGAAATTCATGATGAGCATATTGCACAGCTAATAAAACTCTTCCCGTCGGCCCTACGTTTCTCGAAATTCGGCACTTATGCCGCTGAAGAAATTGCTCGAGAACAGGTGTTGATCATTGATAATATCGGGATGTTGTCTTCGCTTTATTATTATGGGGATATCGCTTATATAGGTGGTGGTTTTGGCGCAGGAATTCATAACACGCTAGAAGGGGCGACCTATGGCATGCCGGTTATTTTTGGTCCTAAATACGAGAAGTTTAAGGAAGCCATGGACCTGGTTGAATTGGGAGCTGGTTTCCCGATCTGCAGCAAGGAAGAATTGGAGCACATATTTGCTACATTACAAGACCCTGAGAAGCTGAAATTGGCGGGTGAATCAGCGAAGAAATATGTGCATACGCGTTCAGGGGCTACGCAGATTATTATGAAATATTTGGAAACCGAGAAACTGATAGGTGAAAACGGATCTTAAAAGCATGGATAAAGTTAAAGCTGCGCTAGCTGCCGAACCAAATTTTATCCATGCTATTTTGTATAGCTGTCCGTAGTTAATTAAATTTTCATATCAAATTTCTCGCCGTTCTCTTGAGTCAGAAGACTTGCTCTATGCCTAGACAATGCACTTTTGCGACCGTACAAGAGAATCTTAATAATAAGTATATCTTCTAACGCCTGCTATATGTCTTGCTAGGCGCATTACTTGGTGCGTATAGCCGTATTCATTATCATACCAAACGTAGATTACGACGTTTTTGCCGTCTGCTGATACGATGGTTGCTGGCGCATCAACTACGGATGCGGCAGTGGTGCCGACGATATCAGATGATACGAGCTCAGCGTTGTTGGCGTATTGAATTTGTTCTACTAGATTGCCTTCTAAGGCTGCTTTTTTCAATAGACCGTTTATCTCCTCTACCGTAGTGATGGACTTTAACTCTAGATTTAAGATGGCTAGGGAGCCATTAGGAACAGGAACACGGATAGCATTTGATGTTAGTTTTCCGGCTAGAACCGGTAATACTTTCGCAACGGCGCTTCCAGCGCCAGTTTCTGTGATAACCATATTTAATGCCGCTGCACGTCCTCGTCTAGACTTTTTGTGGAAGTTGTCGACTAGGTTCTGGTCGTTGGTATACGAGTGGATGGTTTCGATATGGCCTTTTACAATTCCGATACGTTTCTCTAGTACTGCCAGAACCGGTGAAATTGCATTGGTGGTACACGAAGCAGCAGAGAATATATTATCCTTTTTATTATCTGCATCATATTCATTTACGCCGTAAACGATATTTGGAACGCCTTTGCCTGGAGCTGTCAATAAGACTTGCGTAGCGCCATTAGAAGTTAAATGGCGACTAAGTTCTTGTTGATCTCTAAAAGCACCCGTATTGTCGATGACAAGGGCGTTATTGATATCGTATTGTGTATAATCAATATCTTCAGGATTTTTCGAAGAGATGATATAAACAGGTACGCCATTAATGATCAATGCACCTTTTTCTACATCAATATCTACCTGGCCTTCAAAGTCTCCGTGGATAGAATCTTGGCGTAATAAGCTAGCTCTTTTTTCTAGTGTTTTTTCATCCAACTGATCTCTGGTGACAATGGCCCGTAAACGTAATTGACGACCGGCAGCAGCTTTGCTGATCAATTCTCTCGCCAACAAGCGGCCAATTCTACCAAATCCATAAAGAACAACGTCTCTTGGTTCGAAGGTTTGGTGCTGATGTGCAGGAGCTAGTTCCTTGGAAAGGAAAGCCTCTAAATCTTCGAGTTGAACATGCTGCTTGCGCACCTCTAATGCTAATTTACCAATATCAATACGAGAAGGCGTTAGCTCTAAGCTTTGTATAATCTCAGCAATCTGAAGAGTTTCCTCTATACTGATTTCTTTCTCTGCCAACTCTTTTGTCTTTTGATGTAAATTAAGAATGAAACTTACGCGACGATCAATCAGTTGATTGCGGAATAAGACCAGCTCAATAGATTGATTGAACCATAGGTCGCTTACTACTTGAATAAGCTTTACGCAAGCGTTCTGCTTGACTTTGTAACTTTTGATTTGGTTCTCAAAAGTAGAAGATTGTACCATATCGATTATAATAGATTATTTTGGCGCAAAAATATGAATTATAATGCTGGTAATCAGAGGGGTTTTTAAAAATTAGTGAATTGCTAATAAATGCTAGTTAATGGATTTTATTTGCTAATGATTTCATGTTATTGTTAACATAAAGCAAAATATTAAACTCTGGAATTAAGAAACTATAAATAAATCGGAAGCTATTTGATCTGCAATTAGCTTTCCTGAGGCGGTTAAAACGAGATATTGCTCGTCTTTCAGCAGTAAATCTTCCTGTTTCAGATAGATGTCGGCTTCTTTTTTAAGGTAGGAGAGGTAGTCGCTATCAAAGTTGTTTTTGAGGTATTCGAAATCCACTCCCCATTTTGTGCGGAGGGAGGTCATGACGTATTCATTGAATCGATCGTCTAGGCTTAGCTTTTCGGTTTCTAATGCCAATTCGTTTTGGAAAAGCTGTTTGGTGTACAATGCATTATTGGCGATATTCCATGAGCGCGATACGCCATTGAAGGAATGCGCAGATGGGCCAATGCCGAGATAGTGTTTTCCCTTCCAATAATTGCTGTTATGAATGGCATGTTTGCCGGGCTTCGCGAAATTCGATATTTCATACTGCTCGTAGCCGTTATCTGTTAAGTGGGAAATCAGCATAAGCATCTGCTCTGCACTCTGCGCTTCGTTGATAGGCGCCGTTTTTCCTTTCTTTATCAAATGGTCAAGTGCAGTTTTCTTTTCCACGGTCATCGCATATGAGGAGATATGCGGTATCTGAAAATCAATGAGCTGCTGCATGTTGGCTTTCCACTTCTGATCGGTCAATAGCGGGTATCCATAGATCAAATCGCAGGTGATGTTTTCGAAGCCTGCGTCCTGAACGCGCATGATCGCAGATTTCGCCTCTTCAGCATTGTGTGCTCTATTCATCCATCGCAAATCTTCCTCATAAAAGGATTGGATGCCAATGGAAAAGCGGTTGACGTCGGTTTGCCTTAAGGCATTGACTTTGTTTTTATCCAGGTCGTCAGGATTTGCTTCCAAGGTGATTTCCGCATCGGGTGCTATTTCGTAATGCTCGGCAACTTTTCCAATCAGGCGTTCGATCTCGTCGGCTGTTAGTGTGGAAGGGGTGCCTCCGCCGAAGTAAATGGAGTTGATGGTTTTGTTTTCGAGGTAGTTGGAACGTATGCTCAATTCCTTATGCATAGCCTGCAGCATTTCGTCTTTGTATTGCATGGAAGTACTAAAGTGGAAATCGCAGTAGTAACAAGCTTGCTTGCAAAAAGGAATATGGAAGTAGATCATGGGTGCCCGCTCAGTTTGTTAAGAAGCAAATGTACGGTTATTTAGCAGACAGACTTAATTTTAATTTATTAAACTCAGTTTGTTAGGTAATCAAAAAAACACATAAATTGATTGACAAACCTATTTGTTATAAATTTATACACATCAAACTCGTTAGGTAGTCAAAAAACTTAAAAAATGATTAACAAATCTATTTAATATAAATTTATGTACATCAAACATTTTAGATAATCAAAAAATAACAAAATTGATTAACAAACCTGTTTAGCATAAATTTATGCACATCAAACCTATTAGATAATCAAAATTAACCAAAAATGATTGACAATTGATTTTGATTTGTATATTTGATATTAATAATTGTACAAATGAAGCCTATTAATTTCGACGAATCAGTTTCATATCATTATGATAAGTTTCCACCACAAAAAATTGATTTAAATATTTTTATTAATGAATTGTTAGGAGCGACAGCAGCATTAGCAAGATATGATCAAGTTTTAAAGAATATGCATAATAGCGAGATTTTGTTAGCGCCATTGAGAAATCAAGAAGCCGTAATTTCTTCTCGTATGGAAGGTACAGTGAGTACAATGGATGAGATTTTAAAATACCAAGCTGACGAAATTAACGATCCAAATAGTATTAATTCTTATAGAGGAGATGTATTGGAAACGTTATTATATCAGAGATCATTAATTAATGCACAAAAGGCATTGGAAGATGGTTATAAGATATCATCAAGCACTATAAAAAAAATTCACCAACAATTATTGTCTTTTGGTAGAGGTGCAAATAAATCTCCTGGACAATTTAAGTCAGAGCAGAATTATTTAGCTGATAAGGGAAAGCAGAAGATACTATTTACACCTGTTTCTCCAGAAAGATTAGAAGAAGGGTTGGAAAAGTTGTTTGACTATCTAAATAATTCCAATGATTTACCATTGATTAAAACAGCATTAATGCACTTGGAATTCGAGGCTCTTCATCCTTTCAAGGATGGTAATGGCAGAATCGGACGAATGCTAATTACGTTGTTTTTATGGTCTAATGGACTCATTTCTGCTCCTCATTTTTATATAAGTGAGTATTTTGAGGAAAATAAAGATGAATACATTGACACCATGAGATCAGTTTCGTTAAAAGGGAATTGGGAAGATTGGTGTAAATTCTTTTTTAAAGGAATAGAAGAGCAAGCAAATAGAAATCTTGAAATAGCAGAATCAATATCTGAGTTGTATGAAAATATGAAAACTGTTTTTTCAAATTTGCTATCTTCGAAATATTGTATAATAGCTTTAGATTATATATTCACTAACCCAATATTTAGAAATAATAATTTTACATCAAAAAGTGGTATTCCTCCTGCAACGGCACAGCGTTTTACTAGAACTTTAGCTGAAAACAATCTTATAGAAATAATGGAAGAAGCATCAGGTCGAAGACCAGCTTTATATTCATTTGAACCACTAATGAAACTTGTTCGCGTTTAATTTGCAATGGAAATGTCAAAAAATATAGAACATTCTATGTTTTCTTTAAGTTAATTTTAAAACACAACTAACTGATATTTAACACAATTATACATGCTGGGTGGCCACTCAGTATGTTAATAGGGAAAGGTAAAATTTGTAAATGGTTATTCCGAAAATCATTAATCTACCCTGTTCTCAATTTTATCCTTAAAAATCCGTGAATCATTTCAAAACCTTCGTGTCGGATCCGTGAATAGTACTGGGGCACCAAGTCCAAGTAACAGGAAACCAATAGCCGAGGTTTTATTGAGATGACCTGCCGTCCAGCAGTACAAGGTGAACAGGTAAAGATTATCTATCCAACAATAAAAGCTAACGAGCAAAATGCTAAAACGTATTCTGTAGCGGCTTCAATATGAACAATATCTTCTACATCGTCACTCGGCTCTAATACCTGTCAGCATAAGGTTTCCTCGATAGCATCAAACGATAGTGATAAATATTTAAATGTTTTATACGCATGATTAATAGGGAAATCTCCATTTCTGCGTAGCAACCAAAAAGGAGAGAAAGCAGATCGAAACATTTCGCCGATTTACGTTGTTAAATCATAAGCGGAATTGAATTAACCGATTTTGCATCCATTAATTCCGTGAAATCATAAAAGATAGAAACTATGGCTGCTGCTAATGAACTAACTGAAAACGAATTAAAAGCTTTAATTCATAAACTGGGACTTCCTAAGATTGTGATAGATATCTATGACGAGAATGTTTCTGATGATGTATTCGAGGAGGAAATAGGTGACTACTATTCAAAACCGCTAAGCATTCTAGATTTAGCTGCGGAGGAGCAGATGACCTATCGTGCGGATCGGTTTAAGCCCATACAGAGCTAAGAAATTATGATATCATCGCGTATGATACGGAGCAGAAGGGGTTTATTGTCTACGGATTAGAAGAGGATATCGAAGATCCAATCATCTTAAATTGGGATGGCGTATTTCTATATGAAGTAGTTTTCTGGTATGAATTGGAATTAGACGTGGACAGCATCATGCATCTTGCCGATTTGTTTAATCTTAAATATGCGGAAGAAATTGTCGAAAGCCTCTATGAAGAAGAAGACAATGATGAGGTGTCGACCTTCGAGGATCAAAATGTGTGGATGGCAAATATGATCAATAGTTAAATGCGAGTACAATAAAATATCGGTATGCTGGTTTAGTTACGCGGAAACGGTATGTTTCGACTTAACTCAACCAGCATTTTCTTTCTTCTTAAACCAATCACTCCTTGAACAAAATTGGAAAACGTTTCCAGTTTCCCGACTCATGTTATTCCCCACCTCTAATTCTCTAGCATCTGACCGCTAGATTTTTAATGTCCTGTTAGTTTCTTGTTTATAAGGATAGTTTTGCCATATTTGATTGTCTTGTGTAGACAAGCTATAGAAAGAACTTAAGCTTTTCATAATGACCTTAGTAAGTGAATATGCTGATGCACAATTGTTTGCCGCTTTCAAATCGAGAGTGCGATTAATTATACCCTGGATCTTCGCTTTCTGCTTCCTATCCATGTCAAGCTGCGCTCGTATAGCCAATAACGAAGAAACCAAACCAATCTCCTATCTCCAGTTGCAGACGGTTTCGTTATTGAGGAAGCAGTCTCACCGGAACTGATATCCTTCCCCCATGTTTGCAAGCTTTGATGACCAGGACGCTTAGCCAGCACTAAAGTTCGCGCTGCAGTTTTACCTTTCGCTATTCTAAGCGCTCCAGTCCTTGGGTTGAAGGACCATTTAGCATTTTGCCATTCACGTTAAACCGAGAGCCGTGACAGGGGCAATCCCAAGATAATTCTGCGTTATTCCATCGTACTTCACACTTGGCGTGTGGACATGTGCTTTTTAAAACATGCCGTTGGCCATTGCTTTCCGAATAAACAGCGTAAGCCTGTCCTCCGTATCGAACAACTTTCGCCTTTCCAGGTTCTATATCCAATAGCGAATTGATTCTCTCCATATTAATCTTATCGCCGATCATATCCTTCAGCACAGTAGCATTTTCCTTCAAGAAACTCTTGAAGCCGGCAGTCGGTTTAAATCGCTTCGGATCGAAAAGTTTAGCAAAACGATTAGGGCGTTGCAAAATCAAATCGGTAAGGATGGTCGAAGACAAGGTTCCAAACGTCATCCCGTTGCCTCTGAAACCTGTGGCCACGAAAAGACGACCCTGGCTCGATGGTAAAACGCCAATCGAGGGGAGTCCATCTGCAGGCTCGAAGTACTGACTCGACCACGCGTACTGAATTTGATTAATATCGAAGTAGTTTCGACAGTGATTCTCCAAGCGCGCAAAGCATGCACCCTCATCTTCGCTATGTCCTGTTTTGTGGTCCTCTCCTCCCGCAATAATCATTTTCTTTCCCTGGATAATATGAGTCCTATAATAATGATAGGGATTGCAAAGGTCATAGCCTAAGGTGTTCGGATAGTCTTCACTGTTTAGAGTAAAGGCAATTGCATAGCTGCGATATGGTGCAGTGGTAAAGTGTAAAAGGTTAACTCCAGGGGGAGTATGGGTTGCAAACACAGCATGTCCACCGCGAACGGTCCCCTGACTCGTATGAATGAGAACTTCCTGGTCGCTCTCGTCATGGGATTCGTAAATACAGTTATCAATAATGGTACCTCCGGCATTTGTAAAAGCCTCGGCTAAGGCTTTGATATATTTAAGTGGATGAAATTGTGCTTGTCGAGGAATCAACAATGCCTTTTGGAACCCCATGGGGTATTCGATACTATCTGTATATGCCATCTGATAACCAACCTTTTGAGCGCCTTCGAAGATTTTGTCTAATTCCTCAACCTGTTCCTCACTTGTTGCAAACAGCACTGCATCTTTATGCTCAAAATCACAGTCAATGGTATTCTTCATGACGTTCGACGTAAAAATTTGCATAGCTTCTTTTCCCGCCTCAGCAAGTAGCCGTGCATTCTCTAACCCAAACTTGTTTATTGTTTCCTCAAAAGTCGTGTCGAAAAAGTCATTTAGGTGAGCCGTGGTGCCCCCGGTAGTACCAAAACCAATATTACTGGCTTCCAAAATGACGCATTTTAACCCTTGATTTTGAAGCCGGTAAGCCGTTGAAATACCTGTTATTCCAGCGCCGACGATTACCACGTCGTATCTGTGGCCACTTGCTAAGAATCCTTCATACTTTTTTACTTCCGATTGCCATAAACTTTTGCGTGCTCCGTCTCTAAACATGTCAATATATTATTCGTAAATACCTATTGTATAGCAGATGAACACTTCAAAGGAAATTTGGTTGTACTACCCAAAAATTTTTTATAACAGTTTTAGTCTTAACATGTTGAGTGTTAGACTGACACGTTTGTCAAAAGATGCATGCTTATAATTCCACGGGAACCAACGAGAAGAGTCATGCTGATAAGACGTCGAGTAGTACAGAAAATTCAACTGATGCATTAGCCTCTAAAGTCGACACATTGACGGCGACCAGAGAAGAAGTCACTACCTCAAATGCACCACTCGAAAGCACAGGCAGTAGTTTGACAGCCAATCAAAGTAATTTAAATATTGATATACCGTTATCTGCAGATCAACTTTTCGATTTTGATAATGCAACGCTCAAACCAGAAGCAGATGCAGAACTAACGAAATTGGCGGACCAGATAAAGAAGAGTGGAAATGAGAAAGTGCAGATCACAGGTCACACCGATTCGAAAGGCAACGACGCTTACAACGAAAAACTTTCTCTAGATAGAGCTAATGCAGTAAAGGATTGGCTTAAAAATAATGGTATCGAAAATGATATTATAGCCCTCGGAAGAGGAGAGAAGGATCCTATTGCGGAAAACACCCTAGCGAACGGACAAGACAACGCTGAGGGGAGAGCTAAGAATCGTCGTGTCGATGTAAAGTATCTCGGCACACAAAGTATTAGTAAATAAATATTTCTATTCCGGGAATATGAATGTGATAATCATTTCCCGGAATAGAAATTATCTTTTATCTTCTTTCAGCCGGCTGTCTACCTCCAGATCGATAAATTCTACGATCTCAACCTTGCCAAACTCTTTGTAAAGTGGATTTAGAATATAATTATGCTCCATCGGAACGATTGTCGATGGAACCTTCAATGCAAAGAAATCTCTATTTGTTGCCAGCTTCGTAAAAACTCCGGCAGTCTTGGACGAATACGGATATTGATTCCAACGCGCCGGCAACTCCGATAGTTCTTCAACGATAAAATCATCAGGGAATTCGATCTTCGCTACTAATATTTGTTTGGGGAGTAATGCGATGTTCTCCGAATGCACATAGTATTCCAATAAGGCTAACGAAATATTCTCTGAGCAGTAGACTGCCCGCGTTCCGACCTGATTCCAACGACCTCCAACTTTCTCAGCACCAATACCACTCAATGTAGATTCTTTGAACTTTAAATTGGCAACCCGAAAAACAACCATTAGCTATATACGTTGTGTTGAATCCTGATGATCTCATTCTCGACCAACTCAAAACCAAAACTGCTATCTAATAAGTCGAATGGCTTTTTGCCGCCCAAGGCTTTAGATGGCGTCCAGAGCCATTCTCTGAACAAATCAGGGCTGTCAAAGACTTGATAACCCAGGCCAAAAAGCCTGGAAATCTCGTAAATACGCTCCGAAGTCTCTTTATCATAGCGAGGTTTCTTCTGCATACTGCTGATTGAGCTTGGTAATACATGCTCAAATTCTTTCTCGTTCTCGCCGATGCTGTTGATCAATTCTTTCCACTCTAATTTGGTGACGCCGATACGGATGCGGTCAATCAGTTCTAGCTTATATCCGGGCGCATCATTGACGTGTTGCACCACCCATGATGGTGAAAATTGGGTTTGTTCTAACCTGGAGCGGCTAACAACTTTCGCTCCTCTACTGACTGGAAATGTTGTTTTTGCTTTCATGATTGTAATTTTACTCCTTTCTACACGTAAATGTACAATTTTTCTCTCGGTTTTTTATACCTTCCCCCAAAATTTTAGTCCTTTTCCTCCCTTATTCTTGGTTTTTACGATTTATACATTTAGCTTAGTATCAATTAACCATCCGCAAAACCTGAAGAATATCAAATTTTATAAAAATATACTTCTTCATGTAAAATGTGGTGCCGTGAACGTAAACGGGATACAGAGAGGCGAATTATATTTTATGAACAGACGACAGTTTATTGGAAATTGTAGCTTAATTTTAGCAGCAACCCAAGCAAACGCTTTAAAGGCATCAACTAATCTGCAGAAAACAATGCTTAATCAATTAAAGGTTATCCATACGGGATACGCCGTGGAAAAAGAAAAGCTTCGATTCCCCTTCGGATTCAAAGGCGCATTCCTCACCGAACTATGGCAGGCGGTTGCATATGTTAAGGACCCATCTGGCAATTATGGGATAGGCCTGGGAACTCAGAGCGTCCTATACGGTGATGCCGATACTTTTGCGTCTACGGATGAAACCACCGGCAATTCTTGGATGCTCGAGGTCAGTAAAACTGCATTAAAATGGCTGGAAAATAAAGAGTTTAATACGCCAATGGATGCGATTGAGCAGCTTGTTCCCTACTTGGAGCAGGAAGGTAAAAAAATAACAAAGCGCGACAATCTACATGTCAACTTCATTTACAATGCCCTTGTTTCGGTAGATAATGCCTTGTGGATGCTGTATGGCAAAAAAAATAAAGTAGAAAGTTTCCAGCAGATGATCCCAGAGACTTATCGGTCCGCATTTCAAAACAAGAACAAACAGGTAGCCGTCATGTTTCAAATATCCTACAATATGCCACTTGAAGATATTGCTGCTGCGGTGGATCAAGGATATTTCGTCTTTAAGATAAAAACAGGCAGCCCGGGCGCTCAACAAGTGATGTTAAAGCAAGACAAAGCTCGATTGAAAGAAATTCACGACTGCATAAACAGTAGACTAAATAATCAAAGCAATAAAAAATCCATTTATTACACCATGGATGCAAACGGTCGTTATGAGCGGAAAGCAGATTTGTCAAGCTACCTAGATTATGCAAAAGAAATTGGTGCCTTCGATCGTATTTTGCTTTACGAAGAGCCATTTGTGGAAGAAAATCAAGAAAGAGTAGATGATCTGCCGGTGCTAATAGGGGCAGATGAAAGCATTCATAGCGAGGCAGATGCTTATAAAAAGATAGAACTCGGCTATAAAGCATTCATTCTAAAAGGAATTGCCAAAACCCTTAGCTTAACCGTAAAAATTGCGAAAATAGCACATGAAAATAACATCCCCTGCCTCTGTTCCGATCTGACTGTAAATCCTGTCCTGATGGAATGGAACAAAATCATCGCAGCAAGCCTATCGCCTTTCCCGATCGTTAATATGGGATTAATGGAAACCAACGGCGATATGAACTACCTAGCATGGGAAGCAATGAAACAACGACATCCCTTCCCCAATGCAAGCTGGACAAAGGTAGAGAACGGAACGTTTCATTTAAATGAAGATTTTTTCGAAAAAATTGGGGGTATTATGACTACTTCGGCACATTATCAAAAGCTGCTGCAGATCACGTAGGGATCGAAAGCAACATTCTCTAAACCTAACCATGTATACAAAACCTGTTTTTTTAAGTATGCTAAGCATCTTGCTTCTCTTTTTAACGAGCAATAATGCTTTGATTAAGGAAGATACTCCTGCAGCCAAGACGGTGAAAATGTCCGTGCTGCCGGGGCTACGCTTCGATGTGCCAAGGTTCCATGTTCAACCTGGACAGAAAGTCGTTATTGAATTCGAGAATACCGACGATATGGACCATAACTTGCTGATAATAAATCCCGGAACAAGAGAAAAAATCGTCGAACTGGCTGGCAAACTAGGAGCGCAGGGAATGGCAAAATCATATGTACCGGATAGCAAGGACATCCTTTGGCATACCAAGATTCTTCATGCCGGTCAAAAGGAGAAACTCGCTTTCACTGCGCCAAGCGTAGAGGGCGTTTATCCTTATGTATGTACCTTCCCCGGTCATGGACATGTGATGTATGGAGCGATATATGTCAACAAATCAGGGAAGATGCCCGAATTAGCAAAAGATCCCCATTTACCCGAATTAAGTAAGCAGTCCGAACATCAGCATCATCATAAAAAGAACCATCCTTACGAACCGAAGGCGCCATATCACTACAGGATATATATGGAAGGAGCTAGTCCGGCGGCCGTTGCGGTACATCTGCCCGGGCAAATTTCTTATTGCTGGGATGCCGCTGTTTGCGACCTGCGATACATTTGGCAAGGCGAATTTCTCGACAATACAGCCATCTGGAAAGGACATAAAGATGCTAAAGCAAAAATATTAGGCGATATCTTCTACAAACAGGCAAATCTCCCATCGATAGCGATAGCATCAGCAAATAGCCCTAACAAAAGGCAGTTTAAGGGTTATAAGATCTTGAAAGACAAATACCTGGAGTTCCATTATCAAATCGACAAGATGGATATTTTTGAAACGATTAAAGAAACCGGAGACAGAAAAGGCATAATACGCACATTTAGAATACCAGATGTGAATGCGGATTTAACCTTCCAACATACCTTATCGACCGGAATGAAAACCTGGTACAAAGGAGCTCCCCTTCAAAATACAACCTTAAAGCTTAGTTCTGCGGAGGCCAAAGAATTTACCCTGGAATACAAAATAGAAGACTAAATGAAATCATTATTCTATATACTTTTAGCTTGCACAGGTTTCGCGCTAGCATGTTCCGATCATCAATCGGACGAGAAAAATGCATTCTATATCGATTCTATTGCGACTCCTGAAGGCTTGACGGCAGAAGTCGCTGCATTAGACGCCTTGCCCGACGGTCGAATAGTTGCGACCTTTATGCGTGGTGAAATCATGATTTACAATCCTGAAACCAAGGAATGGAAACTTTTTGCGAGCGGATTGCATGAGCCCCTAGGTATCAAAGCGATCAGCGATAAAGAAATGCTAGTCATGCAACTCCCGGAGCTGACGCGAGTTAAGGATACCGATAATGATGGGGAGGCAGACCTATTTGAAACGATATACGATGGATTTGGTATGACGGGGAATTACCATGAATTCAGCTATGGACCTGTACAAGATAGAAACGGAAATCTCTATATAGCGCTCAATTCTTCCTCTTCGGGTGGAGGGATGTCTGATGAACTAAGAGGCGATACCCTCATGATCGGAAAAATGAGAGAGGGAAACGCCATGTTTTCCGTTGTGCCCTATCGTGGCTGGGTAATGAAAATTGATAAAAACTTTAAAATAACCCCTTTCGCATCGGGTTTTCGTTCACCAAATGGAATCGCATTAGACGCCAAGGATAGACTTTATGTCACCGAAAATCAAGGCGACTGGGTCGGAACTAGCCCACTATATCATGTCGAGGAAGGAAAACACTACGGACATCCCGCCAGTATCGTGTGGACAAAAGGCTGGAACAGGGGCAACCCATTCGATTTGCCTGTTGATACCTTAGATAAAATGCGCGAAAAGCCTACAGTGATCTTCCCGCACGACCTGCTTGCAAATTCGCCAACCCAACCGATTCTGATCAAAGACAATAAAAATCTGAAAGCATTCGACGGACAGTTTATCATCGGCGAGATGAGTAGTGAGCGTTTGGTCCGAGTAATGCTCGAAGAAGTAAACGGTGTTATGCAGGGAGCCGCAACTGTGTTCATTCAGGGAGAGGGGCTCCGAAAAGGAAACAACAGGTTAGTATTTTCACCTAACGGCGACCTATGGGTAGGACAAGCCGACCATGGATGGCTAGGCGATCGCGGCATACAGAGAATTCGATTCACCGGAAAGACACCTTTCGATGTCAAGGACATGAAAATCAAGAAGAACGGCTTCGAATTGAACTTTACCGACAAAGTCGCAAATACAGAAAATGAACCCATCGATAGCCTCGTTCAAGTTCGCCGATATCGATACCATTACCATAAAAAGTATGGCTCCGAACAAATCGATATAAAAAATATTAAAATAAACAAAGCAGATTGGTCAAAAGGCCGAAAACAACTAAATCTGCAACTGGAACCCCTGGAAAAAGGCTACGTCTATGAAGTTGCCCTAACCAAACTGAAGAATGAAAATAACACGGATAGCCTACAGAATAAGCTTGTTATGTATACCATTAAAGAACTTCGGAAATAGTAGTTAGTATTTATAGTAGACACTAGAGATTAGGCATAAGACATTAGACCTGATCCTGCTCATCCTTACATCCTTTCTTTCTTGGTTCATAGACAACACTCTAATGTCTTAAATCTAACATCTATTGACTCACTTCCCTTTCAAACCCAATACAAACCCAATGCTAACCCCAATCAAACCCCTTTCCGAAGGGTTATGATTGGGGTTAGAAAAAGCTTTAGGTTGTGAATGACTAAAAGCAGCCAACTATCAATTTCCTTTTATTCTAATTTGAAATTCATACATGTTTTTGTTAATTTTATTGACTAGCAAGAGATAGCAAACTTTCTTGAATACATTAATGCGTAGTTGCGACCAATACTTAATCTATACGACTCAAAATAGCGTACGCTTTCTGTTAATTAGTCTCTATTTATTATATGGTTTCGTACTAAATGCACAACAGCACGAAGAAAAATATCGAATTGATACTGCTAAAGTCTCGATATCAAATTTCTCGCATCATTTCACTGCAGAAATTCGCCCTTCTTATGTTTTTCCGACCTCGCCATTTTATAGAAGTGATATCGCCAATGAACAGCTCAGCAAGAGAGCCGTTTCTGGACATCTGAAATATTCCTTCGCTTTGCCGAAAGGTAGTCTCGGGAAACAGGTTTTCTCCAAAACACAGCAGGGGGTAGGCATCGCTGTATTCGACTTTGGCAATCATAAAGAATTGGGGACACCTATTTCGACCTACCTGTTCCAAACTGCCGAACTGTCTAAGCTTAGCGAATTCGCATCTCTGAATTACGAATGGAACTTTGGTTTGTCGACAGGATGGCGACCCTATGATCCCATCAACAACCCCGGTAACATGATCATCGGATCGAAATTGAATGCATATATCAATTTGGGGCTTTTTTTGAAATGGCAAGTTGCGGAGCGTTATTACCTAACCACTGGAGCGGAACTTACCCATTTTTCAAACGGCAATACCGAATATCCAAACGCTGGTTTGAACATGGTTGGCGCAAAACTAGGATTGATGTACAGTCTTTCCAATGATAAGTCAGAAACATCGAAAGAGGAACAAGTAGTAAAAATTCCGACTTTCCCGCGCCACTTCAGCTATGATTTTGTCGTCTTTGGATCTTGGCGCAGAAAAGGAATCGAATTCGGAAACACACAGGTGGCATCCCCTGATAAATATCCCGTGCTGGGCGCATATTTTGCACCCATGTATAACCTGAATTATAGATTCCGAACCGGAATATCCTTGGATGGCCTATACGACGGAAGCGGGAATGTCTATACAGAAGATTATATTATCGGAACCGAGCAGCCTTTTATTAAACCAAATTGGAATCAACAATTGGCGCTTGGCCTGTCTGCTCGTGCTGATTTCACGATGCCGATCTTTACGATCAGTATGGGGATAGGAACGAATGTTTTGCACAAAGGTGGAGATTTTGCTGGTACATATCAGAGCTTAGCCCTAAAAACAAAGATGAGCAGAGATCTCTTCCTCCATATTGGGTACAACGTTAAAGATTTCAGAGACCCCAACTATCTGATGTTGGGAATTGGTTATCGCTTCAATAATAAAACACCATCATTGATTAGCTTTTGATAAAAATGTTAACTCAATGTTTTTGTAATGTTATAATTTTTAGTCTCCTATTACGCTGTCTTCTTTTGTAGGATATTTGTACAAAAAATAACGAAGGGTCATAAATAGTCCGCTTCCCCTACTAATTATTTTGTTATTTAGTGTTAAGTTTTTGTTAGATGTATGAGACATCTGTTTAAATTAAAGAATAAGTCTTAATTTTATCCTATATACTAAATTCGCAACAAAATGACCAACATTAAAGAACGTGTGCTTCACATCGCGGAGGTAAAAGGTATTTCTAAAATCGATTTTTTTAAAGACCTAGGTTTGTCTTATGCTAATTTTAAGGGAGTACAAAAAACTTCTGCGTTAGGGTCAGATGCTGTGGCTAGTATTTTAGCTTCCCATTCAGATATCGATCCCGAATGGTTGTTGAATGGCGCAGGGGGAATGTTTAGAGGAAATTTAAATGGAGCAGACCACCAGGCGCTGACCCTTCCATCAAAGATTGATGATCTCGACCAAACGAATGCCGTCATTGAAGCTTTGGAAAAAGTAATTTCTGCGCAGCAAACGACGATTCAATCGCAAGAAATAACGATCAACGCGCTGACAAGTAGAATAGAATCGCTTGAAAAGAAAAAGTCCAAAAAGAAAAAGTAATAGCATTAAAATTCTAAGAAAAGAAAGAGTAGCCAAGTCAAACATCATTGAGTTGGCTTTTTTATGAAATCGTTTGTTTTCAAAGACTACCATGGACTTTCACCAAAGTTTGCATTTCAATGGAAATAGGAAGATTTTAATATAAATTAAACTGTTTTCAGTATATTGGGATGAGCGTTTTATGAAAAAAATATATTTCCTTCTTTTTGCTGTTCTTTTTCTTGTCCCAGCAACTTATGCACAGGGCAGCAGTGGTGTTTGGCTGCGTTGCTATAACGCAGATAGTACCCTCGTCGGGTTTAAAGATAAGAGCGGGAAGCTGATGATCCAGACAAAATAAATCCCTTCGATGACTATTGCAGATGAATTCGATAAAATCATATCCGCAGTGGAGGAGAATGATGATCAGTGGAAATCTTACTACATTACAAAGCAGGGTCGCGTGGTGGGAAGGGATAGTCTTTATTTCTTTGACAATACCCCTGATTGTGAAAATGAGGGGTTCATTCGTTTTAAAGATCGGGATACCGAGAAGATAGGCATATTCAATTCGAATGGAGATATTACAGTTCCTGCCGAGTATAATGGACTTACCAAAGTCCGCAATGGGTTGCTTGTCGGTCTTAAAGGCGCGACGAAAGTCTACTATAAGGATAGTCAAGGGAATACTGTTGATGAGCATTTTGGATGGGAGAACGGGAAGGAGCTCTTGATTGATACGCTGAACAATCTGCTCGTTGAAAACTTTCCCTATAACGATAAACTGAATTATTATAGCGTCGAGATTGCAGATAAGCCAAGCGCAGATAGCATTCGAGATTCCTTTAAAGGTGTGAATGGGAAATTTTATAGCTTCATTAATTATGAAAGGGAAGCCGAGCAGGTAATTCGCGCATATTTGCAAAAAGGCTTGGCGCCCGAGAGGTTAGAAGAACTCTGCTTTCAAGAAGTGACCTATTGGGATAAAGACGCCGGATGGCTTAAGCTTCCGAAAAAAGAGTTTGTGCAACGGTATTGCAATCAGCTAGAAGAGAATCTACATCAGCTAAATAAAAAGCCAAATACTTACTTTTTTAGCCTCGATGGATTGAATCCTTTTATCTTCGACACGCCGCTATACGCCAAATATTTTGACAACTGCGGATTCTCCAACGAATGGAAATATCCAACAGTCAACCTCGTATTGGACAATTCAGACGAGAGTACGCGGCCTCAAACACACATGCATTTCCTTCGAACAGACGACGGATTTAAATTAATAATGGTTAGTTTTTAATAAACTTAGAACCGCGAATAAGATAATTATTTTATACGATGCAGATACGAAAAGGAGAGAAGAAAGATGCGGCAGCTATCGCCGAACATTTATTGCTGGCAATGGAAGATATTGTTTATCTATTCATTGGAGAAGAGAATTATGATGAAGCATATCGCTTTATTTCCACACTCGTTGAGCATGAGGGCAATCAATATTCATACAACAATAACTGGGTTGTAGAAGTGGACGGTCAGGTCGTTGCAACGGCGCTGCTGTACGATGGGGCTCATCTGGAGCAACTCCGGACACCGGTGGCTAACTTGTTGCGCGAAGCCTACGACTTGGATTTTAACCCGGAAGCAGAGACTCAGGCCGGGGAATATTATATCGACTGTATAGGTGTAAACCCAAGTCAGCAAGGTAAAGGAATTGGTACGAAGATATTGCATTTCCTGATCGATGAATACGTGGAAAAACAAGGGATTACCCTTGGACTCCTAGTCGATGAAATCAATCCCAATGCAAAGAAACTCTATGAGCGAATAGGTTTTGAAGTAGTAGGTGAAAAGACCTTACTCGGAAAGAGATTAGAACATATGCAGAAGATACCAACCCATCTTAAATAATAAAGGGCCTATCCCAATCGGACGGCCCTTTATATTTATAGGAGTTGATATTACTTTAGCTTATTTTAACCACCACGGTTTTGCCGTTGTGACATCAGAACCGCCGAATTGACTAGCAATCGCTGCTGATACGTTTGCTGAATTATTGTTGTATTCGCCCGCTGGGTACATCCAACGGTAAGCAATGTGGTTTTTGTTAGATTTCGCAAACTCTGGGTAGCCGGTTCTTAAATGATCAAAATAGGCTGTCCAACCTCCCTGATGAAAAGAACGAAGATACTTTTGCATAAGGATTCGCTCAAGCTTAGCTTCTTTCGTCGATACTGAACTTAATTTAACTGATGACTGAGCAAGGTATGTATTGGCTACAGATTCATTCACATAACTCGCCATATTCTTAGCGTAGTTTTCATAGAATTTGAAGCCTGATTTGATACCTTCTTCATAATAGGTATTCGCATCGCCGCTTATCCATCCTCTAACTACAGCTTCCGCTAATAGGAACTGCTGCTCCGCATATCCAATTAATATGGATGGCTCATTCGTAGCATCTTTCGTAAAACGGTCCGCAACTTTAGATACTAAGCCCTTAGTCGCTTTCTCATTCACTTGCCCATAAGGCTTAATCGGGTCTCCACCTTCGTACGCCTTGAAGTCATTTACGGGTTTACCTGCTTTTGCAGCTTCTGGAGTCCTCGTAAAAAGCACAAATAAACGAGCATCTTTTAAGTCCTGAAGTCTTTTGATGTAAGTGGAGTCTACATACATCCCCGAACCATAACTGCTGGAGTTGAACTCCGGATAGCGGTTGCCTGCTTGGTCTAAATAGACTAATTTTCCATCGTCGCCAGATCCTGTAAACAGAGGCTGCGAGCTAACAATATTTGCAAACGTTTCCTTAGGAGCAATAGTCGCATCACCTTCTTTACTAGATAATGTCATCAACACTTTTAAGCGGTATGCATTTACCATCTTTCGCCATTGTGAAGCCGACCCGTTATAGATGATATCTCCATTAATCTTCGCCTCAACTTTTGATAACAAGGTATTCGCTTCTTCTAACTCTTTTAAGATGCCTAAAAACACTTCTTTTTGGCTATCATACTTCGGAGTTAACAAACCAGCGCTCTCTCCCTTTAAAGCTTCGCTATAGGGAATATCTCCAAAAGTTAAGGTTAAGTTGTAGAAATAATAAGCACGGATGAATTTGCCAATCGCAACATATTCAGGAAGAGCCATACGCTCGCCCTCCTCGATCATCTTCGTTACGTTTCTCAAATTGTTATATGCTCCAAAGTCGCTACGTTGCCATGCATAAATCTGATTCGCGTTTTCGCCGTCCGTCTGTACGATCATTTTTAATGCGTATAAAGGCCCAGTACCTTTAAAGGAGTTGAATGCGTCCCATTCAATCTTTGTTAATAAAAACTGTGGGTGTGTGGTTTTGGATTCGTTGGGATTGGTATTGATCTCCGATAGTTTACGACATGAACTATTCGTAAATGCTAAGAACAAGGCAAGCGCCAATAGAATATATGAATTGATTTTCATTGTTTAGAATTTAAAGTTTAAGGATACACCGATGTAACGTGATGATGGGTCTTGCAAGTTGTTGTCATCACCAAAGTCAGGATCTAGGTAAGGAATATTCTGCCACATCAATAAGTTATATCCGAATACCGAGGCGTTAATTGCTTTTACCTTGTCCGTTTTGATAAACTTGTTGATATCATAACCTACAGACAGACGTCTCAATTTCACAAACGAGCGGTCAAATACGTTCGCGAAGAATTTGTTCTCATCCTCTGTTACGCGCGCCTGATAAGGATATATTTGACTCCATGTTTGCCAACTAACCGCTTGTGTATTCTTCTCATATTGACGTGTGTCCGAGATTACATGACCATCAACATCTCTCTTCAATTCACCACCAGTTACTATTACACCTTCTGGTACATATACATATTTGCCAGCGTTGTATTCTGCTTCGCGATATTTGGTCGATGAAGGGTGTTTTCCTCCCCACCACATTTTTTCATGTGTAACAGAGTTAATCAACCCGCCAATTGAGCCGTCGATATCTAGATTTACAGTAACATCATGGATATTGAATCTATTCTGTAATCCGAATCTCCAATTTGGCTCTAAATGACCGATGTTTTTTGCATAACTGTCACGGATGGGCATACGCGTATTTGGATTTAAGATCACCTGACCATCCGCGGATTTCTGCCAAACCGTCGCATAGAATGAATCCGCACGGTCGCCAACCTTAAGCTCACCAAATTTCTTGGCCCCTTCAATATGCTCAACATTCTTAATCTGACGACTCCAGTTTACTCCGAAGTCCCAGCTAAATTTCTCTCTCTTAATCGGGTTGATGTTTAGCATAACCTCCACGCCATGCGTTCTATAGTCGATGACATTGGACTTCTTGTAGTTGAAAGCAGATGCTCCCGAGGTTGGTAAGTTTTGAATCTGAAACTCATCGCCTACGTTGTAATAGGTCGCTTCTGCGCTAACTCTATTATTCAAGAATGATAAAGCAAAACCAGCTTCAAAGGATGTGGAACGCTCTGGGTTAATGTTAGGGTTAGCAAGGATTTCCGGATAGCTTACAGATGGTGTTGCGCCATATGTTAAGCTCTTCGCATAAGTTAAATAGGTGCTATATGGATCTAAGTCGCTGGATACCTGCGCTAGCGATGAATACACTTTTAAGTAGTCAATTCCTGCAGGTAATTTGAAGTAATCAGATAAGATAGAACTTAAAGATACCGCTGGATAGAAATAAGAATTCTGACCTTGTGGTAATGCCGAAGACCAGTCATTTCTAGCTGAGAAGTTTAAGTAAGTAGATCTTAAGACATCAAAACTAACCGATCCGTAAACCGAACGAATAACTTTCTCGGAGAGGAACGACGTTGAAGTCGAAGGGCCTTGTGTATTTCCCAAAGCATAAAGTTGCGGTACGATAAGGCCATCAGTAGCTGAGTAGAAGTTATTGAACTTTCTTTGGTAAGTGGAAGAACCAGCATTAATGTTGATTCCGAAGTTCTCACCGAAGTTATCTTGATAAGTTGCTAGTACGTCAGCATCGAAATCAAGACGTTTGTTGTTCCAAACTTTATAGTCACCGTTTCTGGAGTCTCCATAGTTCATGTAAGATTTCGGACTTTGCATATCTTCAAAAGTCATGTTTTGTCTTGCCGAAGCGCGCCCCTGTAAGGAGAACTTTGGAGATATCTGCCAGTTTAAAGTAGACTGTCCATGCAATACATCGCGGTTATGCTGTTGATTCAACTCTTGCGCTGCGAAATAAGGGTTGTTGTACCATGCATAGTTATAATTCGCTTGGCGGAACCCTTCTTGACCGGGTATATATAAATGTTCGCTTAACTCTTTGCCATTCACGTCATTACCCATCCATAATAAGATGGTGTACATGTGGTTCTTAGGGCCATAGCCGTAACGAGGATAGTTTGGCGAATAAACTTTATTGTAAGATAAATTCACATCCAATTTCAAGGATGGGTTGAACATATAAGATGTGTTCAAAGTTGCACCTCCTGATTGTAACTGTGAGTTAGGAACCTGACCTTGTTGGATCGCATACTTTCCAGTAAAGAATACCGCTGCTTTTTCACCTTTGTAGGCCAAGCTTACGTTGTTGTCATTTACAAAACCCATGCGTAAGAAATCCTTCAGATTGTTATGCGAAACGAAGTCTGTCGGTACACGCTCATATAAAGCACGGTCATCATAAATTGTCCCTTTAACATCTCCCCACCAAGGAATGATTTCCCCAGTTTTCTTATTTCTAACGGGGCTATTCCATTGAGGTACTTGAATGCCTGCATCAAGCTTAGGACCCCAAGTCATGTCACCATCAGAGATACCGCCATCAGCGCCATCCCAGAACTCATATTTACCATTAGAACCAGAACCATACTCATTCTGTGTTTCCGGGAATACGGTAAATCCTGCAGTAACCATATTGGTTGTCGTAAAGTTAACTTCCAGGTTCTCAGATTTAGCGGATTTTGTTGTAATCAATATCGCACCGTCTTTACCGCGTGAACCATATAGCGTAGAAGCTGCTGTTCCTTTCAATACGTTGATGTTCGCAATGTTTTCGCTCGGGACATCAAAGAAGTCAGTTTCCACTACAATACCGTCAATCACGATAATAGGCTTCTTGCCACGAAGGGAGAAGTTAGGCTTTTGGAAAATACCCGTCGGATTCGTAACGTTTAATCCGGCCACTTGACCAGACAGAGCATTACCGATATTCATTGTTTTAGATTGATCTAAAACTTCAGTTTTTACTTCTTGAGTAGCATATCCAATCTTTCTCTTTTGTTGTTTAATACCCATCGCGGTCACAACCACCTCTTCGATTGCAGACTCTTTCTTTAAGAGAATGATGTCAATTGGAGAGTTGTTGAACGTGACACGTTGTGTCACATAGCCCAGAGAGCTTATCTCCAGCACATCGCCGGGATTCGCTTCAATTTGAAAACTACCATCTAGCTTACTTCCAGTAACGGCTTTATTCGTTAAGTTTCGAATGGTGGCACCTACAACGGCCTCGTTGTTCTCATTTTTAATGGAGCCATTGGAGTAGGTTACATCGATGGAGTAAATCGGGTTGGTTGAACGGCTATCAACGGGCGTCGATGCATTCGAGCTACCCAGAAAAGAACTTAAGACCAGGGTAAGACCTAGCTTAGTGCAGTTCCGGTAATTACGGAGTAGAAATAAATTCATAAAAAATAATCAGATTAATAATGTGTGTTCCTGTTCTAGGAATTTGATGCAAAACAAGGGAAGTGCTTTTAACAGGGGTTTAACCAATTGTTAAATATTCAAGGAGTTTTTGTTAAATCTAGATAAACAGTTAATATGGAGGAAATCTATAGCGCCTAGAAAAAATGCCGATTTTTATCGATATTCGTGAAGTATACAAACTTTTAGAAACAGATCGGTGTTATATTATCATACGCTATGAAAGAAGAGATCGTCAAGCTGGAAGCGGTTAATAAAATTTATAAAACCGGAGATACCAGCATCACTGCTTTAGATACGACGGATATAGGTTTTAATAGCGGCGAACTTACGCTGATCATGGGACCTTCAGGAAGCGGGAAAACCACGCTGTTATCTATCCTAGGTTTTGTAATTTATCCTACTTCCGGACGCGTTTTCTACAAAGGTCAGGAGGTAACCGAACTTAAGGAGAATGCGCTCGCCGATTTACGGCTTAAAGAAATCGGATTCGTCTTTCAGCATTTTAACCTTATTGAACCTTTAAATGCCTTAGAGAATGTGATGCAACCTTTAATTCTTCAGGGAATGCATTCAGGAAAGGCTTCGGAGAAGGCGAAGAAAGCGCTAGAGGAAGTCGGGCTGGGTGACCGCATTAAAAATCTGCCGAAGAAGCTTAGTGGCGGGCAAAAGCAACGTGTTTCCATTGCCAGAGCATTAGTAACCGAGCCATCGATGATTCTATGTGACGAGCCGACCGCGTCATTAGATGCTAAGAGTGCCGAAATGATCATGAATGAGCTTAAATCGCTCGCAGACTCGGGAAAAGCTGTAATCATTGTAACGCACGATCTACGCCTTCGCAAATTTGCTGACCGCGTAATCTATGTTGAAGAGGGCATCGTGTCAAATAACATAAAAAATGAAGATGACTACAAATAGAATATTTTACGTACTGTTCACCTCGATACTTTTCGTAGCCCTTTCTTCTTGTGGCAACAAAAAGGAGGAAAAACAACAATCCAATAAAGAGATACTCCAGGAGATCAAGGAGATCAAGGCTGTTGGAAAGGTTGTCAGTGCAAAAGACTGGACCATCATTTCTTCCAATACTTCCGCGCGCATCAAACAATTGCTGGTAAAGGATGGAGACTCCGTAAGCAAAGGACAATTGCTGATGCAGTTAGAGGCGGGTAATACCGATCTGGATGTGCAGCAAGCTAAAGCTCAGCTGAATAGCCTTAACAAGGAAAACAAAACCATTACAGAAGATATCCGCAAGGCGAAAGTATATGCGGATGAACTGAAAGCCAAGTACGAGACTTCCAAACGCCTGTTCGAACAGGATGCGGAGACGAAAGAAAAGATGACTACAGACTACTCGAATTGGCAACAACAGGAGCTTACGTTAAAAGGTCTACAGCAAAAACAGCAAGCGCAGCAAGCTTCCGCCTACGAGCAGCAGCTTGAAATTCAAAAAGCCCAAAATACAAGATCAGACTTTCAAATCATTGCCGCCTCATCCGGTGTCATTACGGATCTGGTAGCAAAAGTTGGGCAGAGTGTGCAGCCAGCTATGGAGTTAGGGAAAATCATCGATGTAGAGCAGCCTATGGTTGAAGCCGAGGTCGATGAGCTTTTTGTGAATGATGTCAAAGTCGGGCAGTCGGTACTGATTTTTCCGTTAGGGCGGAAAGATCAAGCAGCTAATGGGCGGATAAGCTACCTTAGCCCGATTCTATCGGAGAAATCTATCTTATATGAAACGGCTAATGAGGGGCAGGATCGTCGCGTCAGAAAGATAAAGATTGAGATTGAGGGAAATAATGTATTAACCATTAACTCTAAAGTTGATTGTACCATAAGGATTAGATAGATGTTAAAATTAGCGTTTAAATTTATTCGGTATGACCGCGCCAAAAGCGTAGGTATTATCATCGCTATTGTGATCAGCATCTTCTTGATCGGTCAACAGCTGGGGTTATTGTTCTTTCTGATGGGCTTGATGGGCAACTTGGTCGGCAATGCGCCGGTGCAGGAAAATGAGATGTGGATCATCGAAGCGCAAAGCAATAACATCAACTCGGTGAATACCATCGATCAGCGGTTAGTTCAACAAATTGGTAGCCTTCCTGCCGTCGATATCGCCTATCCTGTAGTCTTGGCACCCGCTCAAGCCGCCTTCTTGGATGGGAAAACTGCAGCTGTCACGCTCGTAGGGTCTCCGGTACCCGAGTTTATCATGGGGCCAATCCCCAATCGGATAGCAGAAGGAGAAATCAGTTCGCTCATAGATCCCAATGCCGTATCCGCGGAGACATTTAGTGCAAAGACTTGGAACACCGAACTCCATTTGGATAAGCCTATCGAAATTAATGGGAAACGAGCAATGATTACGGTGTTAACAAAGAACGCACAGGCCTTTGGCGCTAGCCTGATGTACACCTCGCTTGAAAATGCGCGATTGCTAGGCAATGCCGACCCGAGCAAAGTAAGCCTTATTGTAGCCAAGCTCAACGAAGGGGCAGATAAAGAACAGATTGCTCAAGACATCGGACAACTCTTTCCACAATTGCAGGCTTGGGACCCAAAAAAATTGGAAAGCTCTACTGTTCGCGAAATCCTCATTACCTCCAACATGGGGATGAGCTTCGGCACCTTAGTGCTGTTCGCTATGATCAGTGGATTCTTCATCATTGGGCTGACCCTATACTCTTCGGCATTAGACCGCATCAAAGATTATGGAACACTAAAAGCTATTGGTGCGAAAAAAGGATATGTCAATAAGTTGATCGTCGCGCAAGCCTTCCTCTACGCGATTATTGGCTATAGCATCGCCATGCTTCTATTGTTCGGGTTTAAGTTCGGTGTCGCCAATTCAGGACTAGTCATACAAATCAGTGTAGGCTTTGCCTTGTTTTTATTATTTATTACCCTGATTATTTCCATTGGAGGATCCTTGTTCGCCGTTCGGAAGATTTCCAAACTCGAACCTGCCTCGGTATTTTAACATGAAAAAGATTGTATCTATCATATTGCTTATCCTACCTGTTTGGGTTGCTGCACAATCGCTGAGCATCGAACAGCTGTGGGGAGAATTGAGCAAGAACAAGGGCTTGCAGCAAAGGCAAGTAGAAACGGCGATTAAGCAGGAAGAACTCAGCGAACAGAAAAGAACGCGCATACCTGTATTCTATATTGATGCCAATCTGCAGCATAATCTCATTATCCCGACAACGCCTGTCCCGGCAATAGCATTCGATCCGACTGCACCCGATGGTGCCATCATACCGCTCAAGTTTGCAACAAAATGGTCTTCGAAGGTCGGTGTACAGATGGAGTGGGATATTTTCGACCCTAAGCGTAGCGTCACGAAGCAACAAAAACAAATAGAAATTAATAAATCGACGATAGAACAAGCACGACAGACTGAGCAATGGAAAAAGGATGCAACCTTAGCTTATGCTGCGGTCGTCTTGGCCAGCGAGCAATATGCATTAGCCGTAGAAGATTCCATCGCTTATCAGAAGATACTTGCCGTTGTTAAATCCAGATACGAGGAGGGGAGAGAAGGGGCATTTGAATACGTACAGGCACAACAAGAACTTGAGCGCAAGCGAATAGCACTTTATGAAGCATGGTCAGTCCTGCTGGACTCTGATTTAGAGCTTGGGCGATATCAATATTTAGACAGGACGAAGGTTCTGAGTTCAAATATGCAGGATATCCGACAGTTTATCCAAGCTTTACAACTTTACAATTACGATCTTGAAACGTTGAAGCTCGACCAGCAGATGAATGAGTTGCAGCAGCGATCGCTAAAAAAAGAGCTATTGCCTACACTTAAGCTAAATGCCTATTTGGGGGAGCAGTTCTATAGCAACGAATTCCGTCTCGACCGCGGCTCCGACTGGTTCGGAAATAGTTTTGTTAACCTCGCTTTGCGCATTCCACTGAGCCGCTACTTTACGATGCAGCCGAGCCTAAAGAAGAATAGCCTTCAGCAGCAATTGACGAACCTTCAATTAGAAGAAGAACAATTGAACGATAACATTCAAAGCCAGCAAAAGGCCGTAAAAGTGCAGGCGGCGGAAAAGAAATTAGCCGCTTATCAGCGTATCGACCAATTAGCATTGGAAAACAAAGAGACCAAAGAAAAAGCGTTCCATGCGGGTCGCCTCTTATTAACAGAGCTTATGCAAGCCCATGCAAGTTATAATCAGGCAAGAAAAGATATTTGGCAAGCAGAATATGACCTCTTGAAAATAGCTTTAGAAAATTAATACCTCTCCATTTTGCGACTGATCGGATAAAAGTGAACATCCAAAAGCAAAAGTTTTTTCTTATTTTCCACATTAGAAAGCATCGGTATGATCTACCGATACTGACTATTCCGTGTAATTAAGCATTAAAAAATTATATGTTCACAAGACTATTATCACTAGAGTGGAAGTCATTTTTCCGCTCTGCGGGGTTTGGAAAGGGCCTTGCCATTAAACTATTCCTCGGATTTCTCGCCCTCTACTTTCTTTCCTCCTTCTTTGTTTTTGGTGCTGCACTTCACCCACTATTGAAGGAAGCATTCCCACAAGACGAACCGATCCACATGGTCAATAAGTTTATTTTAGTATGGTGCTGCTTAAGTTTTATTATGCGTATCATATTTCAAAATTTACCGCTATTGAATGTGAAGCCGCTTTTATTGCTCGATATTAATCGAGGAACGGTGGTGCATTATTCTTTGATGAAAACCATCTATTCCTTCTGGAATCTACTCTTTCTTGTAGCTATTATACCCTATACCTTGTTCACCATGAAGTTAGCTGTGTTTGCTCCACTGCAAATGATTGGTTGGTTCGTTGCTGTAGTCGCCTTGGAATATCTGATCAATTTCTTAGCCCTGTATATTAGCAAGAACTTCAACGCTAATTTTAAAAGGCTTTTGCCGTTCATCCTGATTATTCTATTATTGGTAGCATTAGATTATTTCAAGGTATTTTCCATTAGCGATTTATTCGGATCCTTCTTAAACCAAGTGTTGACACTGCCAATCCTTGCCGTCATCCCGATTGTTCTTGTCGCAATTGTTTATCGCCTGCTCTTTAACAATATTAAGCAGAATATGTATTTGGATGCCTACTTACAGCAGACAAAAACCGAATTCAAATCATCCGATTTATCTTGGACAAGCCGTTTCGGAGAACTCGCGCCCTACCTACAATTAGATCTAAAACTGCTGTGGCGAGCAAAACGCGCCAGAAATGTACTGGTCGTCTGTGTCTTATTCCTAGCCTACGGACTATTCTTTTATACCAACCCAAAGCTTATCGATTCCAGTATGATTTCATTTGTCGGAATATTTCTCTCTGGTATTTTCATCATCAACTTTGGACAATTTATTCCCGCCTGGGATAGCTCTTACTATCCCTTATTGATGAGCCAGAACATTACGATGAAACAATACCTGGAGTCCAAAGCCATCCTCATGTACCTATCGGTGGGTATCCTGACCATGTTAAGCACGCCCTATCTATATTTCGGATGGAATATCCTTTGGACCAATATAGCCTGTGCGGTTTACAACCTCGGCATCAACGTGCCGCTTATATTGTATTTCGGGTCCATGAACAGAAAACGCATCGATTTGGATAACGCGAGTTTCTTGAATTATCAAGGGATTGGCGCGGCACAGTGGTTAGTCGGAATACCCCTGTTGGCTATCCCAATCCTGATATGGGGCGTCGCTAAAATGACGTTAGGTATTCATATGGCGAATGTCGTCCTTGCGATGGTCGGCATCATTGGCTTTGCATTGAAAAATCAATTGCTGAACAGCATTTCGCAGCGCTATGAAACCAAAAAGTACGACATGTTAAAGGGATTTAAAGAAGTAAATAATTAATTATAAAATTGATAACAACATCAGGTTATGATCGAAATACAAAATTTAAGCAAGCATTACAACGGAGTACAGGTTTTAAATATTCCGCAATTATATATCAAGGAAGGGGAAAGCATAGGATTAGTAGGGAACAACGGGGCTGGGAAAACTACCTTATTCAGTTTGATATTGGATCTGATACAACCCGATTCGGGTTCTGTGAAGCTGAAGGGAGAGCAAGTACAGGGAAATGGGGCATGGAAAAAGTTTAGTACCGCATTTATCGATGAGAGCTTCCTGATTGGGTACCTGAGCCCAAACGAGTATTTCTATTTTCTGGGGGAGCTTCGGGGCATGAACAAGGTTGATGTCGATGCCTTCGTATCACAGTTTGAGGAATTCTTTAATGGCGAAGTCTTAAACAAAAAGGTTTTCATTCGAGACCTTTCCAAAGGAAATCAAAAGAAAGTAGGAATTATCGGCGCCTTGATCGGTGAACCTGAATTAGTAATTTTAGATGAGCCCTTCGCCAACTTAGACCCAACAACGCAGTTCCGTTTGAAGAGCCTCCTGAATAAATTGAAACAAGAACATAAAGTGACGCTATTGATCTCTAGCCACGATTTATCCCATACGGTGGATACTGCCGATCGCATTATCGCATTAAACAAGGGTGTGCTGGTCAAAGACTCCCCAAAAACACCCGAAACACTGAACGAATTGAATGCCTTCTTCGCCGTTGAATAGGGGCTAACAGAAAGGGATCGCTTCCCTTCGCATATGAAGGATAAGGCTAATAAAAAGCCCTCAGCATTTTACAACAAAGGCTGCCAGATTTTAAATCTAGCAGCCTTTTTATATTGGAATATTTATATCGGAGGCCTATTAGGGCTTATACACGTTATCCTCTTGTTTTACATCAGCCAGGCGCTGCGTAGGATCGATTACTACCTCTTTTGCTTTCTTCGGAAGTGAGATCGTGTAGCTTGGTTTTGTCCAGAACCAGTCGGTCAATACGGTGCGCTTAACGCCTTGGTAAATATCGTATGATTCTTCCGCGGGTTTCTCGCCGCGCATTTCGCGTAGCGGAATGTAGAAAAGCTCTTTGCTACCGTCAGTGTAAGTCACCAACACATCAATAGGCATCGCAAAATCGGAGTTATTACGGATGGTTACCGCGTTATCAGAGATATTCGAAATACCATAGTCTATTTTGCGCGTTGTATTTAAGAATAGATTGAAATACCATTTCAAATTAATGCCGGAAATTTCTTCAGCCGTGCGCTTGAAATCATTTGGCGTGGGATGCTTGAACTTCCATTTATCATAGAAGGCAAGGAAAGTCTTGTGCAGGTTTTCTTTTCCAATGATATAGCCTAATTGCTCTGCCAATACTGCCCCTTTGCTGTAAGCTTGGGTACTGTATGCAAAGTTCGTATTGTAATAATCTGCCAGTAGGCTCATTGGTTCCTCTTTGCCCGAAAGTGCTAATCTATAATAGGAGTTATAGGCAGCACCGATTGGGTTAAGCGCTCTTGCTGTTGGTCTTAAGAATAATTCCTGATAAGCTAAATCCTCGATGTAGCTGGTGAAACCCTCATCGAACCACTCGTCTACGGTTTCATTGATACCGAATAGATGCTGATACCAGGAGTGTGCCGCCTCGTGGAAAATAACGCCCACTAAGCCTTTCAGATCTCTACCGCCTGTTACCAAAGTCGCTGTCCCATATTCCATTCCACCATCACCACCTTGAACTACCGTATAAGTAGACCATGGATAGGCACCGAACTTCGTTGCGGTGAAGTCGAAGAAATCAGTAGCCATGCCTAATGCTGTTTTCCAGTTTGAAACGATGGTCGGATCGGTAGGTAAGAATACCGTGTAAACCGTAATACCACCCTTGGATTTCGCTGAGTCTACCACAAATTTCGGATCTGCGGCCCATGCGAAGTCATGGATATTTTCCGCTTTGTAGCGCCATGAAGCCTTATTGTTCTTCGTCTTCACTTTAGCGTTCTTTACATAGCCCTTCACTTCCGATGGGTTCTGCAATTTGCCGGATGAACCGATTACATAGTCTTTATTGATATGGATAGTCACATCAAAGTTCCCGAAAGGAGCAACAAATTCGCGACCTACATATTCGTCTAAGTGCCATCCGAACTCATCGAAATGCGCCATCTTAGGATACCATTGTGTCATGGAGAAAGCAACGCCCTCTGCCGAGTTGCGTCCGCTGCGGCGGATTTGCTCAGGCACCTGAGCTTCCCATGTCAGCTCGAATGTTGCGCTGCTATTATCTGCAATTGCCGACGGCAAAGTTACTTCCAAGATCGTACCGTCTTCTTTGAAAGTCGCGTCCTGACCGTTGAACTTTACGGTTTTTATTTTCTGATAACCGATTTGGTTGGGTTTTAAAGTCGATATTCTGCTCTGTAATTGCGGTTTTTCTTTGCTTCCGGTATTCTGCATCATGCGGCGATCGGGATCAGGGATCACCTTCAAGCGCTCGTCCATCATGCTCCCAGGTTGGAAAGCATTAAAATAAAGATGGAAATACACCTTGTTTAACGACTGACCGGAGTTATTGCTGTATTTCAAGGTCATCTTTCCATCATACTGAAAAGTCTTTTCATTGACATCAATATCCATTGTATAGTCAACGCCTTGTTGCCAGTAGCCTTTACGCTGTGCAAATCCAGCAAGCGATACTACCGTTAAGAATAGAAGGGTTATCGAAAATTTAAGTTTCATAACCCCAAAAATACAAAAATGTTTGATTGATTGATTAGCTATCGATGTAGCAATCACGATACCTAAATTTTTAGGCAATGACAAACTCGATGCCCAGCTCACGAAGGCGAGCCGTCAGCTCGTCAAACTGATCTGTATTGACGAATAATTTGTTTCTCCAAACCCGCATCGGCGTGGATTTGCCCTTGCGGTATATCGCTAATAGATTGCCGCCGGAGCGCATATGATTCTTGATGTATTCAATTTGATCGATCGCCACTTCCGAAGTCCTACCGGCCTTCTCAATAATCAGGCGGTTGCCATCGATAGTCCAAGCGGAATCCTGATAACTGAGCTTGGCACCAAGAAACATAATCGCGGGAATACAGAACAGCAACGCAATAATCTTGATCAGCTCGCGTAGCTCAAAAAAAGAAAGGATATAGCCAACAGCGAAGAGTCCGCCAAGGAGTATCCAAATAAATTTACCACGATGTAGGGTATGAATTTTATATTCCATCCGACTTAATAGTTCACATTAGGCTTCACTTCCTCGCCTTTCTGGTTGATGTAGATCATTTCCTCTTCTCCTGTCTTAACCACATTAGCATAGCCGTCGACAAATTGCCCGGCAAAGCTGTAGTTAAAAGGAATTACCGTCTCGCCTTTACCATTGATGTATCCGTAGCTCACGCCATCACGACTGGCTACAAATAGATCGTCTACATAGGCTAGAAATAAATATTGGAAATCGCCAACAACTAGCTTCTGGTCTTTGATCGTATATACCTGCATGTTAGAACCATCCAATACTACATAGTATTTCTTGTCGAACTGCATAATGCTTTCGTAAGCCGCAGGAACTACGACTTTACCGGATTGATCAACCAAACCATATTTGTCTCCTTCAGAATACACGCCATATCCATCAATGAAAGGTGCAAGCGATGAATAGCTGACGTTCCATAATTTTTTGCCATGCTTATCCATCAATCCAGCTTGCCCATCTTTGGAGTAGATATAGGCATTGACAGCAGGGTCGAATAGTAATTCATCATATTCCAACGGAACCATGAAATTTGCAGTCGTATCGATGATCCCATATTTATAGTCTTCGGTGACAACGATGAATGTTCCATCGATGTATTCCCCAACAGATGAGTAAATAGGCTGAGTTAACACGCGTCCGTCCTCTGTTTTTAGACCATAACTGAAGCTTGTAGAGTCATGATAAGCGATATAGCCAGCACCGAGCTCGATATCGTTCGTTACTTCTAATTCGTGAATGGAGATAGTTTCTTCTTCTTGAGCGAAAGCTAAATGCCCGATTAGACATAGCAAGGGGAAAACTGTAGCTAATTTCATGTTGTTGTGAATTATTTGTCAAAAATCCCTGTTTTTTTTGATTCTTCAAAAGGGATAATTCATTATTTATTAACAATGCGCGCTCAAGCCGATTAAAGCATTCATGATTCCATTTTTTAAGCCAACTCTGTGCAAAGTTTTTTCATTTGCCGAAAACCTCTTATAGAAGAGATGTTCTGATGTCTACTAAATCAAATATGTATCAAACTCAAATTAAAGCCCTTTCGAATGGGGGCTGATGGGGGTTAGCATTGGGTTTGTATTGGGTTTGAAAGGGGAGTATGCTGAAATAGGGTTATAAAAAAAGCATTGAATTATCTGTCCAATGCTTTTTGTCTTTTGATAAATTATGATAGGAGGTTAGTATTCTTCGACTAACTTAAAATCTTAATGTTTTCTCCGGGTTTAATTTTGTGCCGTTGCTCAGCAATTCATAATGAAGATGTGGACCTGTTGATCGGCCAGTATTTCCTAAGCCACCAATTATTTGACCGGCTTCTACACGTTGTCCTACGCGAACATTTGTTCTGGAAAGATGGGCGTATCTAGTTTCCCATCCATTGCTGTGTTCTATAATGACTACACGTCCGTACTGACCTTTGTAACCTGCATGCACCACTTTGCCCGCAGCAGTCGCTTTAATAGGTTCTCCGGTTCTGCCTTTGATATCAATGCCCGAATGCATTTCTCTACCTCTATTTGTAAAAGGGTTGCGACGGTAACCAAAGCGTGATGTAATCTTGCCATGATGAGGAATTCCTAAAGGAATACCTTCTAATTTCTTATCTAAATTTTTTAACTCTTTCTTGTAAAACTTGGTTAGTTCTTCCAAGTTTATTTCCTCCTCAACTGGTCCTCCGACGTTTTTTATTTTAGGGGCGATATCTTTTAATCCCCTTTTACGCATTTTGGCATTAATTTGGTTAAGAGTACTATCGATAGCGTCAAATGATTTCTGGACTTGCTCCATACTCATTTGATTTGAGGCTTCCTCCGTTGCTAGCGATTGTTTTGCAGCCTCAAGGGCTTTCACTTTCTGAGTTAACTCTTTTTCGTAACGTTCGCTGGTGTTTTTTGTAGCGAGGTAAACGATAGTACCGCAGGCTAGGCAAATCAATAAAATGCCCAAGCCAAGAACTCTTTTCCAGTTTTTTACTATAAAAGTAGGAACCTGGATCTTGCGATCAGAATCTCCGTTGGCATCTAGAATAACAACGGAAGTCTTTTGTTTAATCATACTTTTTACTTCTCTAAATACTGCTAGTCGAATTGCTAATTTATAGCAACTCTTAAATATTTAAGGATTTTTTAACATTTAATAACTTTCCTGCTAACGTTTGTTGGAATAATTTTCATCTTTGCAATATGTCATTTTCAGCACGTATACTCGATTGGTACCATGACCATAAAAGAGCACTACCATGGCGAGAAACAAAGAATCCCTACATTATTTGGCTTTCCGAGATCATCCTCCAGCAGACAAGAGTTGAGCAAGGGACACCATATTTTTTTAAATTTGTAGAGGAATATCCAAATGTAACAAAATTCGCTGCCGCTGAACAGGCAAGTATTCTTCGCTTATGGCAGGGGTTGGGGTATTACTCCCGTGCTCGAAATATGCATAAAGCTGCTAAACAGGTGGTTGATCTATATGATGGCATATTTCCGACGCATTATAAAGATCTTTTATCGCTGCCCGGAGTGGGCGAATATACAGCTGCTGCCATTGCCTCCTTCGCTGAAAATCACCCACATGCGGTGGTAGATGGCAATGTTTTCCGCGTTTTATCACGTTATTTCGGAATAGAAGAGCCCATCAACTCCACCGCTGGTAAGAAGTTGTTTTCCAAGCTTGCCGATGAGTTATTAGATCGGGTGCATCCGGGAGAATATAATCAGGCGATGATGGATTTCGGCGCTATGCAATGTAAGCCGAAGAATCCAGATTGTAGTATTTGTCCATTACAAGTCGATTGTGTTGCGTATGGGAAGGGCTTACAGGCAGAACTTCCAAAGAAATTGAAAGGAAAAAAAAGCCGGAACCGATATTTTCATTATTTTGTACTGGAGCGCGATGGCGAGGTGATGATGTCGCAGCGCCCGGAAGGTGATGTTTGGACAAACCTTTTTGAGTTTCCGATGGTAGAAACTAGTGAGATGCAATCGCACATTGAATTGCAAGCATCTGCTGCTTTTCGCGATATTTTTGGGGATGCACAGCTACGCCCGATCGTCGGGATGCAGAAACATGTCCTTAGTCATCAGAATATTTACGCGAGCTTTTATAAGCTGGAAAATATCGATACAGATATAGCGAAAAAAAGCAATTGGAATTATTATTTGTTGGAAAATTTAGATAAATTAGCTAAACATAAACTCATTAGCTCTTTCGTTGAGCGATATTTTTAGTGCTAACTAATCCTAAATTATTGATTATCGTATGTCTGGTGTAAACAAAGTTATTTTAGTAGGGCATCTAGGTAAAGACCCTGAGATCCGTTATTTGGAAGGTAATGTAAGCGTGGCGAGTTTTCCGTTGGCAACATCAGAGACCTTCAGTAAAGACGGTAAGCGTATTGAGCAAACCGAGTGGCATAATATCGTTTTATGGCGTGGACTTGCTGATGTTGCGGGAAAGTACCTAAGTAAAGGCAAGTTGGTCTACATCGAAGGGAAATTGAGAACCCGTTCCTATGAAGATAAAGAAGGTATTCGTCGATATACGACAGAAATCGTTGCTGAGAGCTTTAACTTATTAGGACGTCGATCGGACTTCGAGCCGCAAAATTCACAAGGATCATCTACCGCTACATCTACCACTGAAGCTGAGAAAGAACAATCTGTTGATTTTACGGAGAATGATGATAATGATGGCTTGCCATTTTAACATTTGCCTAATTAATTACCCGAGCATATCATAAACTTTTTAAAAATTGCTGTATCTTTGGCGCATGTTGCAAGATAAAATAACGCAGTATACCCAAGAGATTGAAGCATTTGCTCCGAATTCGGCGCAAGATGTGGAAGCATTCCGTCTAAAGTTTTTAGTGTCGAGAGGCATCGTGAAGAGTTTGTTCGAAGAGTTCAAAACCGTTTCATCAGAAGAGAAGCGCGTTTTGGGTAAAGTATTGAACGAATTCAAACAATTAGCTGAAAACAAATTCAAGGAAGTTTCAGAGCAATTTGATAATGCAGCGGATAGCGGTCAGAATAAGAGTGAAGGTGATCTTACCTTACCGGGCGAAGGTTTCCAAGTCGGTTCAAGACATCCATTATCTTTAGTGCGCAAAGAAATCGTTGAGATCTTTAAGAAATTAGGTTTCGTTGTGGCGGAAGGTAATGAAATTGAAGACGATTGGCATAACTTCTCGGCATTGAATTTTGCTCCGGAGCATCCAGCGCGTGATATGCAGGATACCTTCTTTGTGAAGAAACAAGACGGTAATGATGTGGTATTGCGTACGCATACTTCTTCGGTACAGGTTCGATTGATGGAAAACGGACAACCTCCATTCCGTGCGATTATGCCTGGGCGTGTTTATCGTAATGAAGCTATTTCTGCTCGTGCACACTGCTTCTTCCATCAGGTGGAAGGTTTGTACGTAGACGAAGACGTTTCATTTGCAGATTTGAAGCAGACTTTATATCACTTCGTGAAAGAGTTGTACGGTGAGGATACGAAAGTTCGTTTCCGCCCTTCTTATTTCCCTTTTACAGAACCTTCGGCAGAGATGGATATCTCCTGTTCGATCTGTAAGGGCGCCGGTTGTCAGATGTGTAAGCAATCGGGCTGGGTAGAGATCTTAGGCTGTGGTATGGTGGATCCAAATGTATTGGAGAACTGTGGTATCGACAGTAAGAAATATTCGGGTTATGCATTCGGTATGGGTATCGAACGTATCACCAACTTGAAATATGAGATTCGCGACTTAAGGCTATTCTCGGAAAATGATGTTCGTTTCTTGTCTCAATTCGAAACAGAGATCATTTAATATAAAGAAAATCAAACCTCTGCTGCCCATACACTGGGCAGCAGAACTTTATAAACGTTAAACTAGTTAATGGAAGATAAAATAGTCATAGCAATTAAGAAGTCTGCTCGCGAACTTTTTAGAAAGTATGGCTACAACAAAACTAGTGTGAACGAACTCGCCAAAAACGCTTCCATCGCCAAAGCGACCTTTTACAAACATTTTGCGAGTAAGGAACTGATCCTTCACGCTGTCTTGATGGATTATATCGAAGAGAATGTGTCGGACATCTTGAATAAGCATGTTAACGAAAAGGACTTGGCGACCTTTCTGGCGAATACCATCCTCAAGGTCAGCCGTGTTACCTATACGGTTTGTAATGAGTTTGTAGGCTGGGAATTCCTCCGAGAGTCTGCCAATGCGCAGGAATACCTCAAGATACTCTCGGACGATTTAGAGTTTTTGTTGTTGCGCTCCTTTATGCAAAATGAAACCATCAGCGCCACCATCCCCGAAGAACGCCTCACCTTCCTGATCAAGTGTAGCAAGAATATCGTATTCTCCTTCGCATTTACCGCAGTCTCGGTCGCAGACGTTCGCAAGAATTTTATTTCCTTCCAAAAAGATATGCTCCCTTACTTGGTTGAGGCAACCTTGTTGTAGGATAGACATCATTGAACGATTGTTTGACGAAAGAGTTGTTTGACGATATTCGCACGTTTATTGCGAAAAAGTAAACGTCATATGCTAATGTCTAAAATCTGACATCTAATATCTAATCTAAATCGTATTTTTGCACCCACTATGGGAAGAAGAATTGCTCAAGACAAAAAGTTTATTTCCGATCTGTCGATCATTGACATTGCAGAAGAGGGAAAAGGTGTAGCTAAGCAGGATAATTTAGTTTATTTTATTGAGCGTGCTGTGCCTGGTGATGTGGTTGATGTGGAGTTGATGCGCAAGAAGAAAAGCTTTGTGGAGGGTCGTGTGACGGCGATCAAGCAGGCGTCGGAATATCGTGTTGAGCCGTTTTGCTCTCATTTTGGTGTTTGTGGTGGCTGTAAATGGCAACATATGACCTATGAGGCGCAGCTTAAGTTTAAGGAGCAATATGTTGGAAACGCGCTTTCTCGGATTGGGAAGGTTGATGTTTCGGATATGGAGCCGATCTTGGCTTCGGAGCAAACGAGCTACTACCGAAATAAATTAGAATATACTTTTTCCAATAAACGTTGGTTAACGGATTTGGATGATGTGCAGCCGGGCGATTCGATGGATGCCCTAGGGTTCCACGTGCCAGGAAGATTTGATAAGATCTTGACGGTAGACCATTGTTATCTACAGCAAGATCCGTCAAACGATCTGCGCAATACCATCTTTGAATTTGCGAAGGCCAATGAGATCTCTTTTTACGATCTGAAGCAACATGAAGGGGCATTAAGAAATTTGATTATCCGTACTTCTTCTACAGGAGAATTGATGGTTATCGTTGTATTTGCTTATCCGGAAGACGGACAGGTTGAATTGTTGATGTCTTTCATTCAAGAGAAATTCCCGACAATTACGTCCTTACTATATATTATCAACCAGAAGCGCAACGATACGATCTTCGATCAGGATATTCACATCTATGCCGGTCGTGATTTTATCTATGAAGAAATGGAAGGATTGAAATTTAAAGTAGGGCCGAAGTCATTTTATCAGACCAATTCGCGTCAGGCTTATGAGCTTTATAAGATCACGCGCGAGTTTGCGGACTTAAAAGGCGACGAGCTGGTTTACGATTTATATACAGGCGCTGGTACAATTGCCAACTTCGTAGCGAAAACAGCTCGTGAAGTTGTAGGTGTTGAATATGTGCCTACAGCGATCCAGGATGCGAAGGTCAACTCGGCAATCAATGGTATCGACAATACGAAGTTCTATGCTGGGGATATGAAGGATGTTTTAACGAGCGATTTCATCAAGGAGCACGGCAAGCCGAATGTAGTGATCACGGATCCTCCGCGCGCGGGTATGCATGCCGATGTGGTGGAGCGTATTCTGGAAATGGAAAGTGAGAAGGTGGTTTATGTAAGCTGTAATGCAGCTACGCAGGCTCGTGATTTGGAAATGCTGCAAAGCAAATATGAAGTAGCGAGAATAAAACCCGTAGATATGTTCCCTCATACACAACATGTGGAGAACGTGGTCTTATTAAAACTGAAGAAATAATGGATTTACAAGATTTACTAAATAAGCCGGAAGGTGAGGGGCAAGCTCCGAAAGGAAAGAGCCCTCTAGTTAGTTTGAAAGCAGATTTAGATTTCTATAAGGAAGCTATTCAAGAGGTTTCCGTGGAGCTGATGGCAGAGGGATATACCTTGTTCCCTATTTTTGTGGCACACCAGCATGAAGTGGATTTGGGTGAGGTGATTCTAAATCGTAATGAATTGAATACCGCTTGGACTATTCACGCTAGCTCGCTGGAAGAGTTTATTGAAAAGCGACTGATTGACGAAGATAAGCGCGGCTATTTTGAGAAAAGTTTCAAGCCGGCGAATGAATTTATGTGTTTATTCGTGATCGTTCCGGAGGGTGCAAACTTCGTTTTTTATCCATATTAACGCTATCTTTTTTAAACTTTTTAACATTTGTCAGTCTAAACTATTGCTACCTTTAGCATATTCTATGCATTATAAAATAAAAAATATAGTCCTTTTAAGTCTATTACTATGCTTAGGCTGTGCTTTCTCGTTACACGCGCAGGAGGCAGGGTCTATTTCTGGTTTAGTCTTGGAGAAAGGCACGAGTACTCGGATTAGCGATGTCAATGTGAATAACCTAAAGAACGGACAATCGGCTCGCACGAATGCATATGGTGTATTTACCATTTTCGCAGCGGTGGGAGATACGCTGTCGTTCAATAAAGTGGGTTACGGTCCGGTTAAGACAGTCGTTAGGACATTGGAAGATATTCTAGTGGATTTGCAGTCTGGATTGACCATTGAAACAGTCGTGGTTACCCGTACCTCGAAGGAAGCGGAATTGCGTGGCTATTTGGACGAATATAGAAAGAAAGGTGTTTACAACAACGGACAGAATAAATTCGGAACCTACCTAGCAAGCCCTGCAACAGCACTTTATAATTTGTTTGGTCAGGAAGCAAAGAATGCGAAGCGTTTTGAGAAATATATGCATCAAGAGCTGGAAGCAACTAAAGTAGATCGGATTTTTAATAAAACTTTGGTCACGCAATTGACCAAGTTGGAGGGGGAAGAGCTACAGTCCTTTATGGATCTTTATCGCCCTTCGTATAGTACTGCACAATATTGGGGTCAGTATGATATTATGAGCTACATTACGAGGTCCTTTAAATCTTGGGATGAGCAGGGAAGACCAAAATCCCAACGCCTTCCAAAGTTAGAAATTCCAGAGCAGCAAAAATAACACGCTGATTTTTAGCAAATTATAGTGTATTGGTTTTGGTGAAATGCATTTTGGCATTGGCTTTGCAAATTCATTTCTTATTGAAACAATTAAAAGTATTAAGATAAAATTAGTGATTATGAAAATGAATAAAAGATTAGCGGTATACGGATTAACAGTTGCAACTTCAGCGATGATGTTTGCAAGTTGTTCAACTATCCAAAATACAAGTAACACAACAAAAGGTGCCGTAGTTGGTACGGCTGCAGGTGGTGCTATTGGAGCATTGATCGGTGGTAAAGCTGGTAACACAGCAGTTGGTGCTATCGCTGGTGCGGTGATAGGCGGCGCTGCAGGTACATTGATCGGTAAGAAAATGGACAAGCAAGCCAAAGAAATAGAGAACACTGTTGCTGGTGCTGAAGTAGAACAGGTTGGTGAAGGTATTTTGGTTAAATTTGATTCGGGAATCTTATTCGATTTCAATAGTACTGCGTTGAAAGCTAGCGCAAAAGAAAATATTGCGAAATTAGTAGAGACATTAAATAAAGAGCCGGATACTGAAATCTTAGTTTTAGGACACACAGATAACGTAGGTACGCTTCAGGCTAACCAGAAAGTATCTGATGGACGTGCGGCATCAGTGAAATCATACGCTGTATCTCAAGGTTTAGCGAGTGGACGTATCAAAACTGAAGGAAAGAACTACTCGGAGCCAATAGCATCGAACGATACAGAAGCTGGTAGAGCAGAAAACCGTCGCGTTGAGATCGTTATTGTAGCGAGCAAAAAAATGCAACAAGAGGCTAAGCAAGAAGCTGGTCAATAAGAACAACAGTATAAATAGATAGAAAAGGCGTATCATTTGATGCGCCTTTTCGCGTTTGGCTTTTTTTGTTAAATTTTAGTCAACTGCTGACAAACTGTCATTTCTTTTGGTTTTTATTACTAACTTTGTAGTCTTTGAAAATTGACTATGCTAGAGTTATCACATACAACTAAAACACACGATGAGACGCGCCAAGGAGAGGCTTTGGAGTTGGTGCCTACCGGAATGTCCAATGGTCGTAAGCTTTATATCGAAAGCTACGGATGCCAGATGAACTTTTCGGACAGTGAGATTGTTGCTTCTATCCTAATGGAAAAAGGGTATGAAACAACGCGTGATTATAGGGATGCGGACGTGGTGTTTATCAACACATGTTCGATTCGCGAGAATGCGGAGACCCGCGTTCGTAATCGTCTGAAAGAGTTTGAGTCAGCGAAGGCAAAGAATCCGGGTATGGTCGTTGGTGTGTTGGGCTGTATGGCAGAGCGTTTGAAAGCTAAGTTCTTGGAAGAAGAGAAATTGGTTGACGTGGTGGTGGGACCGGACGCGTACAGAGATCTTCCGAATCTGATTGATAAGGTTGACGAAGGTGGTCGTGCGGTAAATGTTTTGTTATCTCGTGAGGAAACATATGCTGATATCAGTCCGGTTCGTTTGAATTCGAATGGTATCTCGGCTTTCATTTCTATCATGCGTGGTTGTGATAATATGTGTTCATTCTGTGTTGTGCCTTTTACGAGAGGTCGCGAGCGCAGTAGGGATGCGGAATCTATCGTCAAAGAAGCACAGGGATTGTTTGACGCCGGATACAAAGAAGTAACCTTATTGGGTCAAAACGTTGACTCGTATAAATATACGCCTGCCGTTGCGGAAGGCGAAGAGCCTAAGCCTACTGTAAACTTTGCACAGTTATTAGCTTTAGTTGCAGAGGTGAGTCCGGAGTTGCGCATTAGATTCTCTACGTCGCATCCGAAGGATATTACAGATGAGGTGCTTCATACGATGGCACGCTATGATAATATTTGTAAGTATATCCACTTGCCAGTACAGTCTGGAAACTCTAGAGTATTGGAGCTGATGAACAGAACATACGACAGAGAATGGTATATGGAACGCGTAGATGCAATCCGTCGTATCATCCCTAGCTGTGGTATTTCTACCGATGTGATTACCGGTTTCTGTACAGAGACGGAGGAAGAGCATCAGGAAACCTTGTCGATGATGGAATATGTGAAATATGACTTCGCTTATATGTTCGCTTATTCGGAAAGACCAGGTACATTGGCGGCAAAGCGCTATGAGGACGATATCCCGGAAGAGGTGAAAAAGCGCCGCTTGACGGAAGTTGTCGATCTTCAGCGCGAGCATAGTTTATATCGCGTGCAGAACTTTGTGGGCAAAGTTCATCGTGTGTTGATCGAAGGATTCTCTAAACGTTCAGATAAAGACTACTGCGGTAGAAATGACCAGAATACAATGGTTGTTTTCCCGGTAGATGAACGCTATAATGTAGGCGACTACGTTAATGTATTAGGAGAAAGCTGTACATCAGCAACATTGATCGGAAAGATCGTAGACTAATATTTCAAAATAGAAGCTTATAAATGGATCATCAAGATATAAAGAATAGGTTTGGAATAATTGGAAATTCACCCTTATTGAATCGTGCAATCGATATTGCACGCCAAGTGGCACCTACCGATATATCGGTTTTGATTCAAGGGGAAAGTGGTTCAGGTAAAGAGGTTTTTTCACACATTATTCATCAATTAAGTGGCCGCAAGCACGGGCCGTTTATTGCGGTGAACTGTGGTGCGATTCCTGAAGGAACAATCGATTCGGAGCTTTTTGGTCACGAGAAGGGTTCATTCACCGGTGCTCATGAGGCTCGTAAGGGATACTTCGAGGTAGTCGATGGTGGTACCATTTTTTTGGATGAAGTTGGCGAGTTGCCCTTAGGTACTCAAGCTCGTTTGCTCCGTGTGTTGGAAAGTGGCGAATATATCCGTGTTGGATCTTCTAAGGTGCAGAAAACAAATGTGCGTGTTGTAGCTGCAACGAATGTCGATGTCTATGAAGCGGTAAAGAAGGGTAAATTCCGTGAGGACTTATATTACCGGTTGAATACTGTTCCCTTGCGTATCCCGCCTCTGCGTGAGCGTAAGGAAGATATCTATTTGCTGTTCCGTAAGTTTGTCGTAGATTTTGCTGATAAGTATAGGACACCAGGCATACAATTGACGCCTGATGCTCAAGATTTATTGTCCAATTACTCCTGGCCGGGTAATGTTCGCCAGTTGAAAAATATTGCCGAGCAAATCGCTGTACTGGAAAAGGAACGAGTTGTTACTGCTCAAATATTGAGCAACTACATCCCTATCGAATTGCATACCACATTGCCGATGCCGGTAAAGGATGCGAATAAAGAGAATTTTTCCGAAAGAGACCTGTTGTATAAGGTGCTTTTTGATATGAGAAAAGATATGGTCGATTTGAAAAAGCTCGTGGTTGAATTGATTCAGAATGGTTTCAATCCGGGGACTATTGAACAGAACTCGCCATATATCAATCAATTATATCAAGAAGTTCGTCCTGCAACAACGAATATTGTTAATGACGATTATGCGATCGCGCAGCCTCCAACATTAACGATCCACAAGCCGAATCAGCCGAATGGCAACAAGAACGATTATTTAACTTATGATACAGAAGATGTTGAGGAAGTTGAGGAATCATTATCTTTGGTAGACAAGGAGTCTGATTTGATCAAAAAGGCCCTGAGAAAGCATAAAGGTAAGAGGAAGGCAGCGGCTCAGGAGCTAGGGATCTCAGAACGTACCTTGTATAGAAAAATTAAAGATTTAAATCTCGACTAATCTATCAAATTGATGTTCAAGATAAGAGGATTCGCCCTTGGCAGTTTATTAGCCATGTTAATGGTCTGCTTGATTCAAGGTTGTGGTGTAAATTATAGTTTGTCTGGTGGATCAATTCCAGAAAATCTGAAGACTTATTCCGTGGCATTCTTTGAGAATATTTCTCCGGTTGTAAATCCGAATTTAAGTCAGACTTTCACCGAGAAGCTGAAAGAAACGATCCGGACGCAATCTCGCTTAAGTCAGGTGAATCAGGACGGCGATGCCCTTTTTGAGGGTGTCATCACCAACTACGCTATTACAGCGGCTGCAGTTGAGTCTAATACTGATTTTGCCGCATTGAATCGCTTGACAGTTACTGTAAAAGTGACTTATAAAAATACGAAAGACGAAACAGGTGAAAGCGACTTTGAAGAATCTTTTACACAATTCAAAGAGTTTCGCGGTGAATTTACAGCGCAAGAGAACACCCTGTCTGCAGAAATAGTGAAGATGCTAACGGAAGACATCTTTAATAGAGCTTTTAACAACTGGTAATCTACTTATTCAATACAATGGATCAACTTAATATATTTAGAAAAGCATTGGAGAATCCCCTAGAAGTTAGTGAGGCGGATTTTCAGTACTTGCTTTCCAAATATCCTTATGCTCAACCCATCGTTTTTGCAAATGAACGTAGAAAGCAATTGGAACAACAGGCAATTGATAAGCAGAAGACCTTGTTGTATGCCTATAATGCGTTCTGGCTGCGTGATTATCTGCAAAAGCCGGTAAAGGTTATTCCAGAGCTGGAAGTAGATTCCGATGATTATATTAGTTTTGAAGAGGTAGAAGCTCCATCGGCTCTTGCGGAGGATATCGAAGATACTCCCCAAGTGGAAGATTTACAGCAGGAAGAGATTGCTGAAGAGGAACTTAATTATGTAGAAGCCGAAAAAGAGTTATCGGAAGATTCGCCAACGAGCGCTACGGCGGAGGAAGAGAAGGTCGCTGAGGATCATTTAGAAGACGAAGAGCCTGAGGAAGAGATTGATGAGAGCCAACTTTTCGATTATGAGAAGTATGTTTTAGGCGCGAAACCGAGGAGTACTGTTAGGGTTGCTCCAGAAGTGGAGGTCGAGGAGGAGATTGAAGAGGAAGAACCAGTAGCACTGGCCGAAGATGTAGAAGAACAAAATGTGCGTTCCCAAGAGGATATTAGCTTATATAATGATGAGCTCATGCCGTATAGCTTCCGTTGGTGGTTATACAAGACTCGACTTGAACATGCGGATACTTATCAGCCTTTTGCACAGCCCGCATTTCCGAAACCCCATAAGGGACAGTTCGATCCACGTAAGTTGGATGAAGCTATTTTAGATCAGCAGATCCGAGAGAATATTTTCCATTTGCAAAACCCGGAAGATAAGCTCAGCGCGCAATATCAAAAAGATACAGTAGAATTTAACCCCGCGGAAGAGAAAGATGAGGTCATCGAGAAGTTTATTCGTGAAGAGCCTCAAATTCAACCTCCGAAGGCAGAGGAAATCAACAACGAAAATAAAGCAAGAAAGAGCTCTGAAGATCGTCTTTCTGTTGTCACCGAGACCTTAGCAAATATTTACGAAGGACAGGCCATGTATGAGAAAGCGATTTTGGTGTTTAAAAAATTAATTTCCGAGAATCCAGAAAAAAAATCGTACTTTGCGACCCGAATTAAAGAGTTAGAACAAAAGTTATAAATAGAAATATAGAAATGACAACCTTATTTATTATCCTTATCATTTTAGCGAGCTTATTATTATCGTTTTTTGTATTGATACAGAATCCAAAAGGTGGAGGTTTATCTTCAGGATTTTCTGGCGGAGCTAACTTAATGGGGGTTCAACGTACCGGCGATATTTTAGAAAAAGGTACATGGATTTTAATCATCGCATTAATGGTGTTCAGTTTAGCAATCAACATCATGGGGCCTTCAGGAACAAAGACCGGTGGTTTAGGGGATCAGATTGAGGCGCCAGCGCAAGGTCCTAATCTCAACTTGAATCCTAACGCAAATCCTACTGCTCCTGCCACAGGTACTACCGCACCTGCAGCTCAGGCACCTGCGGCTACAGATTCCACTAAATAAGCTTAATCTCACTAAAAATATTTATTTAGCCCTGTCCAATGTGACAGGGCTTTTTTATTTCCAAGTGCAATGGCCTACTTGGCAAGTTAAAATTGTTTGATGGTCATTTTGACAGACTGACACGAATTTCCTTCGCATATGTCAGTAATTGGGCTTGAAAATGGAAAAATTGGCAAGAAAAAAGCTCTTTTTTTGATTGGCATAGTTACTGATGCCTTACGTTCGAATAAGTAAATTAAAATATAATAAACTGATATACAATTATGGCTTTAAGTATTAAACCTATCGGAGACAGAGTAGTAGTTGAAGCTGCTCCAGCAGAAGAAAAAACAGCATCGGGTATCTACATTCCTGACACAGCGAAAGAAAAACCATCTCAAGGTACAATCGTTGCAGTAGGTACTGGAAAACCTGACGAACCTCTTACTGTACAAGTTGGCGATAAAGTATTGTATGGTAAATATGCAGGTACTGAAATTACTTATGAAGGTAAAGAATATTTAATTATGCGTGAAGCTGATATTTACGCAGTTCTGTAATTTAATCAATCAATCATTAACAATCTAACAATAATAGCAGCGAAAGAATGATCGGTACTGTTATTATTCGACTACAATTTTCATAACAATGGCAAAACAAGTAAAATATAACGTTGAAGCGCGCGACGCATTAAAAAAAGGTGTTGATACTTTAGCGAACGCTGTAAAAGTAACATTAGGACCTAAGGGTCGTAACGTAATTATCGAAAAGAAGTTTGGATCACCAGCGATCACTAAAGATGGTGTTTCTGTTGCTAAAGAAATCGAATTGAAAGATGCTTTAGAGAACATGGGTGCTCAAATGGTGAAGGAAGTTGCATCTAAAACTGCTGATCAAGCAGGTGACGGTACAACTACTGCAACAGTATTAGCACAAGCTATCGTTGCTCCAGGTATCAAATCGGTTGCTGCAGGTGCAAACCCAATGGATTTGAAACGCGGTATTGACAAAGCTGTCGCTGCAGTTGTAAATAACTTGAAAGCACAATCTCAAGTAGTGGGAGCTGACAATAACAAAATCAAACAAGTTGCTTCTATCTCTGCAAACAATGACGAGATCATCGGTTCATTAATTGCTGAAGCAATGGAAAAAGTAGGAAACGATGGTGTTATCACCGTTGAAGAAGCAAAAGGTACTGAAACAGAAGTAAAAACTGTGGAAGGTATGCAGTTCGATCGTGGATACTTATCTCCATATTTCGTGACGAACTCAGATAAAATGGAAGCTGAATTAGAAAGCCCTTACATTTTAATCTACGACAAGAAGATCAGCAACATGAAAGAATTGTTGCCGATTTTGGAAAAACAAGTACAAACAGGCAAGCCATTATTGATTATTGCTGAAGACTTAGATGGCGAAGCATTGGCTACATTAGTTGTGAACAAAATCCGTGGATCGCTGAAAGTAGCTGCGGTAAAAGCTCCTGGATTCGGTGACCGTCGTAAAGCTATGCTAGAAGATATCGCTATCTTAACTGGTGGTACAGTGATCTCTGAAGAAAGAGGTTATAAATTAGAAAACGCTGAGTTATCATACTTAGGACAAGCTGAGAAAGTAGTTATCGACAAAGATAACACAACTATTATCAATGGTTCTGGTGTGGCTGATGATATCAAAGCACGCGTTGCACAAATCCGTTCTCAAATTGAGACTACGACTTCTGACTACGATCGTGAGAAATTACAAGAGCGTTTAGCTAAGTTGTCAGGTGGTGTTGCGGTATTATACGTTGGAGCAACTACTGAGGTTGAAATGAAAGAGAAGAAAGACCGTGTTGATGATGCTTTACATGCTACTCGTGCTGCGGTAGAAGAAGGTATTGTTGCAGGTGGTGGTGTTGCTTTCATCCGTGCTACTGAAGCATTGAGTGACCTTAAAGGAGACAATGAAGACGAGCAAATCGGTATTGACATTATCAAACGCGCTATCGAAGAGCCATTACGTCAAATCTGTGCTAACGCAGGTATCGAAGGTGCTGTAATCGTTCAAAAAGTAAAAGAAGGATCGGCAGACTTTGGTTACAATGCACGCACTGACAAATACGAAAACTTAATCGCTGCGGGTGTTATTGACCCAACTAAAGTATCTCGTGTAGCCTTAGAAAATGCAGCTTCTGTAGCGTCGATGTTATTGACAACAGAATGTGTATTGGCAGACGAGCCTGAAGAAAACGTTGCTGGTGCTGGTGCACCTCCAATGGGTGGCGGTATGGGCGGCATGATGTAAGCCCAACAATATCCTATAGAAAATAGCTGTCTCAAAAGGACAGCTATTTTTTTTCCTAATGTCTTAATTTGCAACTGCTTTTAGGCCTCTCTTTTGCTTAGGAAATGCTAAAGAATCCACTTATTTTAGATTATCACAATCAACAGCATGGAATACTCACCAATCTTAGTCACCGTACTCATCTTCGTCTTCGGACTTATCCTTGTATATTTCGTATGGAGCAATGTCAGCAACAAAAAAGTTGTTAATGCCGTCATTCCGACGCATGATACGATCTTGAAGGTGTTGACCGAGGATGTGAAGTTCTTTACGAAGCTAAATCAGGAGCAACAGAACACTTTCGTTAGTAGGGTGGAGTATTTCCTTCAAACGACTAAGATAAGCCCTGAAAAGGGCGCTAAAATCACGGATGAGCATCGTGTATTGGTTGCTGCAAGTGCCACCATACCCTTATTTCACTTCAATTCCTGGTCGTACGAGAATCTGGATGAAGTGTTGATTTATCCCGAAGTTTTCAATGAGAAATACAATACGTTAGACGATGAGCGCAATATACTCGGCATGGTCGGGGATGGCGCGATGCATCGCAAGATGATTCTTTCGCTTCCTGCATTGTTGGCGGGGTTCCAGCAGAATTCCAATAATAACACTGCGATCCATGAGTTTGTGCACCTAATTGATAAGGCAGACGGTGAGGTGGATGGTGTACCGGAATACCTCATTCCTAAGGAATTGATTAATCCCTGGTTGAGGGAGATGCACGAAACCATATCACTTATACGTAGAGACAAATCAGATATTCGCGATTATGCGGCAACGAATCAAGCGGAGTTTCTTGCGGTGGTTTCCGAGTACTTCTTCCAGAAACCAACGCAATTAGAAGAAGACCATCCCGAGCTGTATGGTCTTCTTGATGAAATATACAATGATAAGAAAGAACTAAAGTAGGTTTAAATCTCTTGCTGTATTTCTGTTTTCAAGTTGCCCTGAAATTGGTTGTCGACAAGCAAAATAGCGACCGGGCGAACGCTAAAACTCTGTTTTTCACCTAGAACTTCCTTGTAAGTAACAGCAATTTCTTCACCCTGTTTTTCGACCGCTATACTATCGATGGTCGGTGTCAGGTCGGAAGTCGCTGAGATAATAGCGATGACATATTGTTTATCGAAATCAATGGGCGTTGGCTGGCCATCCTTTCCCATGGTTGCTGCGGGCGAGAACAGTTCGTCGAAAGCCGCTTGGGTTTCAATCTTATGAATACCGTTTCGATCTTCCCCTATCGTATTTTTCACAAAATAATTTTGCGCTAAGACATACGGAATAGCATTATTTGCCGGAGTCTGTAGCTGCTCTGTTTCAGTGCTATCAGCATTCATTGTTTGATGTTCTTTCGGCTGATTATTGCAGGATGCCAATATAAGAAGCGCGGCAGGTATCGTTTTCGAAATTACTCTCATGATAAATATTCCTTTCGTAAATTCTATGTAAATATAAGATTTCCAATTTACTTAGCGTTCTCGGAATTCCCAAAGCAATGCTAGCTCGGATATTGTTTTCCTAGTTATTATTGAATAAATTTGTTAAGCAGTTCGGGTAATCAGCTTGTTTTAATGTAGTTAGGTGAAACAAAATCGGTCGAATAAAAGTTCTTATTGCAGGCGATACTCAACCTTGCGCTCGATGAGCATAAGACAATTCATTCATCAACGTTAAATTAAGATAAAAGCGAATAACTTATGGAATACAGAAAATTAGGCAATAGTGAATTAAGTGTGTCTGCGATCACCTTTGGTGCGTGGGCTGCAGGCGGCTGGATGTGGGGTTCAACCGACAGAAATGATGCAATCCAGGCCATTCGAGCATCCTACGACCTGGGCGTAACTTCTATTGATACCGCACCAATCTATGGACAAGGCACTTCCGAAGAGATTGTCGGCGAAGCGATAAGAGGTCTGCCGCGCGATAAGGTTCAGCTACTAACCAAATTTGGGATGCGCTGGGACTCAGACCAAGGCGAGTTCGCCTTCCACAGTAAAAACAATGATGGTGAAGCAATCGAGATCTATAAATATGCCGGCAAAGACTCGGTAATCTACGAATGCGAACAAAGTTTGAAACGACTGGGGACAGACTATATCGATTTGTATCAGATTCATTGGCCCGATGTCACGACGCCCATCGACGAAACCTTTGAAGCGGTATCGCGATTGGTAGAGCAGGGCAAGGTACGCTATGTTGGCGTATGCAACTACAACGCAGCCCAGATGGCAGAAGCAGAGCGCACCATTCCTCTCGTGTCCAACCAAATCCCTTTCAGCATGGTAAACCGAGCTGTGGAGGATGAAACGGTTCCTTATTGTATTCAGCACGGAAAATCGGTGTTGGCATACAGTCCTTTGGAGCGCGGGTTGTTAACTGGCAAGATCCATGCTGGCTATATCTTCCAAGAAGGCGACCACCGTGCTAATCTTCCTCATTTCCAACCTGACTTTATCGAGAAGGCGAACATCCTTTTAGAGCGAATCAAGCCCCTTGCCGATGATAAAAAGGTGAGCCTGAGTAAGCTAGTTTTACGCTGGACCATCGAACGGGCGGGCATTACAGTGGCTCTGGCGGGTGCTAGAAATGCCGACCAGGCGATACAAAATGCCAAGTCTATCGAACTGAAATTATCTGCCGATGAGCTGGAGTTTGTGAGTGCTGTAGTCGATGCTTTTTAAACCCCTGAAATAATAATGCAGAAGCAATAAGGATGGACATTAACTGATATCCAGTAGTTTTTGAATCTTGTTGTCTTCAGTGAAAGTAAAGATTGACTTGCCTTTCAAGTTAATCTTATCACCCTTTTTTACGCTGCCCGGGAAGTCCATCGCCAGGGTAGCTTCATATTCAATTTCAATTTCGGAGTAGTCGCTGAGATGTTGAATCGAAGTGATGGTCTGCTTTCGATCAGAAAAATATTCCATTGCCATTTCCGCCTGTTCGCGGAACGCATCCTTTCCTTTCAGGGTGTCTGTGGTTACATTATTCTGTATATTCTCAAATTGAATATCATCAGCAAAGTCTGCCAACATCCGAGGGATGTCAAAACTGTTATACGCAGCGATGTAATTACGGATTACTTCTTCTCGTTTGTTCATCTTGGCTTCCTATTCTTTTAATTTTTTTGAAATCGAATCTTTCTATAAAGATAGGATTACCCGATAAAGATCTGCCATATCAATACAGATTTTAATCTTTGCTAGAAGTTAAAGACGTTTTGCTTGAGGCATTCAAATTGGCGAATCGGGAGACAGGTGTCGGAGGAGAGGAGGGTTTCATTTAGAAAACAATAACGACTATTAGGAAACGGTGTCGCGGAATCGAACTACCTTTTAAAAGTTTTCTCCCTGATTTCTAAATATCCCCGAAAAGGGCGATGGGGGGTTGGAATTAGATTTTGTAATTTGCTACTCTAAAAGTAGCGGTCGACATTTTTTTTGTAGGCTCGGTATACGAATTTTATAGATATAGCGTACTCTTTATGAATATGAATTACGAAGAACTTGAACAGTTATTTTATGCCAATGAGATTGAAGCATGTATCGCAGAGGGTGAGAAGGCGCTCGTGTCGTCACCGAACGATCTGGATGTTTTATTTCTAATGGCTGTTGCTCATCATGATCTGGCCTATCGTGAAGGCCACGAGGAAGCATATGCGTCCATACAGCAGTACGTTATACCCTATTTACGAAGAATTTTAGCATTAGACCCTTCAAATAATAAAGCGCTATATAATATATTGAACTATTCTTTGGGGAATGAGTATGTCCTTTGGCAGATTGCACGTCCGCAGAAGCACATTACAGAAGAGAATAAGGATGAGTTTATTGCTTATGCGCAAGCGCTGATAGCACAGCCCGAGTCAGCACCCTATGGTTTTGATTTTTTGGTCAAGATTTACGAATCGCTGGGCGAAACGGAGCATCTTTTGGCGACTATCGAGCGAGGGATTGCTTTTTTTAGGGAAGCCTTTGCGGATAACCGAGACTTGATGGATAGGAATATTTCCTACTTCTGGTTAAAGAAAATCTATGTACTGGATTTTTCAAAGATTGCGACCGGCGGAGAAATTGTTAATATGATTGCCGATCAAATCGAACACTATGTGAGCAATAATAACCAGAGTTATTTGGATTTGGCAGAGATCGCTTATGAAAATCAAGCAGTGGACCTATCCTTGAAAATTATGATGAAATTGATCGAGGGCGACAATTCTGATCATACGACGCAAGAAGGTTTGGTTAAATGGTATCATCGATTTGAGGGATTGATCAATCAGTCGTACAGCAATCCTGATGTTTATTATTATCAGATGATAATCGAACGAAACTATGCAGAAAAGATCGGTAAGGAAGAGGACTTCTATTTTCGCCATGCCGACGCCTTGATGCAGAGCAACCCAAATGAATATGCGAGTTTTCACTTTGCAGGAACTTATTTATACGAACACGGCGATTATTTAGAAGCGATAAAACTACTAGATAAAGCCTGCACGCTACACCTCAATGTGCTCAGTTGGCGTCGGCAGGTGGAATCCAAGTTTTTGGCGCATCAACTGATCAGTTCTTCCGTCCCCACCTTTACGGATAAACCAAGAGATCTTTATAATGCCGGTGTAGATATCGCAAATTTCATATCGGGACTCCATGTGGACGAAGAGACGAGGATGGAGTTTCGAAAGATAGAGTTAGCGATCTATAAACAGGCCTACGACGCTTTCCATAGGTACTTTGATGATTGGGAGTTTGAGAGTGACACGTTAGGCGACCGCCATAATATGGCGATGAACTGCAATAACTATGCGATTGTCTTGGCGGCATTTAAACGTTATGCCGATGCGGCAGAGATTGCTCAAGAGGGCTTGCTGTATTCGGAATTTGCAGAATTGCACAATACTTTAGTAGATTCTTTAATAAAAGGGGAGGACTATGAGGGTGCCAACGTGGCAATTCATAACTTTTTCAGCGTTTATAACGAGGATATGGTGTATTATTACAACTATATCCAGCATCGCGCATCGCAGATTGTCGTGCATGACAAGTTAGGCCTTTCGGAAGATATTAAGGCAGAAGCCGAGGAACTGCTTTTTGAAATCTATGGGCATTACAACGAGAATCCTGATATCTCAGACTATGATTTTCGGGATTTTGAATATGCGAAAAATCTCGTTGAAGGCGTTTTATTTACTTACTTCGCGGATGAACCTAATGAGGTACGGCGGGCGTACTATGCCGAACTGGCAAGTCGTTTCCCCGACGAAGCAAATCCGCAATATCATTTGATGCAGATCAACAACGAGGCGGAAAATTATGCAGATGTTAATAAAGCGGCACGCTTATACATGGAAAATAAGCGTTCGTTCCTGCTGAACGACTTTGATAAGGCCAAGACGATTTATATGATCGTAAAGAGCCATTTTCAATTGGCTCAATATCGCGAAGGGGCGGCGATGTTTGAGGACTATAACCAGTTTGTAGGGCAAACATTGGAAGCTTCGGAATATTCGCTTTGGTTGAGCTATGGTATTCAGTTGCATGATAAGTTGAACAACAAAGCTTTGGTTACGCAATATACAGATCAGTTTCAGGCAATATACGATCAGGAAGGATGGGGCTATGATGATCTGTCGGAGGATGTATATTTGGCAAAGGCCCATACGCTATATCAATCAGGTGATCTGAAAGATGCCCATAGAACATTGAACTATGTTCTTTCCTTCGATAATCCCTCGGCTCTCGCCACAGAATATAAAAACAGTTGGAAAAAGCCCGGCTTGTTTTCTAAGTTTTTCTAAAACGCGATTTAAAGAAATAAGGAAGCTAGTATAGGCGGTCTTCTAGCGGTACGTCCTCATCTAAGATATCTAGTGAAGATATATCTAATTGTAGGGTTGGCTTCGAATATTTTTTTCTAGAACAAGCGATGATAAGGTATCTACAGGATGAATATAGATAAGCAGGCACTGATATGATTTCTGTCAATCGACTTTTGTTTTTCCAAAGTGAAAGAAAAAGATCGTGTAGGATATCTTCAGCAACTTCTTGATCATTTACCTTAGAAAAGATATGCCGGGTTAGTTCAGTGGCAAATAAATCATAAAATATCGAAAATGCACGCTCATTACCATGGCTGATAGCTTCCAACAATTGGTTATAGGAATGAGAATCTTCGTTTGACATTTTTGCTAAAATGGTAAAATTAGGAAATAAAAAATCATAAATTAATCTGAAATATTATTTTATGCCAATGTGATTATGGTTAAATCGGTTAATTAGATAAAGTTTTCGTAAAAAAACAACCGCACAGAGGGTTTCGTTATATCTGAAAGAATATCAAATTAATTAATCGCTCAAATTAAGGAAATGTCGATAGATGAAGAAAATTGAAGTAACTTAAACATTTTGGAGCTCTAGGTCTCCCTTATAAACACAAGCACCCTATAACCATTTTTTAGTTTTCTGACTGAAAAAAAAATTAGAAAAAACTTCTTTGGCTAGAAAGTTGTGACTATCTAAACAAACCGAAATCTAACGGTTTATAAAATTACTTATTGTAATTAATCTATACCATGAAACATCAAATGAAATTAAGGCCCTTGCTTTTACTATCGCTGCTGTTTTTGGCGTGTTCTTCGCCGACGAAAGAGCAGATTTTCCAACGTACCGCATTGAATGCTAATTTGGTTTCTACAGCTTATCGACCCATATATTTCACTGAAATCTTAGAACTAAAGTCAAAAAATAACCTGCCGTCTACCGCGAAGGAATACATTAATTCCAGAACAATTGCCCCGCTGCATGAGGCTATTGAAAAGGCTAAAGAGCTTAAACAGACCAAAGATGCCCAAGAATTGATTAGCGCTTCATTGGATTATATGGTATCCGGGAAACGCCTTTTTGAAAAGGATTATCTACGTATAGCAGAAATGATCGACTCGGGGAAGTCTTCTGAGGAGGTGAAGATCGCAGTTGATCAACTGTTTACAACGACCGAGACTGAAATGCTAAACAAACAAAACAGAATGGTTTCTGTAGCTACAGTTTTCGCTAAGGAACATCGTATTAATTACGTCGTTCGGTAAAGACTCAGCAGGCACTTCGCTAATCCTAGCAAATACAAGAGCCTTTATTAGTTATCCCCTGAATTAGCGGAATCTTGTTACTGTTGGCTCAAGTTTAGTACGTGTCGTGAACTTAATAAACCACACCAGGTCGCCTTTAAATGTTGTAGGTCTGAATCTCTATCGGGGTAAACATGAAGTGGACCCTATATTGATCCACACTTACCTTATTCATTGAGCATATTCTTATGAGGCTTGCATAGGAGAAGCAGGCGAAAAGTCACCCATTGCCGTTATAGAAATATATTTACTATTTTAGTCAAAGGAGAGCAGCTAAAAAAACTAGTACTTTTATTCATGCACTGGTTGTTTCAGCAGGCCTAAATTGATTTAAAAGGAAGTAAGCGACGATGAGTAATATCACCTTGAAGGAATTGGCAAAAAAGTTGGGGATTTCGATATCTACGGTATCGAAAGCCTTGAACGATAGTTTTGAAATTAGTGATGAAACGAAGCAACGCGTTCGTGATATGGCTGATGAATATGACTATCGACCAAATATCCTGGCGAAAAGCCTAAAAACGGGGCGCAGCAATACTATCGCGGTTATTATTCCATATCTAGCAAATCCATTTCAGTCGCAGATTCTTGAGGGCGCTCAGCAGGCGGCCTATGAGCGTAATTACAAGCTGGTTTTTATGCAAAGTAGGGAGAATGCCGACTTGGAGCGCGACTCGTTGCGCACCTTACATCAACAGAATATCGATGGCGTGATCATAACGCCTTCCGCAAACAGCGATCTGAAATACCTCAAGCAGTTTCATCAAAATTGTCCTCTAGTTTTGGTCGACCGTATTGATTTTGAACTGGATACATTCAAGATTGGCGTTAATAATGAAAAAGGCGCTTTCGACGCTACGCAGCATCTTATCGATATGGGAAGAAAGGATATTGTGGTGCTTTGTGGGATGAATATTGGCGTGAGTCAGAAGCGAATTGCTGGATATAAGAAGGCTTTGTTGGCTAATTACATACCCGAAAAGGTAGAAAACATTATTCAAGTGGATTACGGTCAATCCCGAGAGGATTTGATAAAAAACCTGACCAATATCCTAGCAACGAAACTCAAAGAACATAAGGTGCCTATCGGTCTTTTGGGTACAACGGATACGCTTACCGTCAGTGCCCTTGGTATTCTTTCAAAGTTAGGTGTTTCCGTCCCGGAGCAGGTTGCGGTTATTGGATTTGCAAATACGGAAGTTGCGGAGTCGCTCAATCCTTCTTTGTCGACGATTATTCAGCCGGCATTTGATATCGGCTATAAGGGAGTGGAGAAGTTAATAGAATTAGTCGAGTCGAAAAACCGCTCACAGGTTGATTTCGACACGACCATATTGGATACCACGATTATACCCCGTCGCTCTTCTACAGCTTAACAGGTTTCATTCTAGGTACTAATATTTTCATAATACACCAAGCGATCAAGTACGCGACAGCACAAAAGGTAAAGATGATCATATAACCTTCATCAATCCCGTTTACTACCGTCTGGCCTTGTGCAGCCAACTGCTTTAAGAATTCTTCAATATTTGCGACACCCTGTTGCTCAAAGAAAGCTTTCTTACTCTCCACATTGGCCAGTTCCGGGAATCGAGTTACTAGGTTTTCACCATTCACTTGGCTCCAGTTGGTTTCGGCATGGTCAAACAGCTTTCCAGAATAAATATTGATGAAAAATGATCCCAAACCACCTGCTAATCCACCAATTCCGGTAACCGTTGCAATGGCTTTCTTAGGGAACATATCGCCGACTGTCGAGAAGATATTTGCCGACCAAGATTGGTGAGCTGCTGCTCCAACTCCGATTAATAAAACCGGAATCCAGAAAGATATATGACCATAGGGCTGTGCAAGCAATACCACTAATGGGAAGAACGCAAAGATCAACATAGCGCGCATACGTCCGGCGTATGCATTCATCCCTTTATTGATAAAATAAGAAGGTAGCCAACCACCTATAATGGACAGCATTGTGATGCTATACAATACAAAAAGGGCTAACTGACCATTCAAATCGGACGATTTGATGCCATAAACCGAGCTTAGGTAGGCAGGCATCCAGAACAAGTAGAACCACCATACGCCGTCGGTCATAAACTTACCAATTGCGAATGCCCAGGTTTGTTTATGTTTCAAACAGTTCATGATTGTTACTTTACCGGTCGGAACAGCATCCACATTCGTTGTTTGCTGCGCTTCCAAAATATCGTCCTGCTGTATATAATTTAATTCTGCTTCGTTTACTTTAGGGTGTACCTCGGGCTTATCGTACATGTAGATCCAAAAGCCCATCCATACGAATCCAAGCGCACCGATAATAATAAAAGACATTTCCCAACCATACCATTTTGCGATAACCGGGATAGAAAGAGGGGCAGCGAGAGCACCGATAGTCGAACCAGCATTGAATATACTTGTTGCTAATGCTCTGTCTTTTTTCGGGAAATATTCTGCTGTTGTTTTGATCGCGGCAGGGAAGTTTCCAGCCTCACCGATGGCTAATACAAATCGGGCGAAGATAAAAAGTACAACAGACACATTGACCACGCGAGCAACATCATGCACATTGGCAATGGCCTCTTTTGCGCCCTCAAACCCAACGAACCACTCGCCGGCAAGGATGCCTGACGTAGCAATTCCACAGTAGGCATGAAGAATCGCACCAACTGACCAGACGCCTATAGCCCATAAGAAGCCTTTCTTGGTGTCCATCCAATCGACAAAACGACCAGCAAAGAGCATCCCCACAGCATAAAATATGGAGAATAGGGCGGTAATTAGTCCGTAGTCATTATTTGTCCAATGAAATTCTGGCGAGATAAAGTCTTTCCATGTAAGCGATAATACTTGTCTGTCCAGGTAATTGATCGTTGTGGCGAAAAATAGCAACGCACAAATGGTCCACCTATATTTTCCTGCTTTCTGTTCGTTCATTAGTTTATGATCTTGGTTAAGTGCTTTAGGCAAAACTGAGCAGGAACCGTTTGATTGTTAGGTTTTGGGTTGTGCTGTCAGACTGACCTACTGGTATAGCGTTTATAATATTCCCAATTTTATTAAATATCTCTGGTATTTGAAAACTTTAGTTACGCTATCGTTTTCGGAGATTAATACGAGCCGTCGCTACGGCCGCTAAGTAGTCACCTGGAAGCCTGAGAAGTGGGGGTAGGAATCGATACTGCATTTCGGGAAATCCTAAGCCTAGTCGAAATCGATTTCGCAGATAAAAGGGCTTATCGCTAATTGTTAGTCCTATATTAATCAAATAAAACAAACTATGTTATGGAAACTACCTTTGAAAGCAGGTATGCTATTGGACCAAATGAAACCAAAACTTTAGACACGAAAGGACTGCGTGAGAACTTTTTAATCGACAGGTTATTTTGGAACGATCGCATTCACTTTGTTTACACACATTTTGACCGTTACATGGCTGGGGGTGCAATGCCGGTCGATCAGAAGTTAAAGCTAGAAACGATAGAACCTCTTTTAAAAGAGGAGTTCTTCTTGAGCCGTCGCGAATTAGGAATCATCAATGTTGGTGGAGCAGGCACAGTAGAGGTGGACGGCGAACAGATTGACTTAGGAACCAAGGAGGCTTTGTATATAGGCAAGGGTGTGAAGGATGTTTACTTCAGCAGTAACAGTGCGTCAGAGCCTGCAAAGTTCTATCTGAGTTCTACGCCAGCACATCATAGCTATCCGACGAGGAAAGTGACAAAGGAACAGGCGAATAAGATTGAACTGGGTTCGTTGGAGACTTCCAATCACCGCGTGATCAATCAAATGCTATTGCATACAGTCATCGAGACTTGCCAACTGCAAATGGGGATGACTGAATTGAAGCCGGGTTCCGTGTGGAACACGATGCCTGCGCATACTCACGACAGAAGAATGGAAGTTTACTTCTATTTTGATCTTCCGGAAGGCCAGTCAGTTTCGCACTTTATGGGGCCGGTTGACGAAACTCGCCATATCTGGATGCAGAATGAGCAAGCGGTCATTTCTCCACCATGGTCTATCCACTCGGGTGCAGGCACTAGTAATTATACTTTTATTTGGGGGATGGCCGGAGAGAATATGGATTATGATGATATGGACAAGAGTTCGATAACAGAACTGAGATAATATGAAAAAAATACTCTTGCTATGCTTGTTGAGCGCAGGGGCTGTTTACAACAGCTATGCCCAGCAGCAAATCCTCGTGTCGAACCCAACGAATCTGATCCGGCAGGAATTGATATCAATCCCTTACGCGAAGTTTCAGCAACATTTTAATTTGGATACCCTTTTTACGGTGAAGGATGCAAGTGGCAATACATTGCCTCACCAAATAGAGAGATTAGGTGGCCAAACGCCGGTGAATGTATTGGTTCAGGTTGCTGTAGCGCCGAAAGAACGCGTCACATTGACGGTAGCTGAAGGTACGCCGACCGCTTTTGTACCGAACACCTATGCGCGTTATGTTCCTGAGCGGTTTGACGATTTTGCATGGGAGAATGATGTGGTCGCTTTCCGAATGTATGGCAAGGCATTAGAGGGACGTAAAGATGACGCGCAGGGTATGGATTATTGGGCAAAGCGCACCGATCAGCTGATAATCAATAAGTGGTATAAAACTGATGACTACCATAAGGACCACGGCGAAGGAATGGACTACTATTCGGTAGGACATACGCTAGGGGCTGGGGATGTCGCTTTATACTTCAACGATGAGGTGAAATATACCAAGCATTACCGTCGGTATCAGGTATTAGACAATGGACCGCTGCGTACGACCTTTCGTTTAGAGTTTGATCCTGAAGAGGTCGAAGGGCAACAGATTAGCCTAAGCAAAACCATCAGTTTGGATGCGGGTAGTCATTTCAACAAGATTGCCTTGCATTTCAATAATTCCTCTAATAAAGCGACTCCAATTGCGATCGGAATAGTTAAGAGAAAGGAAGAGAATCCTTTGTTAACAGTGGGGAAAGGCAATAATTCTTTAGCTTATTGGGAGCCTGAAATTAATGCAAGCGGGCGTACCGGTGTTGCGGTTATTGTGCCTAATCAAAAGGTAAGATACAATAATAATCGTCCGGAGCAAGCTTTGCTGATCAGTTCGGCGAAAAGCGGGAATGACTTTGTCTACTACAATGGAGCTGCATGGGATCGTGCGGGGAAAATAACCAATGCAGAGGCTTGGAATAAAGCGGTTGAGGAGTATAAGAATAAATTGAAGAAACCTTTGAAGGTAGTTTTAAAATAAGAAATAATGAGTGTTTTGAATACGTTTGATTTAAAGGATAAAGTAGCTATTGTTACGGGTTGTAAACGTGGTATTGGAAAGGCTATGGCCGAGGGTTTAGCGGAAGCAGGAGCGGATATCATTGGTGTTTCGGCATCGTTGGAATTGGAAGGTTCGGCAGTGCAAAAGTCTATCGAGGGTTTGGGAAGAAAGTTCTACGCCTATCAATGTGATTTTGCGAACAGAGAGTCGCTTTATGCATTCATCAAGCAGGTTAAACAAGATCATCCAACCATTGATATCTTATTCAACAACGCTGGAAATATCCTGCGTAAGCCTGCGGCTGAACATCCGGATGAGTATTGGGATGAAATCATTGAAATCAACCAGAATGCGCAGTTTATCCTGACTCGTGAAATTGGTAAGGATATGGTTGCTCGAGGCTCCGGGAAGATTGTGTTCACGGCTTCTTTGCTTTCTTTCCAAGGCGGGATCAATGTACCTGGTTATGCAGCATCGAAAGGAGCAATTGCTTCACTTACGAAGGCATTTGCCAACGAATGGGCTAGCAAGGGCGTAAATGTCAATGCAATTGCCCCAGGATACATTGCGACCGATAATACGGAAGCTTTGCGCAATGATGCTAATCGTTCGGCATCGATTTTAGATCGTATTCCTGCAGGTCGCTGGGGAGAGGCAGAGGATTTTAAAGGTCCGGCGGTATTCCTTGCTTCTAAAGCAGCAGACTATGTTCACGGTACTATTTTAACTGTTGATGGCGGTTGGATGGGTAGATAATACCCGTGCTAAAAATATACAACCAAGAAGCTTCAGGTCATATCATCAACCTGAAGCTTCCTTAACACCTTCTCGCGAGAGAACATGATTATTCCTATCGCCTGTATTATTCTAGGAAGGGATAAAATCGATGCTCAATAGATTACTCCATATGGTTATCAATTGGCTTCAACCTTTATAAACTTTTGACGTACATTGGTACAGTCGATCTCCACACTAACCATAGGGAGACTTAAGTAAAAAATAGACGTATTGGATTTTAGAATTCAGGGTTCCGCAGGTCACCGTGTGCTTTGTTGGTCGTGTCATTCTGGTTCCATACTATAATAAATAACCTATATAAACTATTAATGAGTTAACCATTTTAAACAAAAAATCATGTACAAAAATTATGATGTACGGCCGGGCCTTAATGGTTTGGCGTCCAGAAGGATGAATGGCAAGATTCTGTCCATCATCGCCTCGTTTTTGGTGATGGGTGGTACACAAGCGCATGCGCTTGTTCCTTCAACAGAGAGCAGTATCCACAAGAGTATTTTTAAGCAATCAACAGTAAACGGGCGAGTGACTGATGGCGGATCTCCGGTTCAAGGGGTTTCCGTAACGGTGAAAGGTGTTGCCGGATCAGGCACGACGACCAATGCTAACGGTGAGTTCAGCATTCAGGTGGATAACCAGAATGCAACGTTAGTCTTTACGATGGTTGGTTTTACAACACAAGAAGTTCCATTGCGCGGACAAAGCAATGTGAATGTTAGTTTAGTTTCTACCGATACGGATATCGAGCAGGTAGTTGTAATCGGATATGGTACCCAGAAGAAGAGCGATTTGACGGGTTCTGTTTCTTCGGTAGGATCGGAGAAAATCAATGCTTTTCCATTAGCTGGAACAGCGCAAGCATTACAGGGGCGTGCTCCTGGGGTATCGGTATCCAGTATCAACGGTGAGCCTGGACGGGCGCCGCGCGTTCGTGTTCGTGGAGGAACTTCCATCAACGCAAGTTCCGACCCTCTATATGTAGTGGATGGCTTCCCGGGCAGTACTCCGCCGGCACCTGAGGATGTGGAGTCGATAGAGATTCTGAAGGATGCTTCGGCAACTGCAATCTATGGTTCGCGTGGTGCGAATGGTGTGATCATGATTACAACGAAGAAGGGTAAGATCGGAAAGCCTATGGTGGAGTTCAACAATTCCATTGCCACACAACAAGTCGGGAAGCGATTAGATCTGTTGAACGCATCGGAATTTGGAGCCTACATCAACGATGTTTATGTGAATGGCGGCAATAATAATATTCCTTTTCCCAATCCGGAGTCATTAGGTGAAGGTACGGATTGGCAGGATCTGGTTTTCCGAAATGGAAATCTATTGAGTAATCAATTATCGGTATCCGGTGGGTCTGATAATATTCGATATTACACGGCAGTCAATCATTATGGACAAAAAGGTACGGTGATAGAATCGGATTACCGCCGTTTCTCAGGGACTTCGAATCTGGATATGAAGGTGAATGACCGCATCAAGATCGGTACACGTTTGCTATTTAACAGAAGTATATTAAACGGCGTGAGAACACAAGAGAGCAGTAGTGGTACGACTGCTGCAGGTGTTATCTCGGGAGCTTTACGTTTCGAACCTACGCAGGGCGTCTTTGACGACGCAGGAAACTATACCTTAAAGAAGTTCGGGGATCCACATGATAACCCTGTTGCGGCAGCCAGAGAGCGCGCTAATGAAGTGAAAACTGACTTGTTCCAGGGGAATGGCTATCTGGAGCTTACCTTATTAAAAGATTTGATCTTCCGCAGTACGGTGGGCTTACAGGTAAGCAACCAGCGTACCGGTAATTACGTGTCAAAACGATTGGTAGAAGGACGTAACTTTGGAGGTATAGGCTCCATCGCTGCTCATAAAAATACAAACGTAATCAGCGAGAACTATTTGAACTATAATCTGAAGATCAACGAGGCTAATAATTTAGATGCAATGGTTGGCTACTCATATCAAAGTTCAAGAAACGAGTCATGGCAAGCGAACAATCGGAACTTTATTTCCGACAGCTTCTCATATTGGAACTTAGGCGCCGGTTCTAATTACCAGAATGCCTCCTCGAATTTAGAAGACTGGATCATGTCTTCTTTCTATGGTCGTATCAACTACAACCTATTGGGAAGATACCTATTCACGGCAACAGGGCGTTACGATGGTTCATCGCGTTTTGGAGAAAACAATAAATGGGCATTTTTCCCGTCGGCAGCCTTCGCATGGAATGTGAGCCAAGAGCCGTTCATGGAATCTGTCGAAGCGATCTCCAACTTAAAGATCAGAACAAGTTACGGGGAGACGGGTAACTCCGAGATCGGTTCATATCAGTCCTTAGCGCGCTATTCCGCAACCTTGGCGACGATGGGTGGAGTACCTGTGAATGCTGTTCGTCCTACGAACGTTGCCAACCCTAACTTAACTTGGGAAACAACGAAACAAACTGATGCAGGTATCGACATCGGATTCTTGAATAACAAAATCAACCTGACGGTAGATTATTACTACAAGAAAACGATCGACTTACTGTATTCTGTTCCCTTGCCGATCTACTCCGGATACACAGGCTCACTTCAGAACGTGGGTAGTGTTGAGAACAAAGGATGGGAATTTGCATTAGGAACAACGAATATCGATCGCGAATTGAAATGGAATACCGACTTCAATATTACCTTCAACAGAAACAAAATCCTTCAACTGCCGGGTGGCGATATCCGTTATAATACTATTCCTGGGCATATGTTGTCTACCGACTCGCAGATCTTGCGCGAAGGTGAAGTGGTTGGAGCGTTCTACGGTTGGGTATTTGACGGTGTATACCAACAGGGCGATGACTTTAGTCCGCAACCTAGCAAAAAGCCGGGCGACGTGAAGTACCAAGATATCTTTGGGCGCGATGCTTCCAATAACTTGGTTGTCGGCGCTGATGGCAAGATTAACGCAGATGACAGAACAATTATCGGTAATCCTCATCCGGACTTTATCTTCGGTTTTAACAATGACTTCAAATACAAGAACTTCGATCTAAATATCTTCTTCCAAGGGTCTTACGGTAATGACATGTTGAATATTACGCGCATGGAATTAGACTGGATGGCTGGAAAAGGAAATGCAACAAAAGATGCATTGAACCGCTGGACACCAACAAATACCAATACGGATGTGCCACGTGCTAGTGCTTCTAATAATCCGGAAGTATCCTCACGTTGGGTTGAGGATGGTTCTTACCTACGTTTGAAGAACTTAGCATTGGGCTATAATGTTCCCAAAACTGCTATCGGGAAAATCGGGATAGATCAATTGCGATTATTCGCAAGCGCCCAGAATATCTGGACATGGACCAATTACTCCGGATTTGATCCAGAAGTTAGTTTCCAGGATTCTAACCGGAACATCGGTTTAGACTACATGGGCTATCCGAACATCAAGTCTTTCACATTTGGTATTAATGCAAGGTTTTAATTCGACTCTTTTAATTATGAAAAAGATATTTAAGTTTTTTGTTATCGCTGGTTTATGTGTTGTATCGGCTTCCTGTACGAAGTTGGATGAAGAACCGACCAGCATATTAGTTCCTTCACAGTATTTCAATACAGAAGCCGATGCTGAGGCTGCGGTAATGGGTATATACAGTTTAGTTGCGAACGGAGATGGATATGGGCGTCGTTTAACCATGGTGCTACAATTATTGGGTGATGATATGGACATTGCCGATATCGGTACGCAATCCAGCCGTATTCAGCTCAATAGCTTTAGCCATGACGCTAGTAATCAGGATATCCTTGCGGTATGGCGTACCGCATATTTAGGTATCGGTGCGGCCAATGCGGCAATCGATGGTATTCCGAAAGTGCAGATGGACGAGAAGAAGAAAAATGCGCTTATTGCTGAGGCTAGGGTATTGAGAGCATTGTTTTATTCACATTTAGTACAATTGTTTGGCGATGTACCTTATATGGGTGCTAGCGTTACGGATCCAGCAACAGTAACTGACATTCCGAGAACGAAGGCTGATGAAGTATATGGCCATATGATCGAGGATTGTAAGTTTGGGGTGGCTAATCTGCCCGATACTTATGCAAGTAATAACCGTGCAAGACCTTCGAAAGGTTCAGCACAGACATTATTAGCGTCGATTTACATGATACAAGGGAAGTGGGCTGAGGCCGCGACCGAGGCTGAGGCGGTAATCAAAGCTGCAAGTTCTTATAACTATGCTTTGGTAAGAGACTTCCAAGATCTATGGAAAGCAGACTTGGGTTTCCAATCCGAACACGTATGGGTTGCTGACTTTACGGGAGGTATCACAGGAGAGAACAGTTCAAATGTGGATTATACAGCACCAATGACGGGAGTACGTGATGCTGACATGCAAGGATGGAGCGTATTAGTCCCATCAAATGGGATGTTTGCAAGCTTCTCGGATCAGGATTATCGTAAGAAGATCAGTTACTTGTTAGAAACACCAATAAAGGGTGTTATGACACCGTGGAGTAAGTTCCGTTGGCCTAAGATACATACGGCTAAATGGTGCTTATTTCCAGGCGACAATGCAGGTGCTGATGGGGCAGACTCGGATATCAAGCATGTTATCTTCCGTTATGCTGAGGTTTTATTGATGGCTGCAGAAGCAATCAACGAAAGCAAAGGCGGTCCTACGGCGGAAGCTTACAGTTATCTAAACGCTGTTAGAGCGCGAGCGCGCTATACGCCGCAAGGACAACAGGCCTATCCTGCCGATGCGACGGGAATGACACAGGCGCAATTCAGAGCGGCAGTACGCGAAGAGCGTCGTGTAGAACTGGCATTCGAATGGAAGCGATGGTATGATATCAAACGTTGGAATATCGTTGTTGAATCTTTCACAAAACCCGATGCTTTAGAAAAGCAGGCTAACGTGAAAGATCATCATAAACTATTACCGGTGCCGCAAGATGAGATAAATAGAAATCAAAACTTGTTGCCGCAGAATCCGGGGTATTAATACCTAGAAATAAAGTCAGCCTGCATTTAGTTGAATGCAGATATCGATTAAATTATAATGAGAGAAGAAGCTGTCCAATTGGGCAGCTTCTTCTTCATTTTTCAACTTAATAGTGATAATAAAACGCAATCGGGGAGATTGCATACATCTTTCTAATTAACAATTATGGAGAGGATTTTTTGTATTTTAATTATTGCCTAGTATCTTCTTCCTAAGCCCCTTGTTCTCTTGAGGGCGTATGAGCAGGCGATAGCTGTTGCCATTGTTTGCCGACTCAGGATCATTGCTGATAATAACCTGTACTAGCTCTTTGGATTGCGGTCGTATATACGAATTGGTTAATGTGTTATTCTTTCCGACCTCCGTCTTCAGCAATCTATAGTCTGCTTTCTTCAGCTCATCGAGCGTCTGCTCGTAAAAAACAGGTTCTGAAAGCTCGAGGAATATCCTATTCTTGCTCGTGTTTTTGACATGGATAGTCCCTAAGAGATGGCCTTGCGCATTCCTGTAGATTACGGAGTCCTGCTTGAGGTCATCATCCCGCCAAGTTCTGTATAGCGAGAATCCTTTTTGATATAAGACATTTTGGACTTCTGCGACAGCCTTGCTGCGTAAGCTCTTCAATTCTGATAAACTGATTTCCTGAGCTTGAGTCGCAGCGAGCGGGAATATCATCATGCATATTAGAACTGGAAGTAGATGTCGCATACAGAACAATCGGTATCTTTTTAAATTCAATTTATACGCCTGTTGGGTTATGTTTCAACTTGTTTTCCATATCGATATACTCGCTATCGCTCTTCAATCTGTATGACTTAGCACGGACGGTCACCTTGAATTTCTTTCTTTTCTGATCTACGATATAACGTGGGTTAAGTACGCCGTCAGCGCCATTTTCAATCGCTTGTCTTTCTGCAGCAAGGAGAGCTGCTTGCTTCAATTGCTCAAGTGTATAGCGCTTAAACTGTTTTTTGTTTTCCACCGTAAAGATTGCATCCTTGTCCAAGATCGTATACTCGTTACGCTTTAACGTATTGCTGATTTGTGTCGTTTGCGAGTTGATGCTATTCTCTATGTTTTTTGAAGATCCACAAGAACCGAAAAATAGGCCAGACACTGCTATTGCTAGCATATACTTAAATGATTTCATGATGAAAATTGAATTAGATTAATAAATATTTCGATGCAAAAATGCGTCATTTCTAAAATTGATGGGAAATAAGCATAGGGTAGTTTGTCGTATAGTTTCGCACTAATCTTGGAGTAGGGGGAGAAGCTTACCCTGCGGGTAGTGGTTGCTAAGTGATTTTAGGCGAGGTCGATAGCTGGTTTCTGTATCGGCGTTATGGTTTGTGTGGAATAGAAACGAACCGCCAATACTTTCTGTAATCGACAAATGAAATTGTAGCAATGGAGGATTTGTTTCTAAAAAAGCCTTCCAAATACTCGGGAATTAAGGTAATTTTGTTGTTAACATCTATTATTATCCTACGAAAAACAAGCAATAGCATCTACAGCGAACGCTCATTTTCGACTATCTTATTTCAATAATGCGAAAGGCTTTACTAGTATTTTTTACCCTTTTTTGCGGTCTGTCTTTACATGGACAGTCTATCGATCCCTTACAGCTGAAGCGTAAGATCGCTAAGCTGAACGACCAGCATCAGTATGATAAATCTATTCTCTATCTCGAAGAAATCCTTAGCAGCGAGGACGCCACGGCCTATGATCGTTTTCATGTCTATGTGCAAAAGTCGCTAACCTATAAGCGTCTATTCAATTATACGGTCGCCTTGAATAATCTGGATCTAGCTCTTTTGGAGGCAGAGCGCGACAGTTTACATGCTGACGAAATAAAAAGCAGAGTTTTGATCGAACGTCTTTTCGTGTATTTCGATCTACAACGCTATGATGAGTTTGATAAGTTACTGGAGATGATTACGCCTAAGCATCTACAACATGTCGATCAGGAGACTGTCGCTATTTATACGAGTATCCTTGGGATATTAGCGATGCGCGAAGGTCATTATGAGGAGGCCGAAGTTCAGCTAAACCGGGCAATCGCGCTGTTGCAGAAAGAGAGTCCTAAAGATTTGCCAAATGTTTACCGTGTCAAAGTAGCCCTATATGGTAAAATGGGGCGGCATGCAGATGCTATTGAGGCATACGAAAAAGGATTGGCCTATGCGGAGCAATACAAAATGGATCTCTATCGTATCATTATGTACGAAACAATCACTACATATTACAAGGAGCTGGGAGATTATAAAAATGCTTTTCATTATCAGCTAAAGGTTAGCGAGACGCGTACTAAATACAATGCTAACAATGTTAGCGGGGTATTGACGGAGCTGGAGAAGGAACTCTTGCAGCAGCGCAAGAATATGGAAGTGGAATATGAAAAATCATATAAAACCTATCTGCTTATTATTGGTGGAATCTTGTTATTGCTGATTATTACGTTGGTGAGGCTCTTGATTGTAAGTTTACAGAAGCGCGTATTGGTCGAGCGGGAAAATAATCATATACGTAATGAAATTGAGAAGTTGACTAATGAGCGCAACGAGCTTGGAATAAAAAGAATCGATATAACTTCAGTAGGATTAACCGAGCGGCAGCAGGAGATCATTAAATTGGTGCAGCAAGGAATGACGAACAAGCAAATTGGTGATACGCTATTTATATCTGAAAATACCGTTAAATATCATCTCAAACAGATTTACGAGATTCTTGGTGTGGAGAGTAGAACCGATTTAAAGCGATCTACCCTGTAAGAAAGATTGCTAAAACTCAAAAATAGCCCTCTCCATTGAAAAGTCTTTTTTTGACCGTTCAATAGGAAAGGGCTGCATGCAACAACTCAATTTAGTTTTTCATAGCTGCTAGGGCCGTTCTCTTGCTTGCTCGTCATGGTTTTTCTTCTTGGCACTTCGCATGCGCCCGACGAACAGGTGTTTATATTCAATATCGGTAATAGGGTGAAAAGCGCACCTAAGCCTGCTATCAGCCAATGTGAAGCCATCACTCCCTGAATGGTGATAACCACCCCCATAGCCAATCGAAGCAACCTGATCACATTCCAACTTCTTAAATAATTCATATTCTCGTCCTTTCTTTTATCAACAAAATAGCCATCTTCTTCTTTCAAAGATATCCGCTTAGCATAAACATATCGGTAACCTGAGTTACATAGACTACCGATTAAAGGAGACGCATTCGGTTTAACGTAATTTTTAGGGGATGATATTTAAAGCGATACTATGTCTTTTTTCTCATTGTTGTTACCATAAAAACATGCGCTTATTTTTTAATACATTTGATACCAACAACAAAACCTACATCGCCTTGAAGAATATAGTAACAGGAACTGCGCTTTTATCGCTCGTTTGCCTAGCAACAATTGGACGCGCTCAGGATGAAAGAAAAGAAGTAGTTACCTTTGAAGACGCCTACAAGCGAACTTATCATATCAGTAAAATAGATAGCCAAAAGCCACAGATTGACGGCAAGCTCGACGAGGATATCTGGCAGAACCGAGGTATGTGGTCGGAGAAATTCTCTCAGGTTATTCCTTTCGAGCGCGTGCATACCAATTCGTGGACACGCGTCAAGTTGTTTTACGACGATCAGAATATCTATGTCGGTGTTTACTGTAAAGATGAACATCCTGAGACGATGAATGCGTTTATTGGGAATCGCGACGATAACAGCAATGGCGATTTGATCAGTATTGCCTTCGATACCTATCATGACTATCGGGTTGCTCCGGAGTTCAATATCAATCTTGGTGGAAATAAAACGGATTTAACGGTAACTGATAAGCTGTCGGTCAACCTCAGCTGGAATGCAGTATGGGAGGGGAGGACGCATATCAATATGCAGGACTCTTCCTGGACGGCAGAGCTTCGGATACCGTTTAGTCAACTTCGCTACAATCAAGAGAACGAGGATGGGGTATGGGGGCTGCACGTCCGCCGAATTATCCGTAGAAATAATGAGGTACAGAACTGGAGTTTAATTCCTATAAAAAATAACGGGCATGTCTTTTCCTTTGGAGAGATGCATGGTATGACGGATCTTCCGAAACCTAGAGGGATCGAGTTTCTGCCCTATGCGATGACAAAATATGTAAATGAACCGAAGATTCCGAATAGTCCTTTCCAGAAAGGACAGAAGTTTCACGTGAATGCGGGGCTGGACGCGAAGTTCTCTTTGAGCGACTATACCTTGGATATGACCATCAATCCCGATTACGGGCAGGTGGAACTCGATCCTTCGGTTATGAACTTGACGGCATACGAGGTTTTCTATGATGAAAAGCGCCCATTTTTCTTAGAGGGGAAACATATCTTGGAATTTGACAACAATGAGCGGGGAATGATGTTCTATTCACGTCGTATCGGTGCAATGCCTTCCTACAAACCACAAGGAATAGACAATATAGAAAACTTCGCCAGTACTCCTAGCTTTATTCCAATTTTAGGCGCTCTTAAGCTGACGGGAACCAACAAAAATGGGCTAACCGTAGGCTTGCTGGAGAGTATCACAGGCAAAACACAATCGCAGACCTCGAGAAAAGGCGTACGCGGAGAGGAACTGGCCGAGCCGCTGACAAATTACACCGTTACCAGGTTGCAGAAGAATTGGGACGGAAATACGCTTTTTGGCGGGATGATTACTTCCGTGAACCGAAAGCTGGATGAGGATCATCTAAAAGAGGCGCTAGTAGAGAACGCCTTTACCGCCGGATTGGATTTTACCCAGTATTTCAATAAGCGATTGTATTATATCGACGCCAAGGCGATGTATAGCACCTTAAACGGCTCCGCTAGCTCGATATTGATGAAGAAACGTAACGCCACCCATTATTATCATCGGGCCTCGGGTATCGATTATCTTGATTTGGATCCAACGGCAACTACGCTCGCCGGTACCGGGGGGTATGTGAAGGCCGGAAAAAAAGGAAATGCACAATGGAATTATTCGCAAACGTTTAACTGGTCTTCCCCAGGCTTCGATCTGAACGACGTTGGCTATAACAAAGAGTCGGATTACATGCTTAACGAATCGGAGGTCGCCTTCCGCAAGACCGATCCTTGGGGGCCATTTCGATTTGCAGGTATCAACCTGACCCAAAAGAATATCTGGAATTTTGGTGGGCAGGCAATCAATAATGATGTCGCTCTTCGTTTTCGGAGCTTAAGTACTGTTCATCGTTTTGAAATGGACGTGAAAGAGACCTTCAGCTGGAATACGGTGGATAGCCGTAGGCTACGCGGCGGACCGGATATGCGCTATGGATCGAACTTCGAAACGAATGTCGATTTGAGTACCGACCGTGCCAAACGCGTGGTTTTTAAAATTCTTTACAACGGGCGGCACTATCTCGAAGAAAAAACAGCTTACAATACGCTACAGCCTAGTTTTATCTTCCGAATCGGTAATCACGTCAAGCTGACAACGCAATTTAACTATGCCAACAACACCGATGAACTGCAATATGTAAACACTGTTGCGGCTAGCGATGGTAACGAGGAGAGCACGGAATATGTATTAGGACGAATGAAACAACGTACCTATGGTATCACGATGAACATGCAAGTGAACCTGACGCCGGATATTTCCATACAATATTATGGCTCCCCATTTACATCGACTGCAAAATATGATCGATTTAAAACCGCATTAGATACCCGATCGCATAATTACGCGGAACGTTTCTCTGCCATTGCGGATCAGGAAATCACGGCAGGAGATGGTAACTATGCGGTGATAAAAGATGGCAAGTCGTTTAGTTTTAAAGACCCGAACTTTAGCTTCAATGAGTTTCGTTCGAATTTAGTTGCCCGTTGGGAATACAAGCCAGGGTCGACGGTTTATCTGGTTTGGGAGCACAATCGATCAAGACAAGATCCTCGCTATTACCCAACATGGGGAAACAACATCGATCGCATGTTCGGATTCCAAGGAGTCAACACACTGATGTTAAAGATGAACTATTGGTTTGCACTGTAATCTGAAAAACCGTGTTAATGCTATTAAAACAAGTATTTATTACGGTTTTTTCACAATGATTTGTAAGTCAGCAATTTAGTTGTTAAATTGTAGGTAGAAATAATTGACAAATTGCCTGTCAGGTATTGCGAATCTCCATTCGCTAGAGCGGGTTATCTTAGTCAATCGAATTATCATCAATTACATATTAAATAGGAGGACTAACATCATGGACAGCTTAAAATTCGAAATCAGCACCGCCACGCAGCAGCAGCTGCAAAGAGTTCAAGAAGTATTGAACGACGTAAGTTCTATCAATGAATGGCAAATTGCCCCCTATGTTGACGGCTATTTGGTGTCCCTCAAAGGCATCAATATGCAAATTGCCAACATCTTGACTTGTATTTCGGCACTAGGCCTGGATGCAGAACGATTGTATGAGGAGTAATAGCCATCCCACCGTTAACAAAACTCCATTTACCTTTTAAACAGCTTCTGTTTATTGAAACAAAATACTTATTGGAAGTACCGTCATACTCATAATACGAATAGAAATGATGGAACTTATGCTGTTATAGAGGCGCTGAATGTTACATTGAAAATACGCTTGTACCTTCGTATTAACGAAGAAGAATCTGTAGGTTTAGGCAGACGTCTCCCTGGTAGTATTTACTTGATAAATTGCGTAATATTTCGTATCTTTGACATATTCACAAAGGATCATAACTCTTATATCCAAGGCACATCTCCCTTCTTAAGATATTAATCTTCCTTATTTATTCACCCTTAATACTATTTAATGGCTAAAAGTCAACTCACATTTAAGAAAAAAGAAACTGCAAAGAAGAAGCTTCAGAAGAAGCAAGAAAAACAAGAACGAAGAGAAATCAATAAGTCGAACAATAATAAGGGCAAAGCTCTTGAAGAAATGTTTGCTTACGTGGACGAGTATGGAAATATTTCTGATACTCCGCCATCGCAACCTTACAAATTCAAAGAAGAAGACCTTCAGCGTCCTGCTGACCCGACGGAAGAATACCATTTCGGAAAAGTGTCTTTCTACAACGAAGTAGGTCATTATGGTTTTATCCGTGACAACGAAACGCGAGAAACCGTTTATTTTAATGACAACTTAGCGGGTATGGTATTGAACCTTAACCAAGCGGTTAAATACAAATACGCGCGTTCTAAGCAAGGAAATCAAATTACGGAAGTAGAGAAGATTTAATCTTTACTTTCCTACGAGATAAATTAGAAGCTGCCAAAAAGGGCGGCTTCTTCTCGTTTATATGGATTTTGTTTACCGCTTTTCCCTATCCTCGTTGAGACTTGGTCGACTGAAACCCAATGTAAAGCCTTTCAAACCCAATACAAACCCCAATCAGAAGCCTTTCCGAGCGGCTATGATATGGGTTTTAATTTAATATAGGTGGGGAGTGAGTTATTCAAGGTCAGACCTTAGTTATTAGATCATAGCATGTCAACACTTCTTTTTCTGAAGGGTGACTTATTATCCTTTTTTATTTGGCTTTTCGGGAATGTGCAGCTTGGTGCCAAGCTTCTGATTTAGTTGCTTTATAAAATGAGTGGCTAACATGGGAGAATCGATTTCCATTCGCTCATGGATGAAAAAATAAATGTTCTGTAATCCTGCCTTTTTCCATTCGGCAATCTTATCGACCCAATCGTCCAGACGAGCATAATCTGATGGATGATTTGCTCCGACGTAGCGTATAAATGCCGTGGGGGTCGTTAATCGCATATGCAACATATCGCGACGTCCGGGCGTATCGACAATGATGTTGGTCGTTTTATTTTTCTCGAGCAACTTGTAAAGTTTCTCCGCATTTTCACGCTCAAACCATTCTTCATTTCGAACTTCAACCGCCAATGGGTATCCTTTTGGGAATTTTTCGACGAAGCGCACCACGCGGTCAAAATCCTTCGGTTTGAAGTTGTTGATTATCTGTAGGAATGCCATTCCGAGTTTCTCTTCAAACAGTACAGTGGAATTAACGAAGCCTTCAAGTTTTTCTTCGAAATTCAGGAGTCGACCGTAGTGGGATATGGACTGCGTTATCTTTGGGAAGAATTTAAAGCCATTCGGAGTTTTGTTTTTCCAAGTTTCCACCTGCTCCTTGGTTGGCGATTTGTAGAACGTAGCATTCATTTCGATGGAATTGAACTGTGTAGCGTAGTAAGTCAGCTCGTCTTTTGTGCCGCGTGGATAGAATCCTTTCAGGTCGCTGCGGTTCCATTTTGCGCAACCTACGTATACGGCCAGGGGTTTCTTGCTTTTATGCTTTTTTAGTAGGGCAAGCGTTTCCTTTAGGGTTTCGGGGAGTTTGAAGTCGATGGATGAGGGGTCTGCTACTTGTCCGAATTTCATTGTTGATGATGTTTATGGAGGTGTTTTTTAATTAACAATGTTATCAGGAGAATGTTGAGCGGGGAGGGATAAATAATTCGAGAGAGGGATTGAGGAGGAATGCGCATTGGGGTGTTTTTGCGTATTTTAAGTGTGGAGAAGAAGTTCATGGTAGCTTTGTTGCGGAAGAATATTGGCGTTTGGATGTTGATTAACGTGGGTAGCAAAAATCGAAGTAAGTGTTAATATAAATTGCTTCTAAATTCTGCGAGCGTGGTTTTAGTCACCTTGCCGGACTTTGCCTCCTTTATTGCCTTTTCAGTATCTTTACTATAACGTGGTTCTTCATGCTTTACAAAAGCGAGTGTTTTAAGGTATTCAATGAATTCTTTTGCGTGCTACGGGGATCTATTTTTATAGTGATTTCCAGATCCACATATTTTATTAATACTATCCCAAAGTTACTGAAAAATTAAAATGCTCGCTATCGGCTGGGAAAGAAAAGAAAACACCGCATGAAACATATAAACATTTAAGATATAAATTCATTTTCTCCCAAAATATCGTTATTTGGAATTTTCGATCATGACTGATGGTGACATTACAAGACATAAAAAAAAGCGACTTTTTCAAGTCGATTTTCGTAGCCCCAACCGAACAAATCTCGAAACATTTTTTAGAAGATTTGGAACGATTGTCGACTATAGTTGTCGAATATTCTTGATATTGATGCGGATAGCTATGTTATTGTCTCTAATGCTGATATTTTTGGGGAGCTAGTGATACAGAGGCTGGAATTTCCCAAACATTAGTATTTCGTATATTTATCAACTAATAATGTGAAAACTTATGTCGATTCAGTGGGGTGAAAATAAGAGAACGGAAATTCAAGGTTTAACATACGTCCAAAAGATTGTAAACGATGCCGGGTGCATATTTAACAAAATCGATGGCAGTACAGATATTGGCTTAGATGGCTATATAGAATTCATTAGAGGCAATCATCCCTCTGGTTTATGTATTGGTGTACAGATAAAGGCCGGGAATTCAAACCTCTCCGGAGCTAACAATGAAGTATCATTGAAAGCAGATAAGAATCATTTTGAATATTGGTACAATCATATTCTACCAATTATAGGTATTGTTTATATTCCTCAATATGAACAAGCCTATTGGGTAGATATCTCTCAATATTTAGCAGATGACGAAGAAAAAATAGATAAAGGGCCATACACCATAAAAATAGATAAGGGAAATATTTTTGATCTTCACAACTTCACATCATTCCAGTACCAGCTAACAAAATATTCATCTAGTTATGGTAGTGATAAATTTTTCGGAAGATCTCTTAAATTTTTAGCTAATTACCGACATCCCGAAAGTAGATTTGAAGCCATAAAATCGTTATTTTCGTTTCATAGAAATAAAACGGAAACTTGGTTCTACCTAATAAGCCGATTTTGTTTTGAGGAAGAACACAATGTTCAACTTGCTTTAATCTATTCTTATCGTCATTTGTTATCTCATGGAGACATTTGGTGGCATGTTGGTAATATAATGGATCATGAAATTAGTCAGCAAGCAAGAACATTAATTGCTACATATTTTGGTATAAATGAAGTATCAAAGCTATTAGATCATATTAATGATAATGGCATAACTAGAGGGGCTGTTGGTTATGATGTCAATCTAATAATTCGATTAATTGCAAATAGGATTGATTATTTGAAAGCAATTATTCGCAAGGATGAAACTAAGGATGAAAAGAGATTCTGGGCAGCGATTTGTCTGATAAATGAATTCCAAGATTATGATTTAGATAGGGCTATTCATTTTGCAGAAAGTATGCTGTCGAATTTTCCAAATTCTGAGTATGCAGAACGATTTGAAAATATAAAAGAAACGCTTACGGAATGTAGAAATATTGATTTCATTGGCTAGGGGTATAATTATCCCAATACCCTCTTTCCCATATTGCCGAATATTTTCATTAGGAGCTCAAAGTTATTTTAACATAATGATAATATGTTTTTTAGCACAAATTCAGGGATAAATTTATCGCTCAAATTCTCTTCTTCATCAAACAGTTCAGCAAAATACAATTCGCAGCCATGATTTATATCTTTCGCAAATTCTGATCTTTCGTAATGTTTTATTCCTTTATTCGATTGATCGGTTTTAGGATAGAAAAGGAAGGATTTATGAGCATTAAACTGGAAATTATATACAAACATCTGCTTCAAATCAGTGTCTGATGGAGTATCTTCGTCTATCACTTTCCATTTTGTATCGACAACAAAATTGTTTAAAGCTTTCTCTTTAGTTTGATAACTTATTATAATGTCTGGTCTGATTGTTTTGTCTCCCCAGAATTTTTGTTTGCTTTGTCTTCTAACGGAAAAATTTTGGTCAGGTAAAGAACTTTCATATTTTTTAAGACATTTGAATATATAATTTTCAAACAATTTATTCATGTCAAATAAAAGAGCCAATATATGCTGATTTCCAGCAGAAAAATTAGGACAATAGTTAGCTATAATTAATTTAGCCAAAGATATTGCATCTTGATACTGTTCTGTTTTGCGATCAAAGTTCAACTTGTCCAGTTCAGAAACGGAGCCTCGCCAACTGTCAATATCAGTGAAATAAAGAAGTTGTTGGGAAACAGTTTGCTTTATTGATATATCAGAATAACAATTTTCAACAATATTCAATGCTGTTTTTAAAATGCTGTTGTACTTATTATTATGATCGTAAATTGTGTGTTCTGTATAAAACCGCTCTTTATGAACTAAGTTATGTTGGATATGCTTAGATAGCAGCAAACGTCCTTTCAATACTTTTTCATTTCCTACATGGTGATGGTATTTTTTGACTAATCCTAGATGAGTTAAACGTTCTACCTCTTTTATAAAAGTATACAGATAAATATCCAGCAAATTCCGCCTTGTTATGCTTTGGGAAGCAGATTCAGTTTCATTCAACTTAATATATCCGGCCATTTGAAGCATTCTTAGCAAAGCAGGTTGCCACTTTGATCTGGATTGCTCCCCGTAAGATTTATTGTCTGCCTTGGGAAGAATTTCGATGACTTTACTGCCCACCTGTAAAACACCTACATATGACTTGAATGTTATTTTATTAAAACCTATTGTAAAGTACTTACCGCCATGCAGATCATTAAATTTTACCAACGCATTAAAGTGGTATTGGTTAAAGCCTTTCTCACCAACGTTCAATCTTTCATATTCAAAAATAGTAATAGTATTGCTCTTACTCATATATACGTCTTACCATATTTTGGAACTCCAAATCGTCAATCGTATCCAGGTTTTTAAGAGTATACACTGTTTTATCTTCGATATCAGAGCTGTCGTAAGTTCCTATTTTCATAAATACAGCCTTGTTTTTTTTGATTTCCAGAAAATCAGCTCCTATGACCAGTCCGATTTTAGCATAATCATTATAAAAATATTCTTGTAGCAGGGGTATAATTTTATTGCTAAATACTTGCCTTAGCTCTTTTATATCAACTATCTTTATAAGAAAGGCATGTCCTATCGTATGATCCCGGTTTAATAATTTCTCAAGCCTATTGTTAATGATTTCCAATAGCTGCTGAAGGTTGATATCAAGATCTTTCATTTCAGTTTTCAGTAATTTAGGATCTGGTAATACTTCTTCAAATGAAAACCGTCTTCTCAAAGCTGTATCCAATGCTTCAATACTTCTGTCGGCCGTATTCATTGTTGCCACAATTCTTAAATTTAGCGGAACGCCAAACAAACTTTTCGAATAAGGTAGCGAAGTGATTATTTCAGAACTTGTACCCAGACGTTTATCATCTTCTATTAGTGTGATCAGTTCCCCGAAGATAGAAGCAACATTTCCTCGGTTCAGTTCATCAATAATCAGATAATACTCCTGTGTATCTTTAAATCTTTTTTGTCTGTTTATTCTGGAATCTGACAGGCAATCCTGGAGCGTTTCATATCCAGCCAATTGCACGGCTTTTTCACACGCCTGATAAAATATTCCGGGTACTATTTCATACTGTAACTTTTCGGAACCTTCGTCTTCTGAATCCGCTAAAACCGGCTTGATACCTTCTATAAAATCTTCATAGGAAAATGATTGATGAAAAGTTATAAATGAGAAATTCTTGGGTTTGATGATCTTATTATTTACCAGTTCTTCTTCTCCGAAATAAAACCCGTTTTCTCTAAGTAATGTCAGTAAGGTACTCCACCTTGTTCCTCCGTTGAGTCGTACAAATGTTTTTGTTTGAGAACTATTGAGATAAATGGGGTGTTCAAACTGCTTCAGCCATTTTACCGGCACAGTCTGAAAAGAGAAACTATTTTTTATAGCTTCCTGGTAATTATAATCTTGTGTAACTTCTGCTATGCCAAATAGCCTTCGCCCTGAAATCACACATATATAGTCTCCTTTTTTTACGTAACGTAAGTAGGATATCAACTGATAATTTCCCCATCCCTCATCCTCTATGTGTTTAGGTGTTAATTGCTCTAAATCACCCCATGATTTGTCCACCCATTCGTAACCAAGTACCTTATCTCTTTTGAGTTCATCCCATAAATAGCCATTTCGCCCGGGAGCCAAATGCCAGAAATTGCGGGATGTGTCCAACATAATCCGATCCTGAGCTTTTTCAGTAACTTCTTCATCTAAACAGAAATTCTTGCGTACCAGATACGTTTTCCCCGTTCCAGGAGGACCATAATAGACTTGATTGAAAGACTTTAATTCGAAAGAAGATTGAAATAATCTTTCTTCCTGTACAGGTTCGTCTTCGGTTTCTACCGTTTCCGGATCGTCCGGACTTCCGTATTCATTAAATAAGGCATCATACATCCGGAGTATCGGTAACTGCTGATAAGAATATGAAATGCCTTCCTTTACTCCTTTCTGAATTTTTTTCAGCGCACTATCTTTCATTTTTCGGCCATTGCCTTCTTTGGAAAGATTATCCTTAAAATTAGGAAACAGGCTTTGATCAAAGAAAGGAGCCTTTACGATTTGTAACTGTTTGTTGTCATCGAAATAAAGCTGGATATCAATACTGTTTGTTTCAATGTCTTTTTCAGAATGTAGTATGTTTATTTTCCGGAAATTATTTTTTTGTTCGTAGGTATTACGGTCTAATAGCATAGATTCGGTAAACGAAGAGTCAGCCAAATGTATAGGATAAAATGCTTTGGGAGATTGTCGAATCGTTAAAACAATCAGGCTGCTGTCTAATCTAAAATATTTAAACGCCACAAATTTCCGGGAATCCAAAGGAAGGTTATTATGTATTACCTCAAAAGTCATTTTTGGATGTCCATCAATATCAAGCCTCTCTTTTGCTTTCCATAGATGTATATCTTTTCCGGATATAATAAATGCATAGTCACCTACTTCCACTTCTCCAAGTTTCATCGGACTCAGTGTCTCATAATAGGCTTCCTTGATTTGTTTGTTATCTGGTGTTGGTTTTATTTTTCCGAAAAATAGCTTCATGGTTGTTTATTTTTTATGAATAACGAAAGTTGAGCCGTCTACTTTTCCAGTTCATTAGACAATTCTTTCAAACTGGCCAGAGCCGATTCTATATTATCGATGATTTCTGAAGCCAGGATATCGGGATCGGGCAGATTTTCCAGATCAGTAAGGCTTTCATCTTTGATCCAGAAGATATCCAGAGAAGTTTTGTCTCTTGCGATGATCTCTTCATACGTAAATTTACGCCATCTTCCATCCGGATTTTCTTCGCTCCACGTTGCTTTACGTTTATAAATATTGTTAGCATTATAACAATGCACAAAATCTTCCAGATCCGCCTCGGTCATCGGTTTCTTTTTCAGCGTATGATGCACGTTGGTACGGTAGTCATATATCCATACCTCTTTTGTTGAAGCTTCTTTTCCTCCTTTTTTATTGGTAAAGAACAATACGTTGGCCTTTACTCCATTAGCATAGAATATACCGGTTGGCAGGCGTAGTATGGTATGTAATTCTGTTGTTTTCAGCAGTTGCTTTCGAACCTCTTCACCTGCACCTCCTTCAAATAAGACATTATCTGGTAATACTACTGCTGCTTCGCCGTCTATTTTCAATAATGTTTTGATGTGTTGAAGGAAATTCAACTGTTTGTTAGATGTCGTTTCCCAAAAATCCTGGCGATTGTAGCTCAGATCATCTTTTTCGGCTTCTCCTTCATCATTAGTAACTATGTAGGAGCTTTTTTTGCCAAATGGCGGATTTGCCAGGACATAATCGTGTGTGTTATGATCTGGTGCGATAAGCGCATCACTTGACTTGATCAATGGTTCTCCATCTATTTCACCTATGCCATGCAGGTACAGGTTCATCAGACACATCCGGCGGGTATTGGCTACAATTTCGTTGCCATGAAAGGTTTTGTCTTTTAAAAACTTCTTCTCTTCTTTATCCAGCTTATTATGCTCTGTAATATAATCATAGGCGGCCAGAAAGAAGCCGCCAGATCCGCAGGCAGGATCTACGATGGTTTTCATCGGTTGAGGTTGTACACATTTTACCATAGTACGTATTAAGGCACGAGGTGTGAAATATTGCCCTGCACCAGACTTGGTATCTTCTGCATTCTTTTCTAATAAACCTTCATATATCTTACCTTTGATGTCAGCACCCATTAATGCCCAGTTTTCTTTATCTATGAGTGCAATAATTTTTAATAATTTTGCCGGGTCCTGGACTTTGTTCTGACTTTTGGTAAAGATCTGTCCCAACATACCCTTTTCTGTAGACAGTGTTCGTAACAATTGGGTGTAGAAGTTTTCTAATGCCGCGCCATTCTTTGAGCGAAGATTTTCCCAGGTACAGCGTTCTCCGTCTTTTAATTCATTTCCATCTACATCTTTGATAAATGGCAATTGAATCTTCTTATCATAGGGTGGCTTATTTAATTCTTCCACCATTTTCAAGAATAAGAGATAGGTTATTTGTTCCAGATAATCACCATAACCTACTCCGTCATCACGCATCACATTGGCAAGGTTCCATATTTTTGATATTATTGTCGCTTCTGTCATTCTCTTTTTATATTATTAGCCAATGCTTTTACTGCATCATTCCATTTCTTTAGCGCATCACAACACTGATGTGTTAATTCTTTAGTGCGTCAAATTTTTGTTTTAGTGCATCATTTAGTTCGTATTCTCTATATTTATCAGAGCCTATTCGTTGTAATAAATGATGCGAGTTTAATAGCAACAGATCTCTTTGCATGGTGGCTCTTGATACATTAAGGTTGTTCATCAGAGCTTTAAGTGGTAGAGCTCCTTCTATATATAGTAGTTTTATTACCAATATAAGTCTATTTTTTACTGCATCACTTACTGCATCACTTACTGCATCACTTACTGCATCACTTACTGCATCACTTACTGCATCATTAAGTCTTTTTATTGCATCATTATCAAGAAGAGCTCCTGCTTTATGAGTATCTGTTTTAGGACCACGAAATGTAAGTATTACCTCTCCTTTACTTTGTTTCCAAACTGGTGTCGGAAGACCAGCTTCTTTACATTCTTCTAAAATCTTTAATGTCCCACGTCCCAGCTTATCAATATACCCGATCAGAAATACCATATGGGCAATATCCGGATTGACCGGAAAAGAACGGTGATTGGTCTTAAGATCTTTAATGTTAATGTCATCCGGTAGATTTCCGCTATTGGCAATGGTCAATTTATCTGGATAAACCGAAAGTGTCATTTGACTCTTAAAACGGCTATAGTCCCGATGTATTAAAGCATTGATAATTCCTTCCTGCAATGCTTTTTCAGGATACGCAAAGTCCACCCGTTGCCAATGCTTTTCATCGAAAATGCTTTTTGTGCCTAGATTCTGAACATATTGTTCTAAGCGTTCCCGTATAGAGAACAGGTTTCCTTCCAATACTTCATCACGAATCAGTGATTTATCAGTCTTACCTTCGGCATATTCCGTAAGTCGTACTCGGGCCTGTGGTAGAAAACGAATAGGATTTTTGGCAAACAATATCACGCAGGCATTAGTAAAAGAGCCGTTATTAAATAATCCGTAATGATTCAAAAATTCTAGTAAATCCTCTCCTTCATAATTGCTGCGACGATTCTTTTGTGATGTCTGCATAATTTTACGGATCAGCTTTTGATCAAGATCTTCCCATTCTACGCCAAAGGATACCTGACGTTCCCAATGCAATTCATTTTGTTGTCGGGTATGGATTAAGGATGCAATTTCTTCAGAGGTTGCTTTTTGGTTATGAATACCTCTTCGGAAATAAATGGTTCCTTCAAAAATATAGGGTTGTTTAGATCCTTCCCATACACGGACAATCATAAAACGTTGCCCATTATAGGTTTCTATATTTGCATCGAAAGGTGTTTCCGGGACAATATGTTGTACCAGATACTGCTCTGCTTCTTCTACCGAAATATCATTTGGAATACCAACCAAGTTTTTGTTTTGATCAATTCCTATGACTAATCGCCCGCCTTTTGCATTCAAAAGACCGCAGATTGTTTGTGCAATTTTTTCCAAATCAAAGGACGGAAGAAAAGCTAATTCTTCGTTCTCGCCCTTCGCAATCAGGTTTTTGAATTTTGAACTGTTATTCTCCATCTCTTAAATTTTTTAAATCTCTTATAAATCTCTCATCCCCAAATTGGCTTACCACAAAAGGAGCTCCATCTAAAGGATACTTATAAAATTCCTGTGTCCATCTTCTATTACCTAATGGTAATCCTTCACCTATTGCCATATTGTACATATCAATAACTCGTAGATCGTCCAATACATTAGTCTTTCTCAATCTGAAGTTTTTACGTTTACCGTCTCTATAAAACATTTTTTGTTTCAGAAGCTGTTTTGCAAATACAACATGTGAATGTGCTAAAAACCCCCTAGGTTTATCTAACTCTATCGCCTTTTCAAACTCTTGAAAAGTTATTCCTGAGCCATAAAAAGGCAAGACAATTCCAAAAAAGAAATCACAGTCTTCAACTGCTTTTAAACAAGAGACCAAAGGTGGTTGTCCAGGAATATTATATATTGTTCCCATATGAGAACACAAAACTTCATACCCCATTCCAGTTAAGGTTGCATATATCTGTTCTATCTCGTTTTTAAAGTGATAAACAGTCGATGACAACATAATTTTTATAGGTCTTTCTGCTGGCATAGGCTTACTTTTTCTTTTTGGGAAAATCTACAAGTGTTCCATAACCGGTTGGTACAAGATTGACGGTGTCTTTTTGCATCCACTCAATGGCTTTGTAAAAACGATGTTCTTCCAACCCCAGTTTCCGGTCTGACCAATTGTAGCGGGCTTCCTGAACAATTTCCTGATCTGTAGGGTTGTTCTTTCCTAAAATTAGCAAATTATTCCAGGCTGCATATACCGTGGCAACAATTTCAGCTTGTTCCAGATCGAATGTGAGGAATAAATGAAGTAATTGATCAACTCGTTGTTTCTGCTCTTCTGACAGATTCTTTTCGAATTGTGTAATTGCTTTTCCGACTCCTTTGCCCGAAACATACGTATATCCGATTTTATTTTTCTGTACGGAAAAATAACCCGCCATCTTTGCCCGGTGTTCCACTGCTTTCAAACGCTTATAATCATCCGGACCCGCAGCATCCTTCACGGGCTGTCTACCCAAAGGGATTTGCAGGTGGTATTCGACCAAATGAGAAAGCTTTTCACATTTGATGTGCGTCAATAATGTATGATGTTTTGGATTGTCTTCATGGAGCCGGATTACTTTAGCGATCAAACCTGCCTGAATATCAGCAGATATTTTTCCTGTTGCTGCAGCTGTGGGTTTGGCCGGAGTAATAGCTTTTTCTTTCTCTGCCTTTTTCTTGCCGGTTTGTTTTTCTGCTTTTATCTTTTCTAACAGCACCGAAGCCGGCTCATAATCCGGTTCTTTTCGGCAAACTTCCAGTTCAGCCTGTGTCAATAATGCTCCGGCAAAGGCTTTTTTCAAGATACTTTGCCGTAAAGCCTCAGCTTTATCCAAGCTGGTTTTGATCTGATGTTCTACTGCATCACAGACGGATAAGCGGGACTCTATCTCTTTAACGATTTGGTGTTGCTCTTTGATAGTACATAAAGGGAATGGCAAGTTCTTAACTATTTCAAGATTAAGTACATCCATAGTTGTGCCATGGTTTTCTAATTTATAAAGGCTCTTTAGAAAAGAACTTTCAAAATAATATTTAAAAAATTTAGGACTATAATACTTATTTAAGGTTATCTTAATCAAGCGTGGATTAATGATTCCTTGGGGAGCATTTTCTGGTAGTATTAAAACTTTACCAACCGTACCGACTAAAGAAATCAAGATGTCATAAGGTTGAACCGAACAACTATATAATTCTTTATATTTGTTCAGGTCAATATAGTAATTGCCAATTTCTATGTTGCCCGCTATAACCTGTTCTTGTCCGTAGACTTTGTAACCATTATCCACATAAAATTCCTTTTTTAGAGAAGATCCAAATGGTCCTGCTTTTAGTGAAACAGCTGAAAAATGAACTACTTTATCAATTTTTACCCATTTCCATAAACTATTTAACGTTGGAATTTTAGCTAATTCATCTGTAGTTAAATTTTCTAGCGCTTTTAAAAATTTAGGTTTGTCGGGTTTCGATTTTTCGCTTTGATTTTTTAGCCATTTATCCTTTTCTGTGCTCCATTTCTTTAGTTGAATTTCAGAATAATTCTCTCTATCATAATCTATTTGCTGCAATAATTTCTCAGCAGAAGTTAGATCCGTTTGTGCATTTCTCCACTCCTTTGTAAACTCTCCTTCAAATGCCTTTTTTAAAACAGCCTGCCGATAGATTTTTAATTGTCCCTGTGCTTTTTTCAGATCTGCAATACTGGCATCTAAAGCAGAAAATAGCTGTTCCATCTTTTTGACAATGGCACGTTGCTCGGAGAGTGGGGGTAAACCAAAATATATTTTAGAGAATTCAGAAATCCAATATCTTTTATGTGTTTCTGACCTGACTTTATTCACTTGCATAGCACCAAATACAAACTTTAGATTTACTAAGTTTGACTTTGGTAACAATATTTTCATTGCAGATGATTTTACCTTAAACCTAAAATTTACAAATTGACTTGCAGTCGTAAAATCATCAAATATAATTGTGGGCAAATTGTCAAAAATGCCAAAATTCTCCTTTGTATATCCTTTAATAAATCCTTTTCCTGCCGTTAATACAGGTGTGGGATATTTGTCATTATAATCTTCTTCTTTAACGATATACTTCGTTGGTTGTTCATAATCCAACAAATCCTCAAAAGTACATTCTATCCAGTCTTCTCTCATTATGCAGCTAATGCTTCATTTAATTCATTAATAATTTGTTCCATCTTATTCCCAAAGAGCTGGTACATTTTGCCACGGCCACCCCGGGCATCAAAAGGTGTATAATCCAGATCTTCCAGTTCAATGTGGTAGGAGCTGATGATATGATCCTTGATCATACGCAGCCAATCCATTTGCTCTGTTGTAAAACGGTTGTGCTGGCCCGCATTTTGGGTAAAGATCCACTGCTTAAAATTTTCGTCAATGGTTTTATCATAAGGCCGCAGCTCGGTATCAATGCCACACACCTTGCGAATCAACGAAACCAAAGCTGTTAATTCATCTTTTGGAGCTTCACTCTGGGTTGCACCGATGGTTTTATAGGCCGACCATATATGAACAGGGGCGAAGGTCGGTTTTTCCAGACGTATTTTTTCCATGATTTCTTTAATCATGTTAAATGTCACCATACGTCGGTTATAGGGTTGGTTGTAATAAATGCTCAATGCTTTGATCTCATCCTTATTCGCTTCCAGATAGGCTTCAAAATCTTGTATAAGCGACCGGGCATTATCCATAGAAGTGGTATCCCATTCTGATCGGGTTACGGTATCCAGGTTGATATGGTCTATAATCTGATCGTGCTGCTTACGCACATTATCCAAGTACTCATTTAATTTTCCGTTGAACGTCAATGAAGCTGCTTTGATCAGCTTGTTTTGTACCTCTTGTCGTAGCTGATCTTCTTGTGCAGGCGTACGATCCGCAACAGGTATCTTTTGTAACTGCAATTGTACCAGATCTTCTACACGATCCGCATCAAAAGCCTCGATCAGTTCTCTTGTGATCTGTTTTAGATTTTTGCCACCGGAAAATTCCAATAACTTTTCCTGTTCTTTTTCAGATAACTGTTTGTCAAGCCTTATCAGTCGGTTTGCCAGGGATAAAAACACATCTTCATCTTTCACACCCATCGTCACCGCTCCCAGCAAATCTTTAAGGGAAACGGTCGGCTTTCGCTCCAAAGGACGACTGTCTGTTTTCTTAGACTTGGTCGCTCCTACGGCATCAACAATGATGAAATGGGTTTTGTTATAGGCTGTCTTACTGACGAGTTGCAATTTATCATCGGCAATGGTACGTGTACCACGACCTTTCATTTGTTCAAAATAATTGATACTCTTTACATCCCGCATAAACAGTAAAACTTCTAATGGCTTTACATCAGTGCCTGTAGCAATCATATCTACCGTAACCGCAATACGTGGATAGTAGTCATTTCGGAACCGGTTCAATACAGACTTGGGGTCTTCATCTATTTTATAGGTTACTTTCTTGCAAAAATCATTGCCTTCCCCAAATTCCTCCCGTATCATTTGTATAATATCATCGGCATGGCTGTCTGTTTTGGCAAAGACCAATGTTTTGGGGACTTCATAATTCCCTTCTCTATCCCAACGATCAGGATAAATTTTGGTTTCTAAAGCATTTTTGAATTCCCTGACAATATTTCTTATTTGGGAAACATTAACTACTGCTTTGTCCAAATCATTTCTACGGTATTCGGTATCCTCGTCCTCCTGTTGCCATCGTTTAGCACGGGATAATTTATCTCGTCTGTCTACATACCATCCGGATTGGATAACACCTCCGTTCTTCGATATTTCGGTTTCTATCGTATAAACTTCGTATGGCACATTCACACCATCAATTACTGATTCTTCATAGGTATATTGACTCACTACATTTTCATTAAAAAACCCGAAAGTCCGTTTATCCGGTGTAGCTGTAAGACCTATCAGAAAAGCATCAAAATAGTCTAACACCTGTTTCCACAGATTGTAAATGGAACGGTGGCATTCGTCTATAATAATAAAATCAAACTGTTCTATGGGTACTCGTTCATTATATGCAACAGGAATAGCTTCTTTTTTTGCCAGCTGCTTTTCCAACCAGGAAGATTGCTCATTAGGATTTTCTTTCTCTTCATTTTCGTCCAGTTCTTCACCTTTGAGTATCGAATACAGTCGCTGGATTGTCGAGATACAGACATGACTATCTGCTGCTATATGGCTTGATGAAAGGCGTTGTACATTGTATAATTCCGTAAACTTGCGATTGTCATCCTGAGGCTGATAAGCCATAAACTCCTGTTCAGCCTGTTCTCCCAGGTTTTTGGTGTCGACCAGAAAAAGAATTCGTTTTGCCTTAGCAAATTTCAATAGTCGATAAACAAATGTAGCTGCAGTAAAGGTTTTTCCTGCTCCGGTCGCCATTTGTATCAGTGCCTTTGGTCGATTTGCCTTAAATGATTTTTCAAGGTTTTGTATTGCTGTAACCTGGGCTGGTCGTAGACCTTCTGTGGCTAAATTGCCTAAATCTTGTAACCGTCCTCGTAATGATTGTTGTGATTTATACCATTCCCAAAGTGTCTCTGGTCGATGAAAGTGAAATAAATTACGGCTGCGGGCATTGGGATCACGATAGTCTGTGAACCGAGTTACAACGCCTGTACTTTCATATACAAACGAAATTGCCTCACTGCTATTGAAAAATTTGAGCTGTGCTGCTGCATAAGTCTTCGATTGCTCCTCTACGACGGTCAGCCGATGTCCTTCGTCTTCTTTTTTAGCTTCGATAATACCCACTGGAACTTGTTCGACAAACAACACGTAGTCGGCTGGTCCCACAGAAGTCTGATATTCCCGGATAGCGACTCCTCTCGATGCACTAAAATCAATATCCTTCTTTGACTGCACAGCCCAACCTGCCTGACGAAGCATTTCGTCAATTCGGTCACGTGCTATCTGCTCGGGATTTTGATTTATAATTAAAGCCACTCGCTGTTTATCTTGTTATATTAAAATCTGCAGTGCAGTAAAAAATTGCTCTTAATTGATTAAAAGAGTAAAAATATCCAATCTAAACATTTTACGCAAGTAAAGTTTGAGATATTAACCTGATATGATGCCAAAGTACTAAAGTAAATAATTCTCAATCTGAAAACCAGCAAGCTTAATCCTAAAACTTAAAGGTGAAAATCCATTTTTTTTTTCAACCATTCGACTTCGGATAAATGGTTTAGCTCACTGCGCAAGGGCAAGTAGTTTTGAGGCACTAAATTCTATTTAGAGTGCCCCAAAACACAACTTGCCATGTTACAGCGAACATCAAAAAATCGTTTTACAGAAGTAAATTTTATGGAGGACAAAATGAAGTTTAAAAAACTTGAAAGCAAAAATGCTCAATCAAAATACAGAAAAGGTATACCGTATAGTATACTGTTTTCCTTGCTATCAGTCGACTTAATCGCTATAAGTATACCATCGGTATACCAATATCCTCTGCAACTCCCGCTTGCCTCTTTCAAAACATTAGTGTATTTCTTTTATGTTCTTAGTGCTATTAAATTCTATCGCATCAGATTCTCGGAAAGAAGTCTATCTGTCCAGAATGGTTGTTAGCTATCCGAAATGTAGAAGTTCTGGAATTCTTGCCTGCCTGCCTGCTATCAGACTTGCTTCCTTGAAAGCCTGATGGCAGGACAACTTTCACTTCTGAGTGTTTGTGATAGCTGTGGAATTAGTTATGGTTCAATTTTCTCTCTTAAAATTGTTTTCAAAACAGAAAAAAAAGAAAGCCATTTTAACAGGGCGGACAGGCGAAAAAACCAAAAGGAAACGGAATAAATCCCGAAGGGTGGCAGGGCAATCAAACAACTCGGAGAAGCCACCTTTTTGCCCTGCCATTATGCCGTAAGCTTTTGGTTGGGGGGTGCGGTGGCTGTCCGCTTTATTTTTGCGACCTTTTTATTCTTTTCTGGGAACATATCTTAATCATTTCTTTGATAGTATTTGGCAACCGAAAGCCAAATGCAACCTTTGATGGCAACAAACTAAGCTCAACCTGCTTGTCAGTCTAACTTTAGTCAGAACAAAAAGTTAGGCGATGCAGGAGAGAAAAGAAATAGAGAAAATACCTATCGAAGAAGCAATGGAGCTTCTTCGAGAAAATGGTATTGATGTGGGGCAGGAAGAAGCCGAACTGATCATGGAATTCCTGTATAACCTTACGATGATCGTAATTCGGGAATGCTTTGATGTTGAATGATTTATTTCGTAAATTAGCTAATCCCAAGACACATTATCCATTTAAAGAGATTAGCGATGAAGAGAGCAGATTTATACATACGTGTATCCACCGATGAACAGGCAGACAAAGGATATTCTCAACGTGACCAAGAGGAGCGTTTGAAAAGATTCTGTGTTACCAATAAGATTACCGTTGGTCAGGTTATTTACGAAGATCATTCTGCTAAAACTTTTAACCGTCCCCAATGGATGAAACTGTTGAGCAACCTTAAAAAGAAAAGTTCAAAGACTGACCTTGTCCTGTTTACCAAATGGGATAGGTTCAGCCGTAATGCAGGCGATGCCTATCAGATGATCAATACACTTAACAAATTAGGCATAGAACCACAAGCAGTCGAACAACCTTTAGATCTATCTATTCCCGAAAATAAGATGATGCTTGCCATTTATCTGGCAGCCCCGGAAGTAGAAAACGACCGAAGAGCTTTGAACACATTCTACGGAATGCGCAGGGCAAGGAAAGAAGGGCGCTTGATGGGGAAAGCTCCATTCGGATATATCAACAGAAGTAAAGAGGATGGCAGAAAGTACGTTGCATTTAAAGACCCCGAAGCATCTGCAATGCGTTGGGCTTTCAACGAAATAGCAAAAGGAATACTTGCTGCTGACCAAGTACGACAAAAAATGAACACGCAAAGTCCTGTAAAATTGAGTCGAAGTGCATTTCATGTAGCCATTCGTAATCCTTTATATTGTGGAAAAATATTCATTGCCAAGTTTCAGGACGAAGAAGCGCATTTAGTACAGGGGCAGCACGAACCGCTGATATCCGAAGAACTATTTAATAAAGTACAACATGTATTGGACGGGAACAAAAGAGTGGAACGTCCCAATACCAAAATACTTTCAAATGTCAATCTTCCATTAAGAGGTTTCTTGGTATGTCCTGATTGTGGTCGCAATCTTACAGGAAGTGCTTCTAAAGGAAGAACGAGCCGTTATTACTATTATCACTGTTTTTCGGCTTGCGGATTTCGTCAGAAAGCTGAATTTGCCAACGATATTTTTGAAACGGGTATGCATCAGTTCGAATTGGACGGTGGTATAAAGAATGTTCTGAAAAAATTGCTATTGGACAACTACAAGAAGTTTGTGCAAGATCCAATGAACGAAAAGAAACGGATAGTACAGGAAATAGACAGGCTCAATGCTAGACTTTCGGTTGCACGCAACAAATTGCTTTCTGAAACGATAGACGATGAAGAATATCTTGACATTAAGAAAGAGTGCAAAGGACAAATTGAGAAGTTGGAAGAACAGCTAAGTAAAGATGGTTCAGATACTAAAAATTTCAACGTCGACAAGACTTTGGATAAAGCATTACAACATATTCAAAACATCCCGAAACTGTACAGAGAAGGCGAAATCCAAACAAAGAGAGCCATAATTGGTTCGATATTCCCCGAAAAATTGGAGTTTGATGGAAAAACGTATCGAACCGCCCGAATGAACGTAATCGCAAATCATATCTTTCAGCTAAACAACGGATTAGCCTTAAAAAGAAACAGGACAAACGAAAATATATTTCATTTGTCCTGTTTAGTAGCCCGTAGGGGAATCGAACCCCTGTTTCAAGAATGAAAATCTTGCGTCCTAACCCCTAGACGAACGGGCCTTATTGTGTTTCGGTGTGCAAATATAGAATTTAGTTTTTTATTCGCAAAATATTTTTGATAAAAATTGAATAACTACGTTTTTTGCCTAATTTTAAGCATTAACATTCATTAAATTATGCAACTATTAACGAAAATGGGACTGGTTATTCTCCTATCAAGCATGTCTAGCCTATTTGTACAAGGTCAAGACCTTAATCTAAAATGGGATTATGGAAAGACGTACGATGGTAAAGACGATCTGGGGCTTCAACTAACACTACTCAATAAATCCGACAATACATTAAAACTTAACGATTACGCCTTATGGTTCAGTTCGATGTATCCCATCAACGAAGGTAATTTTGGTGCTTATACCATTCATAATCGAAATGGGAATTTATACAGTATAGATTTTCATAATCAGTCAGTCGCTCCGCAGGACTCTTTATTGATCAGCTACCAATCGCCTTATCCGATTGCGCATACTTCACTGATTCCAAACGGTTTTTACTTGCAGCACCATAAAGATCATAAAGATGTTATCGAGATCGGCGATCCAACAATTACACCATTGAAATTATCGAAGGCTGAACAGCAGCAGTTTCTCTCTGCACTGTATGAGAAGAATGCTGCGAGAAGTGGCGATGCGGACCAGTTGATACTACCAACACCGATGTCTATCAAAGAGGGTAGAGGCACGTTGACACTTTCTGGCTCAGTGGGATATTACATCGATGTTGCATTTAATTTCGAAATGAATATGTTTCAGGAATTCGCGACTCAGCTTGGACAACTGAGTTTTACAGAAGCCCAGCAGAACGCTGCCAAGGTTAGGGTATTATTCGATAAGACTTTAGGAGAAGAAGAATATAAGCTTTCGATCAGTTCGACCGGTGTAGAGATAAAAGCTGGGAAGCCTTCAGGGGCATTCTATGCAATTCAATCGGTGAAATCTTTAATGACGGCGGATCAATTAAATAGCATTGGAAATGTCAATCTACCATACTTAGAGGTGCACGATAAACCTCGCTATGAGTATAGAGGGCTGATGATTGATATTGCTAGAAATTTCAAGGATAAGAAAGTTATTCTAAAATACCTTGATTTGATGGCGATGTACAAAATCAATAAGCTGCATCTTCATTTTATTGATGATGAGGGATGGCGTCTGGAAATCCCGACATTACCGGAATTAACGGACATCGGATCTGTTCGCTCGCCTTATTTTCAGGATGGACAAAGTTTGCAGCCGGCTTATGGCTCGGGAACTGCAGTAACCAATGGGCATTATCTTTCTAAAGCAGACTTCCAAGAAATTTTAAAGTATGCCGCAGCGCGCTATATCACAGTTATTCCTGAGATTGAAACACCTGGACATGCACGCGCCGCAATCAAGGCTATGGAAGCTCGCTATAATCGTCTCATGGCGCAAGGTAAGCAAAAAGAGGCCGAAGAGTTTTTGTTATATGAAGCCGAGGATAAGTCGGTTTATAGCTCTGCGCAGTATTGGAACGATAATGTGATGAATCCGGCTCTTCCTTCTGTTTATCGCTTCTTGGATGTGGTTATCACCGAGATCCAACAAATGTACACAGAAGCGGGCTTGAAGTTGGAGACGATTTCTTTAGGAGGTGATGAAGTTCCATCGGGCTCATGGGAAAATTCGCCAAAGATCAAAGAACTGATGGTCAAGGAAGGTTTCACGTCAGTTTATGAGGTCTGGCCCTATTATATCGCTCGTATCCAGGAAATCTGTGCTGCTAAAGGCCTGCAGATGGCGGGTTGGGAAGAGATAGGAATGGTTAACAAGGGTAATGGAATGGTCGTTAATGAAGAACTGTCACATAAGAATATGTTGCTGGATGTTTGGAATAACGTAATTGGAGGAGGACAAGAGGATTTGGCATATAAACTAGCAAATGCGGGATACAAGACTGTGTTTGCAAGCTGCGCGAACTATTATCTTGATATGGTGTGGGATAAGGATTTCCGTGAACCAGGTCTTAAATGGGCATCCATCACTGATCTATATCAGTCTTTCGCCTTGCTTCCAGAATCATTCTTCTCCAATATGAAGTATACAGAAGCGGGCTCTAAATTGGAAGATAGCTATATCGCTGGAAAGGTAAGATTAACGGAGAAAGGGAAATCGAATCTAGTGGGCTTAAAGGCCGCGTTATGGCAGGAAACTGTATTAACCGCCGATCGAATGGATTATATGCTCCTACCGCGCTTATATGCATTAGCGGAACGTGCGTGGAGACCTGCACACGCTTGGGAAAATGACTTTAAGTTTGACAAGAAAGCGTTTAATAAAACCTATACTGCCTTTATCAATAAGGTAGGCAAGCAAGAGCTTCCGAAATTGCAGCAGCTTGCAGGAGGATTCCAATACCGTTTGCCATCGGTGGGGGTGAAGCAACAAGGTGATAAGCTACTTGCTAATGTCGAATACCCAGGATTCGTGATACATTATACGACCGATGGGTCGGAACCTAATTCAAATAGCCTGGTGTTCCCAAAAGAAGGAATTAAGTTAAGAAAAGGAAATAAAGTTAAACTTGCTACTGTTTCTACTGATCGCAGAGTAGGAAGGGTGAGTGAGTATATTAATGAATAGCTAAGGAATAGAAAAGCCCGCGATTTGCGGGCTTTTCCATTAGAATGTTTTGAACTTTTGCTTTTCCATATCTGTAAAGGATGCAACCTTTTGATAGGAGATGCTATCTGAGCTACCTTTAAAGCTCGTAGGAAGCACTAAACCACTACCGATGTCTTTATAGCCATTAACGATATAACTCTTGCTATCGACGTCTATACGCTTAATTAAGCCGGTTTCTTCATTAACATAGATGCTTCCTGATTTACCAAGGAAGTTGTTGAAAGTTATCTTCTTCAAACGCTCCGCATTGATGATCTTACTTTCGGTCTGATCGCTCAGCGAAGAATTGGATAATAACGTAACGGGTAGCGACAATACCTTTAAGTCCAGATTATACTGTTCGATTATATTTGAAAGATCGTCCCTATAATCTTGAACTGGAAGTGCTGCTCCGTTCTCATTGAATACTCCTGTTAGTTTCTGCGTGCGTACGTTGAATAATAACACAACACTCTCGTTGTTGATTCCACCTTCAAAGCGGACATCACCGGTTTTCTTATCCAAGAGGAACTTACGCTCCGAACTAATCGAGCTAAATTTGCTGTTACCTGATACGGTAAACATCATATAGTTTGTGTTATCCCATTTGCTTTTCCCGCCGATACCCGTCCATATCTTATCACTGATGGAACTGCTCTGAGCGAAGATGGGTTGCAATGGAATTGTTACTATAATAAGAAACATGTACATATAGTAAACTATATTCTTCTTATTTTTCATAATACTGAAATTTTATGTGAACTAGGGTACACCCTATTTTTGTGATTACCTGCTTCTATATTTCTTTTTGGGATATGAACCATAGGCAGCGCACGTTTGGGATGCACATGAAGATAGGATGCTTGTTCCTAAGAACACAACACCCAGAACTATAAATAGATAACGCTTCATAACACTAGTTAATCAAAAACAATACCACTAATGGCTCTGATGGATTAAGCCCATTTGAATGGCTGTGATAGCGGCTTCTTCTCCCTTATTGCCATGTTTTCCTCCTGCGCGGTCGATCGCTTGTTGTAGGTTGTCGGTCGTTAAAACGCCGAAAATAACAGGTTTACTGTGTTTTAAACCTACTTGTGCAAGCTCAGTACCGACAGCTTGGCAGATAAAATCAAAATGTCTTGTCTCGCCCTGAATTACACAGCCTAATGCAATAACTGCGTCTAGATCTTTATTTCGAAGAGCAATATCACTTCCTGCAATAAGTTCATAACTACCCGGAACCTCAATCAGCTCGATATTTTCTTCCTTTGCGCCGTGATCCAATAAACCTTTGTATGCTCCGTTCAACAATGCGCCAGTAATCTGTGCATTCCACTGGGATACCACAATTGCGAACTTTAAATTCTCGGCACTGCCAACTTCGATATGGGAAAAATCTGAAAGGTTTTTTAAACTGCTTGACATAATAAAAAATGTTATCCTATAAAAAAGGGCCACCTGTTGGGGGCCCTCAAAGTTACTAAAATTTTATAATTACTGTTTCGCTTGTACTCTAGCGATAAAGCTGTCGATCGTTGTCGCTTCTGCGCTCTCAGGGAAATCATTGCGAATCTTCTCATAAGTAGCTTCAGCATTTTTGTAGTCTTGAAGCTCTTCGTATACTAATCCTAATTTCTTCAAGAATACCGGAGTAGTAAATGTATTAGATGATTTCTCCGCAGCTTTCTTATAGAAGTTTGCAGCTTTATCATAAATCTTCTCTTCAGAATACGCATCGCCTAATAGACCGATTACTAAAGGGTCAAGGATTGCGCTTCCAGTCTCGGAGTATTGCTCTAGATATTTGATTGCTTCTTTGAAGTTCTTTTGGCGAAGGTATAGACCACCTAAGTATGCATTAGCGATGTTTGCGGATTTTGTATTGCTGTATTCGTCCGCAATCTCTTTGAAACCTGCGAAAGAACCGTCGCCTTCGATAGCTTTCTTCTGCAATGAATCAATGGTAGCGTACTGCTCCGCTTGGTACATTTCAGCTGCTGCCTTCTCTGCTCTAGGTGCTAGATATAGTTTTTGATAGCCGATGTATAATAAAATCAATACGATAATACCAGCAACAATAAAGATGATGCTCTTTTCGTTTTCTTGAAAAAAAGATTTCTTCGAACCGCCAGTAGTCGTTGAAGAAACGTTTTGTTTATTTTGTGACATTCTTAGTTTGAATAGATTACGGAACGCAAAAATACACTTTTATAGAATACTTGCAATAATTTCCCGAAAATAATTAAGTGGTTTGCGAGTTAGCAGCTTCGACAGTTTCTTTGTCCAATTGCTCATAAATAGAGTTTTGACTCTTGAACTCCGGTACAATAACCTTCATCTGCCTTACAATGTTCATGTTGTTATGCATGTTAAGTGCTTTGGAAAGGTTGGCTATCTCGGTTTTTACCAATTCGAAATCATTCTCCCTTACTTTAGCAATCATGATTTTTTCATGGTGCGTTGAAACTGTGTTTTCTAAGTCGTTGAGCAACTCCTCATAAAGTTTCTCGCCAGGACGAAGGCCTGTAAATTTGATTTCAATATCCTTAAATGGCGTATGTCCTGATAATTTTATCATCTTCTTCGCCAAGTCGACGATTTTTACCGATTTACCCATATCAAATACGAAGATCTCGCCACCATTACCCATGTTGCCAGCTTCTAGCACGAGTTGACAGGCTTCTGGAATGGTCATGAAATAACGTGTGATATCAGGATGGGTTACCGTCACGGGGCCCCCCTTTTCGATTTGGTCTTTAAAACGAGGGATTACTGAACCGTTTGAACCTAATACATTCCCGAATCGAGTGGTAATAAACTTGGTCCCCTTACCGTCATTTAAGTTAAATAGGTAATTGTTCAGGGTTTGCACATACTTTTCAGCAATTCTTTTGGTTGCACCCATCACATTCGTCGGATTCACAGCTTTATCCGTAGATACGAAAACAAACTTGCCAACCTCGAATTCAACAGCAAGATTTGCTAATAGATATGTGCCGAATACGTTGGTTTTAACACCCTCGCTAGGGTGGTTCTCCATCATCGGAACATGCTTATAAGCCGCAGCGTGGTACACAAAATGCGGTTTGAACGTTTGGAACAGCTCGCGCATTCTTTCCTCATTGCGGATGTCAGCAATATAGGTATGATATATTTGATTTTTAAACTGATCCTGAAGGTCGAGTTGAAGGTTGTGTAGCGGAGACTCAGCTTGATCACAGAGGATAATCATTTGTGGTTCGTAACGGCCTAGTTGCTTTGATATTTCGCTACCAATGGAACCCGCAGCACCTGTCACTAATACACGCTTGCCACGTAGTTGATCTAACAATTTTTCATTAGAAATCTGAATAGGAGCACGTTCTAACAAGTCTTCAATCTTAATCTTTTTGATTTGACTTGGTGAGAGATCACCATTCATAATCTTATTGACCGGTGGCAATGTCAATACATTGACGTTATGCTCGAGAGCCTGATCGATAATCGCATTCTTGGTGTCGATATCAATTCGCGATGAGGCAATAATCAATTCGTCGATACCATATTTGTCGATAATGCGTTGGAAGTCTTTAGAAGCAAAAATCTTAAGACCATCGATGGATTTACCGATTTTTTCTTCATTGTCATCAATATAGGCGACAATGGTCTTGTCGGAACGGAAATCATGCTCGAACGTACGTTTTACGGCGATGCCCAAATCACCAGCTCCATATACTGCAGCACTTTTGCGACCATTGCGAGCCGACTTGGTATATTGAAAAAATATCTTGATACAGGTTCTGTATGTTGTCAGCCCTGTAAATGCAAACAAAGAATAGATAATGATTAAGTTGGTCGGTACCGAAAGATGAATATCAAATGCAATGAAGACCAACTTCACCAAGAACATAATAATCGAAGTAAACACGATGGTCGATAAAATTCGAATCGAATCTACCGCTGAAGTGTAACGAACGATACCGCTGTATAGTCTGAAAACAAAAAATGAAACGGCAGTTAAGCTAATGCAGAACAGAAAAGATGTCGCAAAATCTACTCTTGAAAAGGCTTCGAGCTTAAAATTATGGTACAAAGTGAATGCAAAGAGAAAAGCAATCGCCGAAACTGCGATATCAAACATGAAAATAATCCATCTTGGAACAATCCTGATATGATTCAATGGTCTAAAGAGCTTCATTGTGATAGGTTAGAATGCAAACTTACGATTATTTTAACTTCTGAACTTCCTATTTTTTAGTAAATATAATCTTAAAAGCGTGTTTAATTGAAAGAATATTACGTATTTTTAGGGTAACATATTAAGTTTTAAATGATAAACGTGTCGAAGATTGCTCAGCAGGGTGTGTTACAACCTCAAGAAGCCATGCTGAAAACGGGAAAGAAAAAGGGACGATTGACCATAGGAATACCCAAAGAAACATCTTTTCAAGAAAATAGAATCGCGCTAACTCCACTATCCGTCGGCTTATTGGTCGAGAACGGACATGAAATCATTTTGGAAAGCGGTGCAGGTAACAAATCTAACTTCCTCGACCATCATTATAGTGAGCAAGGCGCACAGATTGTCTACGACGCTAAGGAAGTCTTCAAAGCGGATATTATCATCAAAATATCAAGCCCTACATTGAAGGAAGTCGAACTGATGAGAAACCGGCAGGTTCTCTTTAGCTCACAGCAGCCTTCGCTCATGGGGATTGATATTCTCAAAGCCTTAATGAAAAAACAGATAACGGCACTTTCCTACGAATACTTGCAGGACGAGGGCGGACATCTTTCTGTCGTACGTGCCATGAGTGAAATTGTAGGTGCTACTTCGGTATTGATTGCCGCAGAATACTTAAGTAATGTTTTTGACGGGAAAGGCCTCATGCTAGGCGGTGTAACAGGTGTTCCACCTACCGAGATGGTGATCATCGGCGCAGGCACAGTAGGTGAATTCGCAGCACGAACTGCTATTGCCTTAGGTGCTCAAGTCAAAGTATTCGATAGTTCTATCTATCGACTTAGGCGTTTGCAGAGTAACGTCGGCAGCCGTGTATTCACTTCTGTTATTCAGCCTATCATCCTTAATAAAGCCGTTCTTACCTCAGATGTTGTTATTGGCGCGGTTCGCGCTAAGAACGGAAGAACTCCTTGTCTGATTTCAGAAGATACCGTATCGAAGATGAAGCCTAATTCCGTGCTTATCGACGTGAGCATCGATCAAGGCGGTTGTTTTGAAACCTCGGAAGTTACCAACCACGATAAACCGGTATTCAAAAAGTACGATGTCATTCACTATTGTGTGCCCAATATCGCGTCCAGAGTAGCTCGCACCGCGACCTATGCCTTAACCAATATCTTTACCCCGATTCTACTGGAGATTGGTGAATCCGGAGGTATGAACGCCATGATATGGGCGAATCAAGGGATTCGCAGTGCAATCTATCTATATCACGGGAACCTGTGTAACAAGGATATGAGCGAGAAATTCAACCTGCCATGCAAAGATCTTGATCTGATCGTTATGGCCAACCTATAAACCATGAAAAATTTGTTTTTTGTATTATCCATTATGCTATCTAGTGCTGCGTTCGCTCAGGATAAAGGCGAAATGAGACCTTTGTATTCCGGAAACCAGATTCCGGGAGCCACAAAGCCGACCGCTGAATTGGCGGATAAGGAAATTCCGAAGCTTTATGTCCATCCCGCTGCGCAAAACAGTAAGGATTTGGCATTCTTGGTCATCCCCGGGGGTGGCTATGCGGGAGTAGCGATGAACCATGAAGGACATGATGTGGCCAATCGTTTAAATGATTTAGGCTACAATGCTTATGTGTTGGAATATCGTTTGCCTAAGGTCGAAACGATGAAAGATAAGCGTTTCGGACCCTTGCAGGATGCTCAGTATGCGTTAAGAACAGTAAGGAAAGAAAACCCGGGCAAGCGTGTGGTCGTATTGGGTTTCTCGGCTGGAGGACATCTGGCAGGGTCACTAAGCACCTTATACAATAGACCGCAAACCGAAGAACTGAAAGATACCAACTTACGCCCTGACTTCTCGGTGTTATGTTATCCCGTAATCAGTATGGATGACGCTATCACACATAAGGGTTCAAAAAATAACCTCATTGGTCCTGATTTCAAGGCGGAGGATGTCGAGCTGTTTTCTTTAGAGAAGCAAGTCGACGAGAACTCGCAACCGACCTTCTTGATGAGTGCAAAGGATGATAAAGGAGTGCCAATCGAGAATAGCTACCGCTATCAGGAAGCTTTAAAGAAGAATAAAGTCGAAAACATGATCTTTACCTATGAAGAAGGTGGACATGGTTTTGGCTTAGTCAATAAGACCGACGCTCGCGATTGGTTTGATGCGATGATTCAATGGGTCGAAAAAGTAAAGAAATTCTAAAATAGCATCGAGCTTAAGACTCGAAATGATGAACAGAAGATACGAGAATATTAATTCTCGTATTTTTTTTGATGGCTTTTGCCGGGAACTGAACAGCATGCAAGGTCAGTTCATCGTTTCCAATGATCAATTCGGTAAACATCCCTCTGAATTTGCTGTCTTTTACCCAATATTTTCCTTCGCTAGCCTCTTCAAACTGAATAGCCTCTTGATGAATGGCTATCAATCCTTTAGCATCAATAGCTAACTTTGAAGCCTGTTCTGCTGTTAATACATTGCTTTTAGCGAGCAATCTTGCCGTATAGGGATTCTGGGGATGGTAATAAAGTTCCGTTGGATTGCCTTGGTCTACGATAAGCCCGTTTTTCATGACGATCAGGTAATCCGCCATCGCCAAGACTTCTGCCGGGTCATGGGATACAAGTACTACCGTTAATCCAGTATCCTTTACGATTTGTTGAATATCCTGTTGAAGATCGTCGCGAAAAGCAGCGTCGACTTGGTTGAAAGGCTCGTCCATCAACAAAACCTCCGGATCATTGATTAAAGCGCGACAAATTGCCACCCTTTGCTTCTCGCCGCCGCTTAGGTCGGCTACTCTTTTCTGCGCCAAGTGGTCCATCCGCAACTTCGCCAGCACTTCTTGGGTCTTATTACGTTTCCTGTCCAGGTCGGTATTTGGAAGTTGGGACGCCACATTATCCCAAACCTTCGCATACAGGTTGAGGTCATCAAATCCCTGCGACACCAGTTTCATCGCATCATGTCCAGGAATAAGCTTATCTTTTCTTGTCGGAACCAGCCATCCTCTATAGCGTACTTCGCCGGTAGCAGGTTCTGCCAAACCATAGATTAAACGCAGAAGCGTACTTTTTCCACTTCCCGATTCACCGATAATGGCAGTAATCTTCCCCTCCTCAATACCAAAATTTACCTCATTGACGGCAACGACGCGCTGCGTGCCTTCAAAAATACAGGACAGGTCTTTCCCATGAATTAAGGGTAGATTAGGTTGCTGTACATCGGAGAATATGTATTGACAAGAAGATGTTTTCTGACTCATATATAAAACTTTCATGCTTCCATTGAAACAGCAACAAAAAAGAATTCCTTGTTGTTCATGGAAAACAGACAATTCAAAAAAAGAAATGTCGGGCTTTTCAACCCGACACAAAAATACATTTTACAATCTGTAATTACTATTAAAAACCCAGTGTTAAACCGAACGTAAGGTTTCTTACGCCTTCCTGCGCCGGGCTTTTCTCGAACATATCGTTGATATAATATTTGGTAAACAAGCCAAAGTTGTCATAACCTATACGTGCAAAGCCTCCGTATTGGAATGTCGCTAAGTTGTAGGTGTCTTTGTATTTCTGTTTCCCAAACTCCTCGCTTTTCAATCGCTGTGTACCCTTCAACAATACACCGGTCATCGCGCCGAAAGCGAATTTCAAGCGTTTGCCATTGTTCAACTTATGGCTTCTTAACTCGAAGCTCAAGGGCAGTCGAAGGTAAGTGGATGTAAAAACGTTCTTTTTGTATTTAGAATTAGGGTCAAGGTATGCAAATTCTAAGGGAGTCACATCTTTCAGCAAAAGTATGTCATTTTCTAAGCGAAGATAGTTCCACTCGAATCCTGCAGATGCGTACACTTTAAAGACATCGCTGAAACGGACGCCGAATTGTGCGACATCAAAACCAAAGTTCGATGCTTTCTTATAGTCTAAATTCTTATTTCCTTCGGATAGGGTAAAGCTGCCATTATCTACTAATCTTGAGAAACCCCAGTCGACGCGAGAGAATGTAATCCCGCCAAAGGTACGTGGATAAGTTATTTTTTTCTCGTCGTCTTTGTCGTCTTTGCCCACGTTAATATCAATCTCTGCGCGCACCTTTCGTTCCGTAGAGTCTGTTTTTGCCTCTTTGCTAATTTTGATTTGCGCTTGCGAAAATTGCAATCCTAAGCATAAAACTGCTGCAAATACTAGGGTAATTCTTGGTCTCATAACTTATCTTCTATTTCTTGCTAAACTTTTTGTTAAATCTATTCGGATGTTTCCTTCTTCATCGTTGCTGAAAGATACATCGCCATTACCGATATTGATGTTATCGGCAATACCGTTCAATACTTTTGTTAATATACTTTGTTTTGGTTTTTTATCGGTATTCGCTTTTTGCGCATACATTACTTCTTCATTTTCTATGATGTTCACCAGCGGCTGTATAGGTGCGACCTCACGATGGCTTAGCTGTATTTCCTTATCCATCGCTTTTAGCTCGGGCAACTCCACGCTGTTTTCCATCACTTCAATAGGTTCTACCTGTTCCTTTTCGATAGCGGCATAAACTTTTTGTTCCTGTTCTTTTACTTTCACAGTAGCTGTCGACTCCTGTTTTTTGGCTACCAACCTACTTGTTTTTTTTCCTTCGATAGAAATGGGAGAAGTTTCTTGTGGAACAACAGGGTAATTCTGGCTTTCCACTTCTTTTGTTTCAACAAATTCCTCTGTCTTCGGATAGGACAGTTCCGGTGCCTTCGCAATTTGTCGATGCTCAGCGGGTTGTGGTAATGCATCTTTCGAACGGTAGATGTAAATACCCACACCGAAGAATAACATGATGGCTGCGGCAGCGGCGAAATAGCGCCATAATACAATTGGCTTTGTCTCTACAGGCTCCTCAGTCGGTAGTTCCGAAGCAATTTTATCCCATAGCCCTGCAGGTGGCCGGGCCTCAGCATCCCTTAAGTTCTTGGCAAACAAGTCGTCTAATTCTTGATCTTTCATATGCCTAGTTCCTCCATTTTTATAATTCGTTCTCGAAGCCATTGCCTCGCTCGCGATAGTTGAGATTTGGAATTGCCTTCCGAAATCTGAAGCATATCCGCAATCTCTCTATGATTATAGCCCTCTATCGCATATAGGTTAAATACTGTTTTATAACCGAATGGTAGCTCTTTGATCAGTTTTAAGAGGTCTTTATAATCCAAATTGTTGAGCTGTAGCGTGGAATGCGCGACCAAATCCGCTCCGGAAACCTCTTCTGTAGAAAGGAAACTCATTTTGTTCCTTCTATAAGTTTCAATTGCGGTGTTGACCATGATTCTACGGATCCAACCTTCAAGAACGCCTGTGCCTTCAAAAAGTGCACTTTTTGTAAACACCTTAATAAATCCCTGTTGAAGCATGTCCTCAGCTTCAAAGGAATCCCGAGCATAACGAAGGCAGATAGCGTACATTTTGGGAGCGAAGTGCTGATACAGCTCAGCCTGCGCTTTTCGATCGTTAAGCTTGCAACGATCCCAAATATGTATAATTCTCTCTGGCTCCAATTGATGTTCGGTTTATTATAAAGACGCCGTCCCTCGCAAAAGGGTTGCAACAGAAAAGAAAATTATTTGATTTTTATCTTTCGGCTTTGAGTATCAATGATTTCTATTTCAATATTCACAGCGTCATCAGGGAGAATGTTTGGGATTTTCTCCGGCCATTCGATAAAACAGTATGCCCCCGAATAGAAATACTCCTCATAGCCCAAATCGTAGGCTTCCTGTTCATCCTTCAATCGGTAGAAATCAAAATGATAAATAGGACCAGCGGCAGTAGCATATTCATTGACAATGGAAAAGGTAGGACTCGAGGTACTATCCTCAACATCTAATACCTCACAAATAGCTTTGATAAAGGTGGTTTTTCCAGCACCCATCGCACCGTTAAAAAGAAAGATCTTCGCATCCGGTTTTTGTTGTAATAACCACTGCGCAGCAGCAGTCAGGTCATCCGTTGAGTTTACCAAGTATTCCATGCCCAAAATTAGCGAATATATACTATTGTTTTGGGGTATATGTTATAAATGGGATAATCATCTCTTCCAGCGATATGCCCCCATGTTGGAATGTACCGCTAAAGTGATTGACGAAGTGATTATAATTGTTAGGATAGACAAAATAGGTGTCTTCTTTTGCGAATACAAAAGCTGAGCTCACGTTTAAACGTGGTAATTGTGCTTCTAATGGGTTTTTAATAATAAATACATCCTTGTCTATAAAGTTGAGGTTTTTGCCCTGTTTATAGCGTAGGTTGGTATTGGTGTTTCTGTCGCCGATGATTTTACTTGGTTTACGGACGCGAATGGTACCGTGGTCGGTCGTAATAATGACGCGAACATTTTTCTGCGATAACCATTTTAGTACCTCTAATAAGGGAGAGTGTTCGAACCAGGAAAGTGTCAATGAGCGGTAGGCCGCTTCGTCATTAGCAAGTTCGCGGATCATGGCCATATCGGTGCGGGCGTGAGAAAGCATATCGACAAAATTGTAAACAAACACATTTAAGTCGATCTGCATATGCTTATTGATGTTTTCTAATACATCCCTTCCTTGTTCAAGCGTAATAACCTTGGTATAGCTATGCTTGATATCGCGGCGATAGATTCGTTTTACTTGATCGGCTAGGAAAACATCTTCGTAGAGGTTCTTGCCACCTTCATCGTCGTCATTCTGCCATTCTTTTGGGAAGCGTTTCTCCATTTCCAGTGGCGTTAAGCCTGAGAATATAGCGTTCCGAGCGTATTGTGTTGCGGTAGGAAGTATACTGTAATAGCTATCTTCCTCTTCCACGCGGTAATAATCAGAGATTACCTCATTGATGACCTTCCATTGGTCATAACGTAAGTTGTCGATCAGGAAAAAGAAGGTGGGCTTATCGGCTTCCATTTTTGGGAAAACCTTCTTCTTAAAAAGCTGATGTGATAAAATAGGTGCTTCTTCTGGGTTTTTCATCCAGTTGAGGTAGTTTTTCTCAATAAATTTGGAGAACAACAAGTTGGCTTCAGACTTCTGCATGGTCAAGATTTCATGCATGCCCGCATCTTCAAGTTTCTCCAAAGATAATTCCCAATAAAGGAGTTTTTTATAGGCTTCCACCCATTCTTCGTGGTTCAGATCATCGTTCATTCGCATTCCGAGTTGGCGGAAGTCCTGCTGATAGGCCATTGAAGTTCGTTCGCTCACCAATCGTCTATTTTCGGTGAACTTTTTGATCGTCAGAAGGATTTGCTTCGGATTGACCGGCTTGATCAGGTAATCGTCGATTTTTGCGCCGATAGCATCCTCCATCAGGTGCTCTTCTTCGTTTTTCGTTACCAGTACAGTAGGGATAGAAGGGTTGATGGACTTTAAAATGTTCAATGTTTCCAGGCCCGTTAATCCCGGCATATTTTCATCTAGAAATACTAAGTCGAAGGGTTCGCTTTTGAATGCTTCAACAGCATCGGCACCATTGTTTACGGTTTTGACCTTATAGTCTTTTTGTTCCAACAATAAAATATGAGGTTTTAAGAACTCAATTTCATCATCAGCCCAAAGTATATGTGTTTTTTGCATGGAATTTCACTGAATATACTTGCTAATTTACGTCTTTTTTCTTTGTGACAACGGAATATTAACCTTGCTTAACATTCACGTTGCTGTTTAATTGCTTGATTTGGAAGGCCCATTCGAACAAGCCTGATAATATTTGACTGTTTTTAATTAGTAATTTAAATCTCAGGGAATAATAGTTTTCTTTTTTGAAATTCTAGTTAATACAACCGTTTGTGTTTTTGTAGAATTGTCGGGTTTCCACTACCATAAGCCTGATATTCTTTTGATTTTAAGCATTATCTTTACCCCATATGGGGGAAAAGGTCTTTAAACTGTCTTTTTTGCGCTTTTTTTAACATTAATTAAGTATCATCTATGTATCTTTGCACGTATCTTAGCCTAGTATTAGATGGTTTGATGTCAAAACTAGGTTGTGTAAAGTGCTAGTTATTAGTCAGTTGAATAAGAAGAAAATAATAAATGACCCAGTTTACGGATTTGTAACAATTCCGTCGGGTTTCATTTACGATATCATCCAGCATCCATTTTTACAGCGTCTACGCTACATAAAACAGGTAAGCATGACCCATTTGGTTTATCCGGGGGCATTGCATACGCGTTTTCAGCATGTTATCGGGGCGATGCATTTGATGGGCTTAGCAATCGAAACGCTTCGGGGTAAGGAGGTAGAGATTTCGGAGGAAGAGGAGGAAGCAGCTTTAGCGGCTATTTTGTTGCATGATGTGGGCCACGGTCCATTTTCTCATTCGTTGGAGCACACCTTAGTGGAAGGTGTTTCACATGAAATCATTTCAGCTTTGCTGATGGATAAGTTAAATACGGAATTTGACGGGCGATTAAACCTGGCGATTACCATATTTAACAATAAATACCACCGTAAGTTCTTACATCAGTTGGTGTCTGGGCAACTGGATACCGATCGGATGGATTATTTAAATAGAGATAGCTTTTTTACCGGTGTATCTGAGGGGGTGATTTCCTTTGATCGTATTATCAAGATGTTGAACGTGAAGGACAATGAATTGGTAGTCGAGAGCAAAGGGATCTACTCGGTAGAGAAGTTCTTGATTGCGCGGAGGCTGATGTATTGGCAAGTTTATCTGCATAAGACGGTGATTACCGCCGAGCAGATGATGATCAAAGCCTTGGCCCGAGCAAAAGAATTGAGTAATCAAGGTGTTAGCTTATTTGCTACGCCAGCACTAGCTCATTTCCTGAAGAATCAAATCAACAAGGAAACCTTCCTAGAGGATGAGTCGCATTTGTCCTGGTTTACGCGTTTGGATGATACCGATATTATGTCGGCAATCAAAATCTGGGCAAGCCACGAAGATCCGATTCTAAGCTTGTTATGTTCAAAAATCGTTCATCGTGAACTGTTCCGAACAGAAATGAGCAAAACGCCTTTTTCTGCCGAATATCTGGAAGAAATAAAGGAAAGGGTTCTGAAAACGTTTGATGTCGAGGAAAAAGATTTGGGCTATTTTTTATATGAGCAGGTAGTAGGCAATAGTGCTTATGACACCTCGATAAACAGCATTCGTGTGTTGGAGAAGAATGGTCGCCTATGTGATATAGCCGAAGCATCTGATTTATCCAATATTGAAGCGTTGGCGAAACGTGTAGAAAAATATGCTGTGACCTATCCAAAGGAAATTGGGTATGTTAATGTCGAGATGCTCGAAGATTGTTAAAATACATATAATTACCGAATGCAATTCACCGCTGAACAGATAGCAACATTACTGAAAGGAACAGTGGAAGGGAATCCTGCCGTGTTGGTAGATAGTCTTTCCAAAATCGAAGAGTCTAATTCATCGAGCCTAACCTTTTTGGCCAATCCAAAATACGAGCATTTTATTTATGAGATCGAAGCTGGTATTATCGTTATTAACGAAGAGCTTGTCCTGCAAAAACCTGTAAAATCTACATTAGTTCGTGTAAAGAACGCCTATTCGGCGTTTACAGAGCTGCTTAAATTATATCATGAACTTCGTAATGAGCGTCATGGCATAGAGGAAGCTGTGCATATACACGAAACTGTGGAGATGGGCGAAAGCCCTTATATTGGCGCCTTTGCTTACATCGGCAAGAACGTAAAATTGGGTAATCGCGTTAAGATTTATCCGCAAGTTTATATTGGCGATAATGTGCAGATCGGCGACAATACCGTTTTGTTTCCTGGAGCAAAGGTCTATGAGGATTGTATCATCGGTAAGTCGGTAATTGTGCATGCGGGTGCAGTAGTGGGTAGTGATGGCTTTGGTTTTGCGCCGAAAGAAGACGGAACCTATGATAAGATCCCGCAGATTGGGAATGTTATTATTGAGGATTTCGTTGAAATTGGAGCAAATACGGTGATCGACCGCGCAACAATGGGGTCGACCGTTATCCGCCAGGGCGTTAAATTGGACAACCTCATCCAAATCGCACACAACGTGGAAATCGGGAAAAATACGGTAATTGCAGCACAAACTGGAATTTCCGGTAGCACAAAGGTCGGAGAACACGTTGTCTTAGGAGGACAAGTTGGTGTGGTAGGCCATATTACGATTGCCAAGGGAACGCAAGTGCAGGCGCAATCTGGTATCAACCGTTCCATTTTAGATGAGAATAAGAAATGGGGGGGAAGCCCGGCATTTCCATATAATAATGAGCTACGCTCGCAGGTTCTATATTCCAAATTACCGGAGATGGAACGCCGTTTGGCGGAGCTTGAGAAGCAATTAAAAGAGAAAAATAATACCTAACTTTACCCGAATTACGCAAAACTATAATGATAGATATGAACGTTAAACAAAGAACCATTAAGTCCGATATCGAATTTTCGGGTGTTGGGTTGCACACGGGTAAGCAAGTGCACCTGACGTTAAAACCAGCACCGGAGAACCATTGGTATAAATTTAAACGTGTGGATTTAGATGGCGAACCTACTGTAAATGTTGACGCTGATAATGTGACAAATACGGCTAGAGGAACAACGATTTCTCAGAATGGCGCATCTGTCAGTACTATCGAGCACCTTATGGCTGCCCTTGTGGGTTTGCAGTTGGATAACGTATTGATCGAAATTGATGGCCCTGAAGTGCCAATTCTAGATGGTAGTGCTGCCATCTTCATAGATAAAATACAAGAAGTAGGTTTCCAAGATCAGGATGCTGATAGAGATTTCTTCGAAGTAACGGATAATATCCATTACAACGATCCTGAGAACAAAGTGGAAATCGTAGCGATGCCGGTAGATGGCTACCGCATTACTTGTATGATTGATTTCAACTCGCCGGTATTAGGAAGTCAGCACGCTTCCATCACTAACATCGATGAGTTTAGCAAAGAAATTGCGTCGTCACGCACATTCTGTTTCTTGCATGAATTAGAAGCTTTAGTAAGTCAGAACCTGATTAAAGGTGGAGACTTATCTAATGCGATCGTTATTGTCGACAAGGAAATTGAAGAAAATGAGTTGGAGAAACTTCAAGTATTGTTCCACAAACGCGTTGAAGTTGCGCAAGAGGGAATCCTGAATAACATCTCATTACGTCATCAGAATGAACCTGCCCGTCATAAACTATTGGATATGATCGGTGATTTGGCTTTAGTAGGCAAACCTATCAAGGGGCATATCATGGCGGCACGCCCTGGCCATGCGGCAAACGTAGCCTTTGCGAAACGTATTAAAGCGCAAATGAAGCGAGAAAAGAACAAAAAGAATGTGAAGGTCTATGACCCGAATACGCCGCCGGTGTACGATACGGTTCAGATCATGAACATATTACCTCACCGTCAACCATTCTTGATGATTGATAAGATCTTGGAACTTTCGGAAACCCACGTTGTTGGTTTGAAGAATGTAACCATGAATGAGGACTTATTTATGGGGCATTTCCCTGGTGCACCATTATTTCCTGGAGTATTGCAAATTGAAGCGATGGCTCAAACAGGAGGAATATTGGTTTTAAATACGGTACCTGATCCTGAAAACTGGTTGACTCTATTCTTGAAGATTGAAAACGCAAGATTCAAGAACCAAGTTGTACCGGGTGATACAGTTATCTTCACTTGTGAATTGTTAGAGCCTATTCGTCGTGGTATTGCACGTATGAAGGGTGTCGGCATGGTTGGAGACAAAGTGGTGAGTGAAGCTGAATTAATGGCTCAAATCGTGAAGGTAAAAGGATAATTAAAAAGAAATGATTCAACCCTTATCATACATACATCCTGAAGCTAAAATAGCACAGAATGTAGTCATTGAACCCTTTAGCACCATACACAAGGATGTGGAAATTGGCGAGGGAACGTGGATTGGCTCGAACGTGACCATCATGAATGGTGCACGCATTGGTAAAAACTGCCGGATATTTCCTGGGGCAGTAATTTCCGGTGAGCCGCAAGATCTAAAATTTGAAGGCGAGGTCACAACAGCGGAAATTGGTGATAATACCACGATTCGCGAATGTGTGACTATCAACCGCGGTACGAAAGATCGCTATAGAACCGTAATTGGAAAGAACTGCTTGATTCAAGCATATAGCCATATTGCGCACGATTGTTTTATCGGCGACAACTGTATCTTCTCTAACTCGAGTACCTTAGCAGGCCATATCACTGTTGGTGATTATGTGGTGCTTGCAGGTATGGTGGCAGTACATCAGTTTTGTAAAATCGGATCGCATGCCTTCGTTACTGGTGGTACACTTGTGCGTAAGGACGTTCCTCCGTATATTAAAGCAGCGCGCGAGCCCATTTCTTATGCCGGTATCAACTCGGTTGGGCTAAGAAGAAGAGGCTACAGCAATGAACAAATTAATGAGATTCAGAACATCTACCGTGTGCTGTTTGTTCAACACAGTAATTTAGGTAAGGCTTTGGATATTGTCGAGGCAGAATTTGAAGCAACTGAACTAAGAGATGAGATTCTTGGCTTCGTCAGAGCTTCTAACCGCGGTGTTGTAAAAGGTTTTGGACAGGGTAGATCGGGTATTTAACTTTAAGCAAGTGATTATTTGAATATAACTTTACAAGATATTGGTAGAAGGTATAATCGAGAATGGATTTTTAGACATATCGATTATACCTTTTCTTTTGGAAACCGCTACGCTATTTTGGGTCCCAATGGTTCTGGTAAGTCTACTTTGATTAAGGTGCTGACCGGTGCATTGACCCCGAGTGAAGGAACTCTAGGATACCCAAAGGACGGGAAGGAAGTGGAGATTGAGGAAGTCTACCGACATACGGCTATTGCAGCGCCTTATGTTGAATTGATTGAGGAATTTACCCTTAGCGAACTGATAGATTTTCATTTTCAATTTAAGCCGCTCCTGAATGGATTTTCATTAGAAGCCGTTAAGGAATGCTTGGGATTTGGTGAAAATGTATTTCAAAAGGAGATTCGTCATTTCTCCTCAGGGATGAAGCAACGCGTAAAGCTTGTTTTGGCTTGTTGTTCCGATAGTAAGATTCTTTTCTTGGACGAGCCGACGAGCAATCTGGATAAAGTGGGTGAGGCATGGTATTTAGATTTAGTAGAGGATACCGTAAAAGACCGCCTGCTGATCATCGGTTCCAATCAAGAACATGAGTATGCCTTCTGCAACGAATATCTTGAAATAATGGATTTTAAATAGACAATTTGGGTTACTTTTTATATTTTTGTGACCAATAATTAATATAGACTATGGCAAAAGCTTCAGATGTAAAGAGTGGGAATGTCCTACGTTTTAATGGTGAATTAGTAACGGTTGAGGAGTTTATCCACCGTACGCCAGGAAACTTACGTGCGTTCTATCAAGCTAGAATGCGCAATGTGAAGACCGGTAAATTAGTAGAATACAGATTTAGAACCGATGAAGAGGTAGAGATTGCTCGTGTAGAGACTAACGACTACCAATATTTATATGAGGATGGAGACTTTTTCGTAGTAATGGACAACGAGACTTACGAACAGTTCAATATCCCGAAATTGCTTTTCGGAAGCACAGCACGTTTCTTGAAAGAAGGTATGAATGTAATCGTTGCGTTTGAGAGCGACGAGCCTATCATGGCACAAGCGCCTCAGAACGTTGAATTGGAGATTACTTATACAGAGCCTGCGGTTAAAGGTGATACATCAACAAACGCGTTGAAAAAAGCAACTGTGGAAACAGGAGTGGAGATCAATGTGCCTTTGTTTATTAACCAAGGTGATAAAGTTAAAGTTGATACGCGTACTGGTGATTACATCGAACGTGTAAAATAATATTTAGGTTTAGGTTGATTATTCGGTCTTGTTAGCGCTCAGCTGCAAGGCCGTTTTTTTTGATACACATGAAGAAGCAAGAACTACGCGAAATCTATAAGGCACGACGCAATGGCTTAACAGAAGAGCTATTGACCTTGTTGGATGAGCAGCTATTAGAGCAATTGCAGCAATATGATTGGTCGGCAGTTCGGTATCTGCATCTTTATCTATCTATCGAGAAGTTCAAGGAGTTCAATACCTGGCCATTCATTAAATGGATTTGGCAGCAATACCCGGAAATAACATTAGTTACTTCGAAGTCAGATTTTGAAACACATCAGCTTCATCATTATCGTTTAGAGAAGGACGGCAAGCTGCTGAGCAACTCTTGGGGTATACCAGAACCTATCGATGCTGAGGAGGTGGCTGTGGAGCTTATCGACGCAGTCCTGACGCCCTTGTTGGTTGTTGATCAGCACGGTAATCGAGTGGGCTATGGAAAGGGTTTCTACGATCGTTTCTTAGCAAATTGTAGACCCAATGTATTGAAGTTCGGAATATCCTATTTCGAACCTGTTCCGTTGATTGAGGACGTCAATGAATGGGATGTCGCAATCTCCCGGCTGTTTACTCCCGGTAAAACTTTTTATCTAGAAGGCTAATCCGGACTACAAATCTCAAATTAAAGAGCATTTTCTGCAATTTCGCCAATATGTAGGCGTTCTGATTGTATTCATGCGATTTAGCATACATGCTATGCAGCACAGAAAGAGGGATAGATCAGAGATCTTTAAGATAATAGAAATGACGTTGTCTAAAAAGCTATGATTAACATAATTTCGTTATTTACTCCCTGTGATGCTTATTCAAGCATATAACCGGCTAATAGATAAATCAATTAGCCACAAGGTTAACATAAGCTTTTTAGACACGTTCTTTCGTAAAGAACGAGGAGATTTGAAAAGAGAATTTCATTCATATAATCCTAACTTGTAATAGTTAAAGAAAGGGCCTTCCGATTGGATGGCCCTTTTTATTTTGATAAATATAAGCTGTCCTCAAGGGCAGCTTTATCTTTTACTTGTAGAGGATTCTGAACTTGATAGTATTATCGATCTGCTTCAGCTGCTTCAGCATCCTTTTATCATATGCGGCATCGATATCCGTTACTGCGTAGCCTATTTCGCCACGCGTCATCAGGAATTGAGAGAATATGTTGATGTTATTCTCCGCATATACATTGTTGATCTGCGCCATGATGCCCGGTACATTCTTATGGATATGTAATAGACGGTGCGCGCGTGTAAGCTTCGGTAACAGCATATTAGGGAAGTTGCGGCTTTGATCGGTATCACCATGGTTGATGAAATCGGCCATTCGGCGTGGGATAAACTCCGAATTGCGTTTTTTTCCTTTTTTGTCGTCGAAGACAACAATTCCCTTTTCATTACAGATCGTCTTTGACACACGGCCTTTGATATCGCCTAAGTATCCGATAGTCTTCAATTTGTCGGCTCTACTCAGTTGCTCGTCCGTGATGCTGATATCCGAACCTAACAGAATCATGCCGACATCTTTGGTGTATTTTTCTTCGAAAGTTTCTTTTACGCGGATGGAGAATCCATCGCGTTTTAAGATATGGGAAGCAATCTCCGGAACATTACCCACGATAAGACAAAGGATTCGGTTCTTTGGATAGGATATTGCTCGTGGAAGGTCATTAACATATAGGAATTCATCAAAGCTTGGTGCGATATGGTCTGCTTTATCGGTCACCGATTGGCGAGCGATGTTCTCCGTAAAGGCGTAGAACTTCTCGATTAACCCGGATTCTTTTAACTGAAAATCAGAATAGCCATCTCCTATACCGAAGATTCGGCCTTGAATTTCCAATTGCTTTAACAGTTTCACTTTTCCGCCCTCATCTGACAAGGGGTTTGCTTCATCATATCCGATGATGTTGCCCGCTTCATCAAATTTAAACGTGTTGGCGTAGATGTTTTCTTTCTTGATGTGATAAGGAATAACTACAGGCGTAATAAACTCTTTGAACCCCCCAGACACAATCCAAGCAGTATCTGCATTGTCTTTGAAGAACTCTTTGTTCCGGCTGAAGGATTTTGAGACCTTTTTCTTCAGGTGGACAATTAGTTTGGCAAGGTGATCACGGTTTGCTTCTAAAAGCTTAACACGGCCAGCAAGGCTTTCACGAAATGAAATCTTCCCTTCCATCGCCAGATTCGTAAATCTTTCGATTTCCTCATAAATTGCTTGGCGGTTGGGGTTGTTTTCTAATGAAATTCGTGCTAATTCGTCTAAGGCTTCGACTTGGGTAAAGGTGCTGTCGAAGTCAATAATGTAGTAATTTTTCACGTTATTATATTCTGTTTAGATTGTTTTCGTGTAATAGGTGTCGATTACTTCCTTCAAGGTATTATCCAATGGTTTGAAGGATACGCCTAGGGCTTTTGTAATCTTGCTATTGTCGTATTCTAGTTTCTTGTTGGCTGCTCTCGCAGTCTCTTTGGTCAAAGCAGGACGCTTTCCATTGAGAAAAGATGCAACTTTCGATAGGCGCCATGCCATCGACAAAACAACACGACTCGCAGCAATACTTGGTCTAGGTTTCTGCATATAGTCGCTGATCTTGCTCAACAAGTCTTGATTACTAATGTTTTCTGCATTGAGGATGAAACGCTCGCCCGTAATATCCGAGTTCATCAATTTGATCATGATCTGGGCAACATCATCTACATCTACAATGCCTACGCTGCCTAAAGGATAGATTTTATTTCCCTTTTTTACCATGTCAAATATGGTTCTAGATCCATTCTCTCCCGGGCCAACGCCCATGATGATTGATGGATTGACGATGACAGCGTCTAAGCCTTCAACAATTCCTCGCCACACTTCCATTTCACTCTCATATTTGGCTAGAGAATAGTTAGAGATTTTTCTGTTGTACTCCCACTTGTCGGACTCTTTAATCGGAAGTCCTAACTTATTGGTGCCTAAAGCCGCAATAGAGCTGACGTGGACTAGGCGGGCCTGATAAAGCAGGGAAAGATTAACGATGTGTTTGGTACCTTCGATGTTCGTTTGGAACATCGCTGTGGCATCCTCCTTATGGTAGGAGATTTTAGCAGCGCAGTGGTAAACTTGCTGAATGGTTGGGAATATCTCTTCCAACGCAAAATAATCAGTGATATCCGCGTCTACCCATTGTATTAAAGAAGAGGATTTTAAATGATCGGGAATGATAGAAGTAGGTCTTTTCAACGCTACGATACTTTCGCCATTATCAATAAGGTGTTTTAAAACTGTTGAACCTAAAAATCCTGTACCACCTGTAACTAAAATCACGTTAAACTTATTGTTGAAAATTGCTGAATTCAAAGATAACCTATTGAAAAGTCCTATGCAAGACATTTTAGACCGTACATCTTACTTTTGAGTAAATATTTTATCCAGCACTTTGCAGCTATCCAAAAAGACTTCCTAACTTTTTGTTGAAAAAATGTTCTTAGCAATATTTATTTATAAAATGCATCTTTGTTAAAACCCACGGAAGCCATAGTTTTAACTTCCTGCAACAGCGCAATATATGACACTAGCAGACTTTCTAAGCCCCATCTCCCTAGCCGATCTAGGTGAAGAAACGACTTATTACAACTCTCAATTCGGAAAGATCATCGAAAAATATACCGACAGCTTTCCGGATATCTTTGAAGCGGATGTAAAACCGAACATAGCCATCATTGGGATTGAAGAGGATCGAGCGGCGGTGAACAACAAGGGAGCTGCTAAAGGAGCGAATCAGGTCCGCAGACATCTCTATGATCTATATCAGGGAGATTATACGGTGAAGATTGTAGATCTAGGGAATATTAAAGCCGGAGCAACCATAAAGGATACTTACGTGGCGGTGAAGCTTGTGTTGGAGGAATTAATCAAACATGATATTTTACCGATCCTAATTGGAGGTGGCCATGATTTGACGTATGCGCAATACACTGCTTATGAGAACTTAGAACAGCGTGTAGAAGTCGCTATCATCGACTCTAAATTTGATTTAGATCAGGATTATAGTGAGCATACGTCATTAAACTCAAATACCTTCTTAAACCATATCATACTACATCAGCCGGATTATCTGTTTAACCTTAGCAATATTGGATATCAGACATATCTAGTGAGCAAGGAGTCTATCAATATGTATGATAAGCTTTTCTTCAATGCGTTGCGTCTTGGTGCATTTTCCGGCAAGCTTGATCAAGCGGAGCCTATCATTCGATCGGCTGATATGGTCAGTTTCGACATTAGCGCTATCCGCGCATCGGAAGCGGGCGGTAATGCGAATGCAGGACCCAATGGTCTGTACGGCGATGAGGCCTGCCAATTAGCGCGCTATGCCGGCATGTCAGATAAATGTTCGTCGGTAGGCTTTTATGAATACAACCCGAGCTTTGATCCTATGGGGCAAACGGCAATGTTGATATCGCAAATGATATGGTGCTTTGTGGATGGTTATTACAGTCGTAAGAAGGATGCGCCTATGTATCCGAAATCAAACTACATGATCTATCGTACGACTTTAGAAGCGGAAGATTACGAGTTAGTATTCGTGAAGAGCAAGAAATCGGATCGTTGGTGGATGCAGGTGCCTTATTTCGGTTCAAAATCCGTAAATGAAAGGTTCTATCTGGTGCCTTGTCGCTACGAGGATTATCAGTTGGCCGTGGCAGGTGAGATGCCTGATTTATGGTGGAAAACTCATCAGAAACTACAATAGAATTCTTTTTTTAATTATTGGGAATGGAAAGTTTGTATATAGCGATCATCATCATTTTGTTGGTCATAGTAATCTATGCGCTGTGGCGAAACGGACAGGCGGTTAGTAGATCCATGCATGAACGTGCGATAAAAGAGCAACAGCAATTACAGATCGAGTATGGCAAGTTGCAGGAAAGAGAGCGATTAATCAATGTTGAGCGCGAAAGATTGCAAAAGGAACTAACGGCAGAAGTCAATAATAGGCAAGCCATTGAGCGGACTTTGGAAGGGACGAATGCTTACCTACAAGCCCAACAAGATAAGTTTGCGGAGCAAAAGATAGAGATGGAAAACCTCAAAAAACAATTCAATTCGGAATTTCAGGTCCTTGCGAATAAGATTCTTGAAGAGAAGACGCTCAAGTTTACTCAGCAGAATCAGCAGAACATAAGTTTGATTCTAGACCCTTTGAAAGAAAAGATTAAGTCGTTTGAGGAGAAAGTAGAGAAAACCTATCAGCAGGAGTCTGCGGAGCGCAACGTTTTAAAAGGCGTTGTTGAACAGCTGATGCAACAGAGTATGCAGATAAAAGACGAGGCGAATAATCTTGCTAAAGCCCTAAAAGGGGATAATAAGAGACAGGGGAACTGGGGAGAAGTTATTTTAGAGCGTGTATTGGAGCGTTCGGGATTATTGAAAGACCAAGAGTATAAATTGCAAGCAGCCATCCTTGACGAGGACGGGAAGAGGCTGCAACCTGATGCCGTCATCTTTCTCCCTGACGAGAAGCACTTGATCGTCGATTCGAAACTATCCCTCGTTGCCTACGAAAGAGCGGTCAATGCAGATACAGAAGAAGATAGAGCATTATTTGTTAAACAGCATGTGCAATCCATTGAGAACCATGTTAAAGAGCTTTCTGCCAAGGATTACCAGTCTTTGTATAAGATTGTGTCGCCGGAGTTTGTATTGATGTTCATTCCGATTGAATCCTCGCTTAGTCTTGCCGTTAACCATAAGCCGGAGTTGTTTTCCGATGCTTGGGATAGGAGAGTGGTTATTGTAAGCCCGTCGACCTTGCTTGCTACGCTAAGGACCATAGCGAGCATTTGGAAACAGGAGCGCCAGAATAGAAATGTTTTGGAAATAGCTAAAGAGGCGGGCCTATTATACGACAAATTCGTTGGTTTCTTAGACGATATGGACCAGATTCAAGGTTTTATTCAAAAGGCTGCTTCGAAGCATGAAGATGCGATGAAGAAGCTATCTACGGGCTCTGGAAATGTAATTAAGAAAGTCGAATCACTGAAGGTATTAGGCGCGAAAGCGAACAAACAAATAAACGATAAGCATCTAGAAGAATAAAGGGCTGTCTTTCGACAACCCTTTATCAATATTAGTATCCTGCTGCTTTGTCATCCCCTCGAGGGTCAGCACCAGTTTGTAGTTTGCCATTCGGCAAAACCACAATATTTTCAACACGTCCGATAGGACCTCTTTTATTGATTCCATAGCCATCTTTCTGTAAGCTTGCGCGCGTCTTTGCATCAATTGCTTTTTCTTCTACGTCGATGTAATCTGGTTTCCATTGATGGTGAAACCGCGGCGCAGAAACAGATTCCTGTGCGGTCATATCGAATTCTAATACATTCAAAATCGTTTGGAAAACAGAGGTTATGATGGTAGAACCACCAGGCGTTCCGACCACCATCTTCAGCTTCCCATCTTTCTCGATAATCGTCGGAGTCATCGCGCTTAGCATACGCTTGCCGGGTTCTACGGCATTGGCTTTGCCACCTAACAATCCATACATATTCGGTGTACCAGGCTTCACGGAGAAATCGTCCATCTCGTTATTCAACAAAAAGCCAGCGCCTTCCACCCAGACTAATGCCCCATAAGACCCATTGATAGTGGTGGTCAATGAAACTGCATTGCCATCCTTGTCTACTATGCTATAATGCGTTGTTTCTTCCGATTCATATCCCGGGAATTTCGCCGCCTTCACCTCATCGCTAGGCGTTGCACGCTTCAAGCTAACCTTTGCCATGCGATCTTGGTTAAACTTCGCATCCGTTAGGTTGGCTACCGGTACGCTATAAAAGTCAGGGTCGCCTAAATGAGTAGCGCGGTCGGCATATACGCGGCGTTCGGCTTCCACCATCGCGCGTACAGTGCTGTCGTGTTGAAAGCCCCATCTTGCTAGGGGATATTTTTCAACAGATTGCAATAGCGCCATTAATGCTACGCCGCCACTTGAAGGTGGGGGCATAGAGATAACTTTGTAGCCTTTATAGTTGCCCACAATAGGGGTTCTCCAAACGGCTTGGTAGTTTGCAAGATCCTCCAGACTGATGATACCATTGCCTTTTTTCATCTCGGCAACGATGTATTCCGCTGTTTTTCCTTTATAGAAGCCATCACGACCTTGGTCTGCAATGCGTCTTAGTGTTTCCCCTAATTCTTTCTGCACAAATAAATCTCCCGCTTTCCATTCAGCGTCACGAATAATAGCTGCGCCATTAGGATTGTGTTTTTTAAAGCGCTCTTGGTATCGGTTGAATTCTCCTGCCTGCTGCGCCGTAATCGGGAATCCTCCCTCGGCCAACTCGATAGCAGGCTGCAAAAGTTCTTTCCAGCTTAAGCTGCCATATTTTTTGAAAGCTTCCTCCATGCCGGCAACTGACCCGGGAACACCGGCAGCCAATTGTCCGTAAAGACTCAAGTCTGTAATCGGATTACCATCCTTATCCAAATACATATCCCGATGTGCTTTTGCAGGTGCTTTCTCACGAAAATCAAGAGAGTTTACTAAACCTGATTTATCGCGATAAACCATGAACCCACCTCCTCCGAGGTTACCCGCGTTGGGATAAACAACGGCTAATGCGAATTTAACAGCAATAGCAGCATCGACCGCATTTCCTCCTTTTTTAAGAATAGCAACTCCCACCTCTGATGCGATAGGATGTGCGGTTACCACCGCGCCGTTATTATATTCTTGCTGATCTTGGGTCTGCTGTTGAGTAACAGAACAGGAACCTAGAAAGAAGGCGATGAATAATAAATAAAATATATTAGGTAATTTCATGTGCTAAAGATATTAAATTTGGCCCTATTACTTGAATATATTAACCCTCAAATAACAATCTGAACGCATGAAACACCTTTTTATCATCCTTTTGAACTCCCTTTCTTTAACACTCTCGGCGCAGACTATCAAAGTCCTGAGCTACAATATCCACCATGCAAATCCGCCGGGGAAGCCAGGTGTTATTGATTTGCCGGCTATTGCGAAAGTGATTGTCGACTCCAAAGCTGAGATCGTGGGGATTCAAGAAGTCGATATCCATGTGTCTAGGTCGGAGATGGTCAATCAAGCGGAAAAGCTTGCTGAATTGACTGGAATGGACTATTATTTTTCCAAAGGTATTGACTTGGAAAAGGGATACTATGGCACGCTAATTCTCTCTAAACATAAGATTGTAGGCAAGAGAAGATATGATCTGCCTATGCCGGTAAAAAGTGAAAATAGATCTTTGGCTATCGTTGATGTAGAATTGCCAAATGGCAAGCGTGTTTCCCTAGCGAATACACACCTTGATCTACATGAAGAAAATAGAATCGCTCAGGCACATTTTATCAACGAGCTGGCCGAGCTATATAGCAGCCCTCTAATTCTTGTTGGTGATCTGAATGCTAAACCCGGATCCGAACCTATCAAGCTGTTGGAGCAGTTCTTCGTAAGAAATACCACATCCAATGTGCCTACCTCTCCGAATGTCAATCCGCGCAATGAAATAGACTACATTATGCTCCTTGATAATGTTAAGTTCAAATGGAAATCGTATAAAGTGATACCAGAGCATGAGGCCTCTGATCATTTGCCCTTATTTGCAGAGATAGAGATTCAGTAGATAAAAACAATGAGAAGCTATTTCAGCTTCTCATTGTTTTTATGTCGCTCGCTATCGCGTTTAGTCTTTTTATCTAAGTTTTTGGTCAAGGCATCGGTCAGATCAATACCCGTTTGATTGGCTAAACAGATCAGCACAAAAAGGACATCCGCCATTTCATCGGCAAGATTTACTTCCTCATCCGATTTCTTAAAAGATTGCTCTCCATATTGCCGAGCCATAATACGCGCCACTTCACCGACCTCCTCCATTAACATCGCTGTATTGGTTAGTTCATTGAAATAGCGTACTCCCGTGCTATTTATCCATTTATCTACTATGGCTTGCGCTTCTGCTATCGTCATTATCTATTTCCTTTAGAAGTTGTCTTTATCTTTTGTATTCATGATAATCGTAACGGGGCCATCATTGCAAAGATCGATCTTCATATCAGCGCCGAAGATCCCCAACTGCGACGGCTTGCCCAGCAAATCCGATAGGTAATCTCCCATCGCCTCATACATAGGTTTCGCTATATCAGGTTTGCCCGCGCGAATAAACGAAGGTCGATTGCCTTTCTTCGTCTGTGCGAACAAGGTGAACTGCGAAATCAGCAAAATATTGCCTTCAATTTCCTGAACGGACTTATTCATCAGCCCCTGCTCATCCGAGAAGATACGTAGATTCACTAACTTCTGTCCCAACCACTCCATATCAGCCTTTGTATCGCCTTCTTCTACACCCAGAAGTACCAACAATCCTTGCTCAATTTCTCCCGTTATCTTATTGTCCACCGTGCAGCTCGCATGGCTCACTCGTTGTATTACTGCTCGCATGCACTAAAAGTAAAAAGATAATAACGATTTGCCAATCCTTAGAACCTAATATTCAATCCTAACATAAAATTAGTCTCTGCCTGTGGGTAGTAAAAATTATAGTAATCTCGCGTCCCTTTGCTTTCAAACTTCTGCCCCCAAGTGTAACCTGTTGTCTCGTACTTGCTGTTGAAGATGTTGTTCACCGTCAAGTTCAAGTCGATACGCTCGATTCCTAATGCCGAGAAACTGTAAATACCCTGAAGATTGTTTACAAATGAAGGGGCTATGCTACGTTCCTTCGCACCGCTATTGTCTAAGTAAATTCTTGAGACATATTTGCTTAACAAACTAAAAGATAAAGCCTCTGTAGGTTTGTATGTAAAGATATTCGACAGAACAGCTGCAGGTGACTTCGCAATCGTAGTCGATTTATAGAAAATTTCTTCCTCGCCGACATAATTCCAATCGTTCTCATTATCATAGACCAGAATTTTCTCCGTGAAGTTCTTGATCTTATTCTGACTCAATGCTGCGGTCACTCCCCAAACAAACTGTGAATTAATATTCCAGGCAGCATCCAATTCAAAACCAATCCGATAACTATCCTCCACGTTCTGGCGCAATGCCGCTCCGACATCATTAAGTGCTCCAGTAGGAATCAACTGATTCTTGTAAAACATCCCATATACATTCGCGCCAATATTGAACTGCTGATCTCTAAAGCGATAACCCGCCTCTACATTCTGCATTTGTTCCGGCTTCGGGAATTCATTCAATGGGTTCTCTACGTAGTCCGAACGCTTTGGCTCTTTGCTCGCAAAAGCATAGGATGCATAAAGATTACTGTTCGAATTGATGAAGTAGGTCGCTCCAACCTTCGGATTAAAGAAGTTGAGCTTGTCTTTGAAATAAAGATGTTTTACTTTATCATCGTCTCCTTCTCCTAAGTAGTAAATATTTCTGTACTGCAAATCCACGTTAAACAACCAATCATCCAATCGATAATCGGCCTTCACAAAGAAATTGAAGTCGTTTTTATCGGCCTCATTGTAATAATAACGATCGCCTAAATTACTGTCTGATGCATACCGCGCCCAAATAACCTCGCCATAATGCTTCCCTCGATATTGATTATATGCACCGCCAAAGATGAAACTCAGGTTGCTGTTCGCTCTGTAGTTTGCAGAATAGGTCGCCCCATAGAAATGATTGTCTAACCAGCGACGGCGAATGAGGTCTGATCGGCTGATCGTATCTTGCCCATGAAAGAGCGTGTCCATGCCGTAACGAATCATTTTATCGTTCGGACGGAATTCCTCGTAGTAGCCTGCGCCACGCGTATAATGCAACGCTGCATTGAGATTCAGTTTGTCGCTCGCTTCAAACGTGTATTGCAAATGGGCATGCGTTTGCGTGTAATTATCCGTTTGATTGTCATACGTATAATAATTAAACTTTCGGCCTTCCTCTTTCAAACGGTTGATTTCTTCGGGGCTGTACAATTCCATCGCCGCAGCGTAATCATCCAATCGACTATAGTCGCCGGTAATCAAAGGCTCCGGCGTACCATACCATGACTGATAAGTCTTTTCTTTTCCAGAAAAAACTGTTGCTTTTAGAATGTGCTTGTCGGTGTACAATCCTCCATCGACATAGAAAGACTTTAAATCTGAGCTTGCCCGATTTATATAGCCGTCAGACGCTACGCGAGATAATCTAGCATTAAAAGCATATTTATTATTAATTAATCCCGAACCTACTTTTAAAGTGTTCTTCCAGGAGTTGTACGATCCGAAGGAGTTATTCAATTCCGCATATGGCTCCACTTCAAGCGCATCCGTCTGAATATTTAGAGAAGCACCGAAGGCGCCTGCTCCATTGGTGGAAGTGCCGATACCACGCTGTACCTGGATACTTTGCACAGAAGAAGCAAAATCCGGAAGATTCACAAAGAAACTGCCCATGCTCTCTGCATCATTTAAGGGTATACCGTTTAGGGTGATATTGATACGTTCGTTGTCCGATCCACGTACCGTCATGCTCGTATAGCCAATTCCAGCGCCCGCGTCTGAGCTAACAACAACCCCCGGAGTTTGATTGATCAGGAAAGGAATATCCTGGCCCAAGTTGTTCTTGCGGATTTCTTCCTTATCAATGTTCTTATAAGTTGTTGCTGCGTTTTCTTTCGCGCGAGTTGCCGTTACGAAAACCTCCTCAGTTACGAATGAACTTTCTTTTAGTTGAACATTTAAACTGTTTTGGTCGCTTGGATTAATCTGTATAGAATAATTTTGATATCCAAGAAATGTTACCTGTAATAAATAATTTTTTGTAGCTAAATTACTAAAAACAAACAGCCCATTTTGGTCTGTTTTACCCGTTTCCGAAGCTAATTTTACCGTAGCTCCCGCTAGTGGTTCTTGGTCTTTGTTACTGACTTTTACTGTCAATGCATGTTGCGCAAAACCCAACATGATCAGGTGGCAAAAGGCAACTGTCGCCCATACCTTTTTTAACATAATGTTTGTTTGTGTAAATGAGTTAAACTTCACTATTGCAAGGGGTTACAATAGCCCTTATTTAACCGCCCACTCCCTACGCTGGCATTATCCAGATCAGGTACGCACTGCCGTTATTTGAGCCGTGCTGGGTATAATCTCAGCCTTTATTTGTGTTGTCGAACAACAAGGCACCCCTATTTGATGGTACAAAATTAACCTTTTATTACCTTTAAACAAAATCGATCCTTTACTGTAACAAATTTGTAATTATTGTTTTATTAGTTAACATTTGTTGAAATTTTTGTAAATTTACTGTTATATAACCCTCCGGGGGTGGATTACGCTAACTTTAACAAAACGGTTTTAAAAAATTTATGAAGTATTATGCTGCTGATATTGTATTTCCAGTAACTGGCCCTGCAATAAAAAAAGGGATCGTAGCAATGGACGACCATGGAACTATTAAAGGGATTTACAACCAAGGTGAAGTCGACGATTCAAAAGTAGAATTTCTGAAAGGAGCCCTAATTCCTGGCTTCGTAAATGCACACTGTCATCTTGAACTTTCGCATATGGAAGGCGTTGTCCCGCAACACACCGGATTACCACAGTTCTTAATGAAGGTAATGACCGAACGTGGGGCGAAAGATAAGGCCGTTGACGAGGCTATGAAAGCTGCTGATAAAGCGATGTATGAAAATGGAATACAAGCTGTGGGTGACCACGCGAACTCCTCACTATCCGCTAAAGTGAAAGAAAATAGTCCGATGCTGTATCATACTTTTGTCGAGGTGATGGCATTATCTAATGACGATGTAGAGGCGCGGATTGATCAAGCAAAAGAAATTGAATTCCATTTCGATTACAAAAGATCTTCTATTACGCCGCATGCACCGTACTCATGCTCAAAAACCTTATTCAAAACCTTTAAGAAAGCCGTTGGAGAAGATAATATCATCAGTATTCATAATCAAGAAAGTGATGAGGAAAACAAACTTTTTAGATATAATAAAGGCGAATTCCTAGACTTCTATGAGAAAATGAAACTTTCTGTGGATGGTTTCCGTGCGCAAGCTAGAAACTCGCTGCAGTCTTTCTTACCATATATTCCAACAAAGAATAAACTAATCTTAGTTCACAATACATACACTTCCATCAAAGATTTAGACTTCGTTGATCGCATGGGCAGAAAGGTATATTTCTGTTTGTGTCCAAAAGCAAATCTATACATCGAGAACAAGCTTCCTAAAGTGGAAAACTTCCTATTGGGAGGTCATGAAATCGTAATTGGTACGGATAGTTTGGCATCCAACACATCGTTAGATATATTGGATGAACTAAAAGTACTTCATGCGGAATATCCACATCTTGATTTTAATGAAACTATCAAATGGGCTACTATTAACGGTGCGAAAGCATTGAATATTGACCATGAATTAGGTTCCTTAGAGGAAGGTAAAAAACCGGGTCTTGTTCTGTTAGAAGGCATGGAAAGCTTTAAACTAGATCAGAAAATTAAAGTTAAACGAATCCGATAGCTTTTTCTAATTCTTCTTTTACCTTTGTAACCATGAAGCATTTGAATGTCTTGGTCAAAGGAAAAGTACAAGGGGTGTACTTTCGTGCCTCTACGAAAGCGGTTGCTGATCAGTTAGGCGTAAAGGGTTTTGTATTAAATAAGCCTGACGGAACCGTCTATTTGGAGGCCGAAGGAGATACCATCGCCTTAGATTTACTGCTAGACTTTTGTGACGAAGGCCCAGCCGGGGCGGAAGTTACCGGTGTAGAGGTTACTGAGACAACAGAACTGAAACATTTCAAGAACTTCGAAGTCATAAAAAAAATTAAGTAAGGTGTCGGTAGTAAAGAAATTTATAAGCGATACGGCGATATATGGTCTTACCACCATCTTATCCCGTATGCTTAGTTTTTTAATGACCCCACTGCTGACAAAGAAGTTCGCGACAGCAGTGTACGGCGTTTTTACCAATCTATATGCCTACGCTTCCATGATCAATGCGATCCTTGCATTCGGAATGGAAACCACCTTTTTCCGCTACCTGCAAAAGGTGGAAGGCGACAAGCAGAAAGTTTTTGATACCAGTTTCTTCGTTACGATAATAAGTAGCGCTTTGTTCGTGCTCACCGTTCTGACCTTTGCCAACCCGATTGGCTATTGGTTGGGCAACGGGGAGAATGTTGCCGAATATGTCACCTTCGTAAAATATTTTGCTGTTATTCTTGCCGCTGACGCGCTTGCCGTGGTGCCCTTTGCTAAACTGCGTGCAGAAGGTAGACCCATCAAATATGGCGTTATTAAGATCGCCAATATCCTGATCTACGTCTTTTTTATCTTGTTTTTCCTCTATTTCTTGCCTTATCTGACAGCGGAATATACCTTTTGGAAGGAGTTTGCTTCGGGTTGGTTTCGAGAAGGATGGCTAGGGAATGTGTTCATAGCAAACCTAATCGCATCCGTAGTTACCCTGGTGATGCTGATACCACAGATGATCAGTTTCAGATTCCGTGTGGATGGCGCGCTCATCAAGCAGATGTTAAGCTATACTTTTCCTATTCTGATTGCGAATATTTCCTTCATCATCAACGAGAATCTAGATAAGATGATGCTGCCCCGTCTTATTCCTGGCGAAAGGGGAGATAGCGAATTGGGTATCTATGGAGCCGTGGCTAAAATTGCTGTATTCTTGAATCTATTTGTAACGGCTTTTCGTTTGGGCGCAGAGCCCTTCTTTTTCAGCTATTCGAAAAACGAAAACGCAAGGAAAACCTATGCCATGATCATGGAATATTTTATTATTGCGATGTTGGTCGTAATGGTTGGTATCTGTGCTAATATTGACTGGTTAAAGCATTTCATTCCGAGCAAAGAAGGCGGTGAGCAAAACTACTGGTCGGGACTGTTTATTGTTCCCGTATTGCTCCTAAACTACGTTTTGTTGGGTATTTACATGAATTTATCCGTATGGTATAAGCTGTCTGATCAGACGAGATATGCGCTTTATATTTCGGGTATCGGCGCATTGGCGACCATTATATTGAACTTTGCCCTAATTCCAACCTACTCTTATGTGGGCGCTGCCATATCCACTACGATTACTTATTTACTGATGGTTACACTTTCCTATGTGTGGGGGCAAAAGAACTACAGTATACCTTATAATGTGAAGAAAATTGCAGGCTATATGCTTTTGGGGGTAGCCTTAGCGTTTGCAGCATTTCATCTGCACTTTTGGATCGGAAACCTCTTGTTTATCATATTCCTCAGCATAGTAGCTTACTTGGAAAAGAATATGCTGCTGAAAGTCTTGCGTAGGAGGTAACTGCAGAGAATCTACTTTTTGCTTGCTTAACTCGAACATTGCCAAAAGATTTCTTGGAAAAAGAATAGCAATAAAAAAGTCGCTTTTTAAGCGACTTCCTCAGCAAAATTATGCTTTATTTCTTCTAAGACTTCGATGATTTCATCGTACTTCATCAGCTCCACCAGTCTCATTCTGTATTCTTTAAAATTAGGAATGCCTTTGAAATAGTTGGCATAATGCCTTCTCATTTCGAAGATGCCCGTTTTGTCGCCTTTCCATTCGATCGACTTCGTCAAGTGCGTGCGGCAAACTTCAACGCGCTCGGCAACGGTAGGTCCATCCAGTCGCTCGCCTGTTTCGAAAAAGTGCTTCACCTCGCGGAAAATCCAAGGGTATCCAATGGATGCACGTCCGATCATAATACCATCCACCTCGTATTCCTGACGCCAAGCCGCTGCTTTATCGACTGAATCCACATCGCCATTCCCGAAAATAGGAATCTTGATGCGCGGATTGCGTTTCACATCGCGAATCATAGACCAGTCTGCCTGTCCTTTATACATCTGCGCGCGCGTTCTACCGTGGATAGATAAGGCTTTAATACCGATATCCTGAAGACGCTCTGCAACTTCATACACATTCTTTGTACTATCGTCCCAACCTAAGCGTGTTTTTACAGTAACGGGAAGATGTGTAGCCTCAACAACTGCTTTGGTCATCGCTACCATCTTATCAATATCTTGCAATAAACTAGCGCCAGCACCACGACAGGCTACGTTCTTTACCGGACATCCATAGTTGATATCGATTAAATCCGGATTGGCCGCCGAACAGATCTCTGCAGATTGACGCATATGCTCAATATCAGATCCGAAGATCTGAATCCCGATAGGGCGCTCATACTCGAAAATATCCAACTTCTGTCTCGATTTCGCTGCATCACGAATCAATCCCTCCGAAGAGATGAATTCCGTGTACATCATATCAACCCCATTTTGTTTACACACAAAGCGGAACGGTGGATCACTCACATCTTCCATCGGAGCTAGCAACAATGGAAACTCCCCTAAATCAATATGTTCACCAATCTTTACTGACATGCTTGTTGAAAATTTTTACAAAGGTAAGCAAAATTCTTATTTCCTTGCCAAACTGCCCTCGAGTGGCATAGATGGGAGATTCAGCTGACAATCACTTGCTTCAAAAACGATGTCGGTCCTGGACATGCTCGACACAGAACCCTTTCAAACCCAATACAGACCCAATACAAACCCCATACAAACCCCTTTCAAAAGCGCTTCGAAAGGGGGTTGCATTGGGTTTGAATAGTCTTTAGATAGGGTCTGTGTCCTAGCACATATAAACTAGTCTTTATTCACTTTGTCTGTAAATTCCAGAATAGCCAACATCGGGTTTTCTGTTTTCATAAAGTTTTCGCCGATCAGAAATGCCTGAAACCCTGCTTTCTTTAGCTCGTTGATGGTTTGAGGGTCTGAAATTCCACTTTCGGAAACTTTGATATATTGATTCGGGATCTTATTTACAAGATCATAGGAGTGATCCAGCGAAACGACAAAGTCTTTCAGATTGCGGTTATTGACGCCAATAGCGTCGATGGTATCAAATAGACTTTTGTTTAATTCTTCTTCATTATGTACTTCCAAGAGTACACTTAGACCGAGCGATTTTGCATAGCTGGACAGGCTTTGGATCTCCTCTTTGCTTAAACAGGCTGCTATCAATAGGATGATATCGGCGCCGTAAGCTTTTGCTTCGGTAATCTGGTATTCGTCGACGATAAACTCCTTGCGCAATAGGGGGATTTGTAGGACTTCGCGTGCTTCCGTCAAATCTTTTAGATCGCCTTGAAAGAAATCTTTGTCGGTTAATACGGAGATCGCAGAAGCTCCAGCTTCTTGGTAGCCTTTAACAACTTCCTGTACCGAGTCGCGCCCGTTTATCAATCCCTTCGATGGGGATGCGCGCTTGTATTCGGCAATAATTCCCGATCGCTCGGGATGTAAAATGGATTCGCGAAGATTGTAGCATTCTCTTTGAAATAGCGGATAGGATTTTAGCTCTTCGCTAGATACTTTCGCTTTTGCTTCAGCGACTTCCTCTCTTTTTCGCTCAACTATTTTATCTAATATCGTCATGATGTATTCTGCTGATGATTGTCTTGGATTATTCTATGTTAATCTTTTAACCAGTTTTCAATTAAGGTTTTGCCATTGTCGGTCAAGATTGATTCCGGGTGAAATTGCATTCCTCTAACATCGTATTCTTTATGCGATAATGCCATTATAACACCAGAGGGATCAACAGCTGTTATTTTTAATGATTCGGGTAAAGTTTTATCCTCTACAGCCCAGGAATGGTATCTTCCTATTTTTGAATCGGACGGGAAATTTTGAAATAATTTTTCCTCAGGGTCTGTGACGTGTATGCTTGTCGCAACACCATGTAAAGGCTTCGGCATATTGTACAGCGTGCCGCCGAAAACTTCGGCAATGGCCTGCTGCCCTAGGCAAATTCCAAGAATGCTTTTGCTGGGCGCGTAGGTGCGGATGACATCCATCAATAAACCGGCTTCCTCAGGGATGCCCGGCCCAGGCGATAATAATATTTTGTCGTATTGTTCGACGTCTGCAAGTTCAAACTTGTCGTTGCGAACGACCACGTAAGCTGTGTTTAATTCCTGTAGAAGGTGAACGAGATTATAGGTGAATGAATCGTAATTGTCGATTACTAAAACTGGCTTGCTCATGTTATATAGTTTCCGCTAATTCTAAGGCTCTGCGAAGGGCCGATATTTTGTTGTTTACTTCTTGTAGTTCTTTTTCGGGATCGGAGTCCAATACAATTCCCGCTCCGGCTTGGTAGTGCAGGTTATTCTGCTTGCTCAAAAACGAACGAATCATGATGGCATGGTTAAAATCGCCGTTAAATCCCATATAGCCAATTGCTCCAGAGTAGAAGGAGCGTTGGAATCCCTCATAGCGATCGATCAAGGTCAATGCCATATGTTTTGGCGCGCCCGATAGCGTGCCGGCAGGGAAAGTATCGCCTACGACGTCGAATGGATTTGCATTCGGATTTAACTTGCCGCTTACCTTGGACACCAAGTGGATCACATGGGAATAGTACTGCGCTTCTTTATATGATTTCACTTCCACTTGCGTGCAGTGACGACTGAGGTCATTTCTTGCCAAGTCGACCAACATCACATGTTCGGCAGATTCTTTCGGGTCGTTCTTCAACTCCTCCGCAATCTTCTCGTCCTGTTCCATGTTTCCCGTTCTTTTGAACGTTCCGGCGATAGGGTAGATGCTCGCGACATCTTTTTTGATGGTCAATTGCGCTTCCGGAGATGATCCGAATAGCTTAAAATCGCCGTAATCGAAATAGAACAGGTAAGGCGAGGGGTTGATGGAGCGCAGTGCGCGATATACGTTGAATTCATCACCAGAGAAAGGGGTTTTAAATCCGCGCGAGGGAACGATTTGGAATACATCGCCGCGCTGAATATGTTCTTTCATCTTCAAAACAAGGTTTTTGAAATCCTCGTCGCTCATGTTTGAAGTTTCTGCCCCTTTCTTTTGGAAGGTATATTCCGGAAAATTCTTGTTTTGAATAAGAAATTGAAGACGATCTAGTTCGCTGCTTTCGCTGTCTAATAGGTTTTCGAAGATATGTAACCGATTCCTGAAGTGGTCTATAGCGATAACAAATTTGTAGACATGGTATTGAAGAGTAGGGATATCTTTTTCAGGATGCGGGGGAGTAGTTAATTGGATGTCTTCGAAATAGTTGACGGCGTCGAAGGTGAAATAGCCGAAAATACCGTTTGAAATGACATTTACTTCAGGTGCGTTTTCCGATTGAAAGGATTTTCTGAAGTTGGAGACTTCCTCCCGCAGATTAAGTCCTTCAGCGTTCTTGCTGATTTTTTGTCCGTCGGGAAGCGAAATGTTCAGGGTTTTGCCTTCCAGGATGATACCCGCAATAGGCTGGCAACAAATATAACTGATGTTGTTGTCGCGGCTATGGTATTCTGAACTTTCCAGCAAGAGGCTATTCGGGAAAGTGTCACGAAGTCTTAAGTACATGCTCACAGGTGTTGTCGTATCTGCGAGGATGTTTTTATGATTCGTTTTAAAAGTATAGTTCATATGTTGTTTATAATATATTGTGTCAAAAATAAAAAAAGCCCGACGTACTCTACGTCGGGCTTACCATTCAGTGGTTTTGGTTGATTATGAAAATCTTATCGTAAAATATACCACCCTCCCGACTTATTTAGTCAGAAGCCACCAACGGTTAGTATATTGAAATGCTCTCATTATTAATACGCAAATTTAAAGGAAATTTTGAAATATCAAACTTTATTTAAAGAAAAAATAAAGAAAGTAAGTTTTTATTAATCATTTAGCAAATCTGGACGCCTTTCTTTTGTTCTTTGTAGCTGTTGTTCGTGGCGCCAAGCTGTGATTTTTGCTTCATGCCCACTCAATAGGATGTCTGGAACCTTATGGCCCCGCCACTCTACCGGGCGAGTATATATAGGAGCATCTAAGAGTCCATCTTGAAAAGAATCGGATAGGGCAGAGGTTTCATCGGAAAGCACTCCCGGAATTAATCGGATGATGGCATCTACAAGAATTGCGGCTGGCAACTCACCTCCCGATAGTACATAATCGCCAATGGAAATCTCCCGGGTAACATATATATCACGGATTCGTTGATCGATACCTTTATAATGTCCGCACAGGATGATGACGTTTTCTAATGTAGATAAGGAGTTTGCGATATCCTGATTTAAGGTAACACCGTCAGGAGTCATGTAGATAACATCGTCGTAGTTACGCTCAGATTGCAGTTTTTCGATACATGCTGCGAATGGCGCGATTTGCATAACCATTCCTGATCCACCACCATAAGGATAGTCGTCTACAGATTTTTGTTTGTTTTCACTGTAATCGCGAAGGTTGTGTACATGGATTTCTGCAATACCCTTTTTCTGTGCTCTTTGTAAGATAGAATGGGCAAACGGACTTTGTAATAAGTCTGGTAGAACAGTAATGATATCGAATCTCATAGCTGCAAAGGTAGGAAGAAAGGGTGAAAAATAGCGTGTTTCTATTCGGGTGAAAATGAAACTACGCAATTGTAAAATAATAGTTGCATAACAGTTATTTTACATAAAAATATATGGCTGATTTTAATTATTACTTTTATGATTTCTTCATATCAGTTGATATTTTCATTTAGAAAATCATAAAAACTAACTGTATCGATTGATAAGTTTTAAATGTTTAATACATGTTTTGTTAAAATATTGTGTAGATAAAATATTAGTAAGAATTACGAAATAAATTAAAAAATTACTTGAATTATTTGTAGTGACAACTTTGCCATCCTAAATTGCTGAGCGTTTTAACAAAACTTTAACATTTTGTTACTAATAGCAAACCAAAAAGCGATTAACTAAACAACAACAAAACATGAAACAAAAATTACTCAGTATTTTTTTGCTGTGTACTTTATTCGTAGGGGTATCGTATGCGCAAAATCGGCAAGTGAGGGGTAAAGTAACATCAGCAGCTGATGGCACACCTATCAGTGGAGCGTCTGTTTTAGTTCAAGGAACTAGCGCCGGAACGCAAACTGATGGCGAAGGAAATTACCAACTCTCCGTAGCAAATGGAGCAACGCTAGTTTTTAGCTACATCGGCTTCGAAAGCAAGACCGTTTCGGTTGGTTCACAATCTACAATTAACGTTTCTTTAGTAAGTAACGAGAACACTTTAGATGAAATTGTAGTGACTGGTGCTGGTTTAACAGCAACTAAACGTTCCTTAGGGGCAGCGCAGACCACAATTAAAGCAGAGGATCTCCAGAAAGCAAAACCGACAAACGTTGTAACTGGTTTAACCGGTAAAGTAGCCGGTTTAACAGTGCAAGGTGTTGGCTCAGGTGTTAACCCTAATTATCGCGTGATTTTACGAGGTATGCGCTCGTTGACAGGAAACAACCAAGCTTTAATTGTCATTGACAACGTGATTTCACCATCTTCAATGTTAGGAAACTTGAACCCTGATGATGTAGAGGATATTACGGTATTAAACGGTGCTTCCGCTGCTGCATTATATGGTTCTCAAGCATCAAATGGTGCCTTGGTTATTAAAACCAAAAGAGGAGCAGCTTCTCAAGGAATGGAAGTAACTATTGAAAACACCACTACGTTTGAGGATGTAGTGTTCTTGCCGGGCGTTCAAAAGCGTTTTGGTTCAGGATATGCTGCCCATATGCCTAGCTATGAGCCTTACGAAAATCAACAGTATGGTCCTGCATTTGATGGATCTGAAGTTGTAATTGGTGAGGCTTTGGAGGATGGTTCTATACAGAAAGGAAAATACGCTTGGACTGGTGATAAGGACAATTTTTGGGAAACTGGCGTTGCGAACATGACTAATCTTTCTGTTGCATCTAAACATGACAAGAGTTCATTCCGTTTCTCAGGACAATATTTAAAATCAACAGGCACAGTTCCTTTTGACAAATATAACAGAGCGTCGGCTCGTGTCAATGGTCAAAGAGAGCTTCATGAAATGTTGAATATCTCCTATACCGCTTATTATGCTCAAAATCGTTACGATCAAACATCTGTTAATGCAACGATCTACGACAATGTGCTACAATCTCCAGGACACATTCCATTGCTTTCTTATAAAGATTGGGAAAATAATCCTTTTGGTAATCCTAACGGTTATTACAATGCATATTATAACAACCCTTACTTCGTAGCAGCGAATAACCGTCAAAATATCAGAAATGATTATTTTATGGGGAATACGCAATTAGATTTCAAACCTTTAGAGTGGTTAGATTTCACTGGTCGTGTGGGTATGACAACTGCGAATCAGTCGTATAAATACCACACAGGTAGATTTATATTCACTCCTTATGCAGCTGGTTTACATTCTGGAACTTATAAAGCATCGAATATTCTAGGATCTGTAACGGATGCCTTTAACTATACTACAAACATCGTTTCTGATTTCATCGCACATGCAACACATACAAACGGTGATTTCAAATTGGATTATACAGCTTTATTTCAATATGTTCAAAATCAAAACTCAGGCATGTCAGCTTCAGTTAACGGTTTAGTGTTGAATGATCTTTACAATCTTGGAAATAGTGTTAACCCGGCAAGTGCAGGACAAGCTAATTATCTAGCGAGAGTGTTCGGTTTATCAGGTAAAGTAGATGTTGCGTATAAGAATTATTTATTCTTGAGTTTTACGGGAAGAAATGACTGGGTATCTATCTTAGATCCAAACAACCGTTCATTCTTCTATCCTGGTGTAACTGCTTCATTCGTACTAACTGATGCAATTGAAAGTTTACAAGACTTAAGTTATTTGAACTTTTTCAAATTACGTGGAAGCTGGTCTAAAGTTGGTCAGGTGAACGTTGGTAATTATACAAACTTTGGTGCATATAGTTTATTGCCGACTTTCAGTCAAGGGTCGGGGTATCCATACAATGGAGTTGGTGGTTTTACTTTAGAAAACCAAATCCCCCAACAAGGCCTAAAGCCGGAGATTACAAGATCATTTGAGGTGGGTTTCGAATCCTCATGGTTAGACAACAGAATCTCTGCTGAAGCAACTTACTTCAACAACAGAACTGTCGATAATACAGTTCCGACAAACGTTTCAATTACATCAGGGTATGACAAATACCTATTGAACGCTGGTATCACATCAGGGAAAGGTTTAGAAAGCCGTTTAACAGTAACTCCTATTCGTAATAACGATTGGAATTTAACGGTAGGTGGAAACTTTACGTATATCGATAACCGCGTAGAAGAATTGGCTGCAGGTTTAGATAAACTTGCTTTAGCTACATACGGAGGAACAACTGGTTCATACGCGATTGCTGGTGAAAAATTCCCGGTACTTATGGGATATGGTTACAACAGAGATCCTGAAGGAAGAATCATTGTCGATAAAATTACAGGTTACCCTACTGCTAGCGAGCAATTGATTAATCTGGGAGCAGCTCTACCTACGCATACATTAGGTTTGAACTTGTCATTGTCATGGAAAGACTTATCATTCTACACAAGTGCTGAATACCGTACTGGAAATTATATTTTCAATAACGGCGGTAGTTCATTCGACTTCTCTGGTGCAGGTATCAACACGGTTGCTTACGATCGCGAACGTTTCGTTATTCCTAACTCATCTTATTGGGATGAAGCGTCGAATTCTTACGTAGCGAACACAAACATTACTACTTATGATGGTGGTTCTAGTTATTGGACTATGGGGCCTCCAAGAACAGACATTGATGAAACATATGTAACTTCGGCTGCATTTTGGAAAATCAGAGAAATGTCCGTGACTTATAATGTTCCAAGAACATTTTTGGATAGACAGAAAGTTATTAAAGCTGCTCGCGTAAGTGCTCAAGGGAGAAACTTGTTCTTATGGACTCCATCAACTAACGTCTATACAGATCCTGAGTATTCAGATGGCAATGGCGCATCTAACGGAAATGCAATTGGTTTGACAGGCTTGTCACAAACGCCTCCTTCACGTTACTTGGGCTTCTCTGTAATGTTAACTTTTTAATTAAGAATGATCATGTTTAAAAAACTTTTAAAATATACACTAATTGGAGCTGTACTGACTACAGGCTTTAGTTCTTGTGAGAAAGCTTTGGATATAAATGATAACCCAAACAGTCCTACAGAATCAACTCCGCAATTGGTTTTGCCACAAGCAATTGTAGGCACCTCACGACTTGTTCCAACATTTAGCACTTATGGCGGTCGCATTATGTACTTTGCAAATGCTGGCGGTGTGAGTGGTTGGGGTAATGGATTTTTAGATTACAACTATTCTACAGGTGATAATGCTGCATTATGGACGAATACTTATAATGTCCTAATGGATATTGCCTATACGCTGAAGAATACGGAAGCTGACGAAAATTTGGCTGCATATCATCAAGCAGCTCAGGTTTTTTGGGTATATAATTTTATGAATTTGGTCGATACGTATAATGATATTCCTTATAGTGAGGCGTTCAAAGGCGTTGAAAATCTTTATCCAAAATACGATAAGGCACAGGATATCTACGCTGATTTAGCGGCTCGCTTAGACAAGTCGATTGCATACTTTAAAACAAATACTACATTATCGCAAGAGTTTACCAATGGAGATATTGTATTTAAAGGAAATGCAACAAATTGGGCTAGATTTGCAAACACCTTAAAGTTGAAGTTAGTAATTAAAGGCAAGGGTAAAGTAACTTTTGCTAGTGAAACAATTGATGCTGTAGGTTTAATTACCGATGACGTTCAAGTGCAACCCGGCTTTGCTAAATTGGATGGTAAGCAAAATCCAATGTGGAATACTTGGGCTTATGTTGCTAGTGGTACATCTGTTGGAACATGGGGAACTCAATTTATTCCTACGTACTTTGTAATCGGATTTTATGACGGATATAAAATTGACGATAACGAGCGTGCAAAAGTAACTTTCGCAAATGGTTTGTCGGTTCCTAAAAATCAATTAGGTTACCAAGACGATCCGCCGACTGGCGTATCGCCTTCTGCGTGGGTATTGCGTCCAACAACCGGATCCATTAGTGCATCCAATTATAGGGGTATTGGGATAATCAAAGGCCCAACTGCGGCTCAACCTATAGTGTTGTTAGCCGAGGCGAAGTTTCTAGCTGCTGAAGCTGCCGTTCGTGGAATCTTATCTGGTGATGCGAAGACGTTGTTTGAAGAAGGTATTGCTGCTTCGTATACATACTTAAACAAAAACGAAGTAGGAACATTTGCAGGTGCAATGTCAGCGGCGGACTATTTAGCACTTTATTTAGATGATAATTCAACATCTCCATTAGTCAACTTTTCGCTTGCGACTACCGACGCTCAGAAATTAGAGGCAATTATTACACAGAAATATATCGCTTTCAACTTCTTGTTCGGACATGAGGCTTGGAATGAATACAGAAGAACAGGGTATCCATCAATTAAAGGTGCGAATAACACTTCTAACTATTATGATACTTTCGTGTCGATTGGTTCGGTTTCAACGGCTCCGGATAAATTACCAACTAGATTATTGTATCCAAATACAGAATCCGCTTACAATGGTGACAACGTTCCAACAGTGAACAAATTCTCAAGTAAGATTTTCTGGGCAAAATAATTTAAAAAAAATGAAAAATATTATAAAAACTATATTAGCAGCAGCAATCCTGCTAAATACAACATCCTGTTTGAAAGATGATGAATTAATTGGTCCGGATGCACCCGGAGCAATTACCAACATCGTAGAGTTTGGAAATGTTTCTACTCCAATATCCGGTGTGACGAGTCCTCTTCCTGTTTATTCGCTGGCATATGACATTGTTCCATCAGCGACGTTAGACTTGCCAATTAAAGTGGTAGGTGCTGAAGCAGCAACGTCAGATACTAAGGTTGTAATCGAACTTAACAATGCTTTGGTAGGTCGTTATAATGACTATCTGAATGAAGATCCAGAGAATGAAATTGAATATGCGGTATTACCTAGCGAACGATACGCAGTGACTACAACGGAAGTCACCATTAAGAAAGGTGAACGCGTAGCTACGATTCCCGTTCAGTTTAAACCAAGCTTATTCACTTTTGATAAAGACTATGCAATAGGATTCACTATTAAGTCAGCAAGCAATGGAGAGGTTTCGGGTAACTTTGGAAATATTGTAATTAATGTTGCAGCCAAAAACCCTTACGATGGAACTTATAACTATAGAACATCCGCAAATACTTCGCTAGTTCCGAATGCGAATAAAACTGTGCAACTCGTTACTGTAGGACCAAACAGAGTGAAATTGAGTCCTGGATTACTTGGTACATATTCGAATGAGGTATACTATAATCTTGACCCTACTACAAATATGGTTACAGTAGAATGTCCTTCGCTAGGTGTTCAAACGCCACAAGATACACGTAGTAAGTGGGATCCAGCCACTAAAACCTTGAAAGTTTATTGGAAACAAGGAAACGGTGGACGTACGTTTGAAGAAACGTTTACATATATTGGTTCAAGATAATTGAGTATATTTAAGGGAGGATCGTTATTAAGTCCTCCCTTTTTAGCCTTAAAGAATTTGCCTATGAAATCGATTTTGAAAATGTTATGCTTGTTCGTATTGTGTCCAACATTACTTTTTGCGCAAGAAAAATCTGCTCTACCGAAAGGAGGAATTGAGAAATTCATCGAGGATATCCAAAGCGAAACGAAGATAAGCGACAAAAAGCTATTAACGGAATTTGATTTTGAATTTACAGTGAGTGATCTTGGGAAATTGGATACCTTTAGGTTTATTCGATCAAGCTCAGACGCTGAGCGCGATTTATTAGCAAAAACAATTGTAGACTTAGGAAATTGGGATCCTGCTATGAAAAATGGTCACAAGGTTTCGAGTGTTGTAAGATTCCCTTCTCATCTTGTGTCGGAAACGTATATTCAAAATAGATTATCAGGAGTTATGCCTGCAGAGCCTGAGATTGGATTAGAGGAATTTAGGGTACTTTTTCAAAAATCTTTTAAATACCCCGATGCTGCAATTAAAGCAGGAGTTTCTGGAACTTATACTCTAACATTTACTGTGAAAGAAGATGGTACTCTAACAAATATTAAGTTGCTCGATGATCCTGGATTTGAGATTTTAGAAAATGCTACACGAGCTCTTAAGCGTGCAGGAAGATGGAAACCTGCATCTTCAAAGGGAAAATATTTGAAAACGACATCAAGTTTTGATTTTACGCTATCATTGAAAGAATTTAGAAGACATATTTAGATAATTGTAGAGAAATTAAGAACAATTTGTTACATATTAGTTATGTAACGAACATTTTTACAAACTGACTCGTTCAGCTCGCAAAAATATGTTCTAAAGGGAGAATAAAATATTTTATTCTCCCTTTTTGTTTGGTTTAAACGGACGGGATTGAGTTCGTTAGTTTTTCAAAGACCTTAATTTAAGAAGCTAGAGAGTCAAATTATTAAAGTCAGGTAGTTCTGAGAAGAAAATTCTGACTTTTTGCTTCATTCGTTTCTTTAATTCTAAAATCAATTAATGATTTAGAACTTTTATTCTGTTATCATTGATTGTGTAAACTTATTCGATTCCCAATAGATAATATAAGAGGTCATGGCGCTAGTTGCATAAAACACCAATGTTACCACATCATTACGAATTTCTTAATTCTAGAATTCATAAAACTTTAAATCATTGATATTCAATCATCCTAAACCTCCAAATTTTAATTTTAGATAAAACTATACTTATTAATAACCGACATTTATTTATCAATAATTTATAAAATAACGCCATTTCCCCAATTACTTTTGTAAAAAGTTTAAAAAACAACCAATATTTTGAATTATTCACAAAAAATTGATTAACAAGGTATTTTGTTTGTCTTAAGGTTAATGAAAGTCTATATTTGCACCCTGTTTAACAATTTTTAACAGTTATTGCTCAGAATTCTTTAATTATTACAAACAAAATGAAACAAAAATTACTCAGTTTTATTTTTGTGATGACGTGCCTTATTGGGGTTGCGTTTGCACAAAATCGTCAAGTGAGTGGTCAAGTAACTGCGGCAGATGGGGGCGCTCCATTATCAGGAGTATCTGTCATTATCGTCGGTACGACTACTTCTACCCAAACAGACGACTCGGGAAACTATTCCCTTACAGTTGCTGACAATGCTACTCTAGCATTCTCTTATGTTGGGTATGTTTCTCAACGTATTTCAGTTGCTGGTAAGTCAGTAGTTAATGCTGCCTTAGTAAGCGAAGAAGCTACTTTAGAAGAAGTCGTTGTCGTAGGTTACGGTAGCACAACAAAAGAAGCTTTTACGGGTTCAGCGAAAAAAGTTGATGGTGCTAAACTACAACAAAAGAACGTTTCCAACATTTCACAAGCGATTGCTGGTGAGGTTGCTGGTTTACAAGTAGTGAATACTACTGGTCAGCCAGGTAGCTCTGCTACTATTCGTATCCGTGGTTTTGGTTCTGTAAATGGTAACCGTGATCCTTTGTATGTTGTTGATGGTGTTCCTTTCTCAGGAAACATTACATCAATCAACAATGCAGACATCGAAAACGTAACGGTATTGAAAGATGCTGCTGCGACCGCAATTTACGGTTCTCGTGGTGCGAATGGGGTTATCTTGATTACGACAAAAACAGGTCGCGGTCAACAATCATTCGTTGAAGCAGATGCTAACTTCGGTAGCAACATGTCATTACTTCCACGTTATGATGTAATCAAATCAGCAGAAGAATATATCGGATTAAGCTGGGAAGCGATGTACAACGAAGGTATCACTAGAGGACAAGACGGTGTAGCATTCGCTAATCAACGTTTATTCTCAGGTTCTGGTATCAACGCATTGAACAACATATGGAACGTATCTTCAGTTGCAGATTTAATCGATCCTACAACAAGAACAGTGAAATCAGGCGTTACTCGTAAGTACAACCCTGAAAACTGGGAAGACTATGCATTCCAAAGTGCAGCGAGAACTGATATCAACGTAAGATTTGGTGGTTCTAGCGAGAAGACAAACTACTTTACTTCCCTAGGTTATTTAGGCGATAAAGGTTACTCGATCAACTCTGATTTCGAGCGTTTAACAGGTCGTTTAAGCTTAGATCACAAAGTAAACAAATTCATCAATGTGGGTATGAACGCGAACTACTCTAAAGTAGAGCGTAATACTGGTGGTCAGTCTGAAGACTCAGGAAGTATTTTCTGGTTCGTAGACAACATTCCTTCCATCTACCCATTATTCCAAAGAGATGCTGACGGTAACACAATCGACGATCCTTACTACGGTGGAAGCGTATTCGATTATGGTACAGTTTCAAAACGTAAATTCGGTTCATTAACGAATGCGATTGCTGATGCTACTTATGACATCAAACGTCATAACCGTAACGAATTAAACGGTAGAGCATATGTTAACTTCAATATTATTGACGGATTAACATTCGAAAACTCTTTAGGTATTCAGTACTACAACAATATTTACAACGACAGAGCTAACAAATTCTACGGAAGTGCAGCAGGTCAAAACGGTTCATTGTACCAAAGACGTACAGAGTTGAACTACTATAACTTGTTAAACTTATTACGTTATAGAAAAGACTTCGGCGATCACTCTTTCGAGGCATTAGCTGCTCACGAGGCTGTAAAATGGGATTCAAATATCCTTGATAACTCAGGGTACAACCTAGTATCAAACGATATCTTAGACTTCAGCAACGTAGTTGTATCTAACCCAATCAAATCTTGGACTGAGGACTACTCATTAGAAAGTTACTTCGGTCAGATCAACTACGATTACAAAAACAAGTATTACTTGTCAGGTAGTTTAAGACGCGATGGATCTTCAAGATTTAAAAACGAGAAATGGGGTACTTTCGGTTCGGTAGGTGCAGGATGGATTGTGTCTAACGAAGACTTCATGAAAGATCAGAACATCTTCAAGTTCTTGAAATACAAAGTTTCATATGGTGTATTAGGTGATCAAGCAGGCGTAGGTTACTACCCAGGTTATATCACTTACAACGTAGAAAATGTAAACAACGAAGCTGCATTCACGTTCAACAACAAAGGTAATGAAGACCTTACTTGGGAGACTTCAAAAATGTTCCAAACAGGTGTTGAATTCGAAATCGGCAACTTCTTAACAGGTACAGTAGAATACTACATCAAAAATACAGATAACTTAATCTTTGACTACGGTATGGGACCATCAATCGGTTACCAAACTATCAAAGTAAATGATGGTCAATTGAGAAACCAAGGTATCGAGTTTGATTTAGTAGGTCATATCGTTAAGAATGAAAACTTCTATTTAGATTTAGGTATCAACGGTGAGGCGTTCAAAAACAAAATCACTAAAATGCCAATCGATCCTTCGACTCAATTACCAAAAGTTATTGATATCCAAGGAAGCTACGGATGGGCTGAAGGTCATTCAATCTATGATTTCTACATGAGAGACTTCGTAGGTGTGGATCCTGAGGATGGTCTAAGTATGTGGAAAGTGTACTACACTGACAACAACGGAGACGGTTCATTCAATGCTGGTGAGCAAATCGCATCAATGGCATTGTTCAACAACCCAGACAACAAAGAAATCAAAGAAGGAACAACAAAAACTTATTCGCAAGCAACACAATACTACGTTGGCAAATCAGCTATTCCAGCTATCAGAGGTGCTTTCAACCTAAGAGCAGGTTACAAAGGATTTGACTTAAGCGCGCAACTATTGTATAGCCTAGGTGGATATGCTTATGACGGTGCATACGCTATTTTGATGAATAACGATGCTATTGGTAGCAACAACTGGCATAACGACATCTTCAATAGATGGCAAAAACCAGGCGACGTTACTGACGTGCCTAGATTAAGCAATGATTGGGACGCGAATGTTAACTCAGTATCGACTAGATTCTTAACGAAATCAAACTACTTGATGTTAAATAACGTTCGTTTAGGATATAACTTCAAATCAGATTGGATTAAAACTTTTGGTGCTCAAGCATTATCAGTATGGGTATCTGCGGATAACTTAGCTATTGCTTCTGCAAGAAAAGGATTTAACCCTTCAACTCACCAAGCTGGTTCTTCTAGCATGTACAGATACTCACCTTTATCAACGGTAAGTGCTGGTTTAAGAGTTAAGTTTTAATTTTATAAGCGTTTAAGAAAATGAAAAAAACATTAAATATATTGTTGGCAGGCTCTTTAATTTTTGCTTCTTGTAGCAAAGATTTCTTAGACAGCGCCCCAACAGAGCAATTGTCTACCGACCAAATCGAAGAAGCCGGTAAGCAAGATCCTAACGTTTTGAATGGTTACATCACAGGTTTGTATGCGACAATGTACACTACATTTACAGCGCTTCCTGCAGATGAAGACCATGATGACTTCGGACAAAAAGGATACGATATCTATATGGATATGTTAGCGTCAGACATGGTATTAACCGGTCTGAACTACGGATGGTATTCAAACGTTGTTCGTTATATCGCGACAACTGACTACACACGTGCTGAGGCTTCAAAACCTTGGAACTACTATTACAAAATCATTATGTCTGCAAACTCGGCAATGGACGCTATCGGTGGCTCAGAAGTGGAGATCCCTGCAGATCAAAAAGATGCTCGTTTTGTAATGGGACAAGCAAAAGCTATGCGTGCGTATGCTTACTTCTACCTAGCAAATCTATATGCTCCTGAGTACGGTTCTGGTAATGATAAAATCTTACCTATCTATACGAACACAGATCAACCAAATCAACCTCTTTCTACAACGAAAGAAGTATATGATCTAATCATTTCAGATTTGGAAACTGCGGTAGAATACTTAAATGGATTCAACAGAACAGGTAAACACCAAATCAACAAATACGTTGCTGAAGGTTTGTTAGCTTACGCTTTGGGTGCTAGAGGTACGCAAGCAGACTGGCAAAAAGTAGCTACTTTAACTAATGATATCATTACTAATGGTGGCTTCCCTTTGACTACAAAAAGTCAATCAGCAGCTGTATTAGACGGACAAGGATTAGTTGTTAATGGCGACGGTGGTTTCAATAACATTGCTACACCAAGCTGGATGTGGGGTGTTGATTTAACATTAGCGAGCAACTTAGACTTAGTATCATGGTGGGGACAAGTAGATTACTGGAGCTATAGCTACGCTGCTGCTGGTGACCCTAAAGCAATTGATAAAGGTCTTTACGCTAAAATCCCTGCAAACGACGTTCGTAAAGGACAGTTTGATGCAGACGAGTTAATGCCAATCAACAAATTCTACACACCTGAGCGTGAAGCAATGGGTCAACGTCAAATCGTAACTGACTACTTGTACATGCGTGTTGATGAAATGGTATTGTTAAATGCAGAAGCAAATGCTAATATCGGAAACGAAGCTGCGGGAATCGCATCGTTGAAAAAATTATTAGACTTGCGTTTGGATAATACAAGCTACCTTTCAACATTGTCAGGTCAGCGCTTAAAAGACGAAATTTACTTACAAACTCGTATCGAGCTTTGGGGTGAAGGTAAATCTTACTTAGCATTGAAACGTAACAAAGCGACGGTTACAAGAGGTGAAAACCACTTATACTTCGCAGGTCAATCGTTCAAATACAATGCAGATCAATTGACATTCCCAATTCCACAAGTGGAAATTCAGAATAACCCTCAAATTAATTAAATTGAATTTTCTTAATAGAAAAGGCCTCGCGATTTGCGAGGCCTTTTTGTTTGAAAGTGTTTGTTTTCGATTTCTATATATCGTTCTCTAAACGGTTGCTGCCAGAATGCTTAATTCTTGGGCCACGCGTCCGGCAATACTTGCGAAGGACTTCGTTACAGGATCATCAGCATCTAGGGCCACCGGGAATCCATTATCACCAGCATCTGCAACGGCTTTTACCAAAGGAATCTCTCCGATAAACGGCACATTGTTTTGTTCAGCAAGACGTTTTCCACCATCTTTTCCGAAGATGTAATATTTGTTGTCGGGAAGTTCGGCAGGGGTAAAGTATGCCATGTTTTCGATAACACCCAAGATCGGTACTTGCACGCCTTCCATCTGATACATCGCCATACCCTTGATCGCGTCGGCAAGCGCGACTTGCTGTGGTGTCGTCACGATGACAGCACCAGAAATAGGGTATTGTTGAGCCACCGTAATATGTATATCACCCGTACCTGGAGGCATATCGACTACCAAATAGTCTAGCTCGCCCCAGTCGGTATCATTGAATAGTTGTTTGATTGCTGAGGTCGCCATCGGGCCGCGCCAAGGAATCGGTTGGTTCGGATCTGTAAAAAATCCGATTGACAGTAATTTCAACCCAAATTTTTCGATAGGTACGATCTTGGTCTGCCCATCGGCCGTCTGCGTAGATTCTGGTCTTGCTCCATCTAGTCCAAACATGATAGGCACCGAAGGGCCATAGATATCAGCATCCAATAATCCCGTCTTTGCACCTGTCTGCGACAGTGCCAATGCTAGATTGGCTGCAACGGTTGATTTTCCGACGCCCCCTTTTCCAGAGGATACTAATACGATGTTTTTGATGTTCTTTAACTGAGCGTTTTCCACAGGACGGACACGAGCGGTCATGTTGATTTCTACTTCTACATCCTTAGACACGAAAAAAGCAATAGCATTGCGGCAAGCATGTTCTATATGGCCTTTTAGCGGGCAGGCAGGAGTGGTAAGTACAACGTCGAATTTTATCTTATTAGGTAGAATTTCGATGTTTTCAATCATGTTTAGAGTGACTAAATCTTTCTTCAGATCAGGCTCTTCCACATTACTCAAAGCATCTAAGATTTGTTGTTTTGTAATCATGGTTTCACAATATTCATACAAACTTAAGGAAAGAAGGACAATATCATGTCATAAAGATGTTTTTAATGAATTTTATCTATTTTTATCAAATTAATAATGAAGTAACGGTCTATTTATGCTGGTAAAAGAATGGCTGAGGAAGCTTGATTTTTCGTTCCTGCGGAAGCGCTGGTTTTTAATTACAGCGGGTGCTGTTTTGGGGATCTTCCTGATTGGATTATTCTTGGGGCTATCCGTTCGGGGAAAAATGTTAGATCAAGCGGTGGTGAAAGTGAAGAAGAAACTCAAGGAAGATTATCAGCTCGATTTACGTATTGGGAGCTATGATTTTGCAGGCTTGACGACTGTGGAGTTCCAAAAGGTCCGCGTTGTTCCAGATTCCGCAGATCAGTTGGCGGCTATGGATAAATTTAAAGTGTCCGTAAAGCTGTTCCCCCTAATTTCCGGGACAATCAAATTGGGTTCTTTGGAAATGGAAAATGCCGATATCACCTTGGTGAAAGAAGATAGCACCTCTAATTATGACTTTTTATTTCGAAAGAAAGCCAAGGATTCAACTGCTGTTGATACCAGCAGCCGAACATTAGCCGAGACGGTCGATCGATTGATCAAGCAGGTTTTCCTGAAGGTTCCTCGCGATTTGAACATGACGAATGTGAATTTGTCGTATCAGGATAGTTCAGGAACTCAGATGGTGCGTATTCCAGTTGGCGAAATCGACAATGGAGATTACGATGTCGATGTCTTCTTGAACGAGCAGGACGCGAAATGGAATTTCAGTGGCGAGGTCAATCCCGATAAGCAGACATTGAGCGTTAAGATCACTTCGGATAATAAGGATGCTGAATTGCCGTTCTTGCGCAGAAAATACGGACTTCAGGTGAGTTTTGATGAACTTGCTTTTCACCTAGACGATGTATCTCGGAAGGGTAAAGATGTACTGGAAGTATTGGGTGGTTGGTCGACCAAGAACCTGAAAGTTTACCAGCGACGCCTATCTGGTGAACAGATCGTTCTTCCCGAAGGTGCGGCGCTTGGCGGATTTCAAGTGTCGGAGAATACGATTCAGTTAATCGAGGGTACCAAGGTGCAGGTCAAAGAATTTTCTTTTGAACCTCGACTAAAATACACACGTAAGCCTAAGAAGTTATTGAGCATGGCAGTCCATACGGGTAAGTTTAAGGCGCAGAATTTTTTTGATGCGATACCAAAAGGGCTTTTTGACCAGCTTGACGGTTTACAGGTTGAGGGCGATATTCAATATGACATGGATTTTGAGGTAGATTTGGATGATCCCGATCAGTTGAAATTCAGTTCCAAAATAGACGATGCGGCATTGAAAATTGTAAAATGGGGCAAGGCCGATATTGCCGCCTTAAACCAGCCCTTTGTTTATGAGGCTTATGATGATACGACAAAACTACGCGATATCGTTGTGGGGCCCGCCAATCCAATGTTTACTCCGCTGGATCAGGTTTCTTCGATTTTAAAGAAAACGGTGTTGAATACCGAAGATCCTTTTTTCTATAAACACAAGGGGTTCGAACTGGAAGCCTTCCAGTTGTCAATCGTTACGAATATTAAAGAGAAGAAGTTCAAACGTGGAGCAAGCACCATTTCTATGCAGCTGGTAAAGAATGTTTACCTGAATAGGAATAAAACAATGATGCGCAAGTTTGAGGAGATCTTGCTTGTTTGGCTAATGGAGCAATCTGGGCAGGTAAGCAAAGATCGCTTATTGGAAATTTATCTGAATGTAATCGAATGGGGCAAAAACGTCTATGGTATTGCGGAAGCTTCGCAGTATTATTTTGGTAAGAAACCTTCAGAAATAACGATTGGGGAGAGTTTGTTCCTATCGAGTATTATCCCGCGACCGAAAACCGGTCTATCGTCATTTGACTATACCGGACAATTGAAACCCTGGGTCATGAAGCATTTTAATACCTATGGTTATATCATGAACAAGATGCGGCAATTGGATAATGAAAATGTCCCTGCGAATTACGGGTTCTATCAGGTACAATTGCAGCCAAATCTGCGCCCGGCGCGTCCGAAAGGCGTTGTTGATACGGCGGCATCTTTCGATGATCTTAAAGATATGGCCGAAGAGATGGATTTAGAAGACCAACTGCGCAAGTCTATCCGCGAGCGATTATTCGGTAAGGAAGAAAACAAAGAGGAAAACTAAGCATGAAGAACATAATAATTGATGACCTGCATTTTGAATTGATGATCGATTATGATCAGATTCAAAAGCGTATCCGCCTTATCGGAATTGATATCAATCTTCGTTATGAAGATAAGCATCCTGTTTTTATCGGCGTTCTGAATGGTTGCTTTATGTTTATGGCTGATCTGATGAAGCAGATACATATCCCATGTGAGATGTCGTTCGTTAAGCTAGCATCCTATACGGGAACAGATCAGGGGCGTATTTCGGAATTGATAGGTGTGGGGATGGATTTGACGGGGCGTCATGTGGTGATTGTAGAGGATATCGTAGATACGGGCAATTCGTTGGTTCATACGATTGAAGCGCTGGAGAAACTTCAGGTGGCGAGTATTTCCGTGGCGACATTACTCATGAAGCCGGAATGCCTTTTATATTCTTTTGATAACATCATGTATGTAGGTTTCGAGATCGAGAAGGAATTTGTAGTAGGCTATGGCCTGGACTACAATGGTCAATGTCGAAACCTACAGCATATCTATAAGCAGTTCGATCCGCTTACTAACGAAAAGAGCAGCTAAGCATATGGTCATTGACCATACCTACCGCCTGCATATAGGCGTAGCATATAGTGGTCCCAAAGAATCGAATTCCTCTTTTCTTCAAATCCTTGGCGATCGCGTCTGAAATAGGGGAAGTCGCTGGAGCCTGACGATAGTCTTCATAGCTATTGATGATAGGCTTTTTGTCGGGCATGAATGAATATAAGTAATTGTAGAAACTGCCGAACTCCTTCTGAATCTCTATAAAGATCTGTGCATTGCTGATCGTTGTTTTAATTTTCAGCTTGTTCCTGATAATTCCCGGGTCCTGTAATAAACGCTCTTGATCTTTCTCTGTCATCGCGGCAACCTTTTCCACATCGAAATCAGCAAATGCTTTTCTATAGTTTTCGCGTCGTCGCAGGATCGTAATCCAGCTTAATCCAGCTTGCGCAGATTCCAATATGAGAAATTCGAATAGTGTTTTGTCGTCCTTTACTTGTTTTCCCCATTCCTGATCGTGGTAGGCTTGATACTCGGCATCATTGCCACACCAGCCACAGCGTACTAGCTCTTTATTGCTCATTTTTCAATTTCTAAAGCGATTATTTTATTCTAACTTTACGGCACTCATGAAACATCGTGTGCTATTCAGTTTTCTGTTAATTTTTACCGTATTGTTTGGTTTTGCCCAACAAGGTGCCGCTACTATACCAGTAGGCAATGTGCAAACAAGCTTACCTGCTGATAGTCTACAAGTTAACGATAGTTTGGCGCGGGTTTCACCCTTAGACTCCCTAGATTCGGCATTTAAATATACTGAAATCATCCCCGGTTTAAGGAAAGATAATAATTTCTTAACAGAGCGCTTGAAGCAGCAGCTGAAAATTGGGCGCCACGACTTGCTGTTTGGTGTAGAAAGAATTGAAGCATCAACGGATGCGGAGCGTATAATTTCGGGAAAATTGAAAAGCCAGCGTCCGATTTGGGTCTTGATTATTGTTTTCTTTCTATTCTTGATTTTGGCTATTATACGCATTGTTTTCCCAATGGAACTGCGTACCATTGTTGATGCCTACTACAAAGAAAGGTTGTTATTACAAGTTAGTAAAGAGGATAGTTTGGCAACTTCCTGGCCCTATATTTTCCTCTATGCTTTGTTCAGCCTGTCGCTCGGGCTGTTCATCGTCTTGGTTATGTCGAGTTTCAGCGACAAAAATTATCTTACTTTTGAGAATTTTATAAAAAATGCAATTTTCGTAGCGGCTTTATTCATCGCTAAGATTTTAATTATTCGCTTTGTCTCTTTTATATTTTCTTTAGAAAAGATTGTGCGTGAGTATGTTGCGGTCTTGTACCTCGTCTATTTTAACAGTATGTTTTTATTGATGCCATTCTTGTTAGCGCTACTGTTTGTACCTGTGGCATATTTTCAATTTATTACGGTTGTTTACGTTGTTTTAATAATAATTTTATTCACTTACCGCTTCCTACGGACCGCTTTACACCTGTTCGGGAATTTCAAGTTTTCTATTTTTTATTTAATTCTTTATCTTTGCAGTCTCGAACTAGCACCTATTTTAATATTAGTTAGAGCACTTAGTAAATAAGAAAGAATTTATGCAGATTGATGTAGAAAGATCCAAAAAAGTAAAGAGCATTCTTGTTACTTTACCAAAACCTGAAAACGATAAATCTCCCTACTTCACCTTAGCTGAGAAATACAATCTACGATTGGACTTCCGCGGTTTTATCCATGTGGAAGGTGTTCCGGCTAAAGATGTACGAAAAGATAAGGTAAATTTTGCGGACCATACTGCAGTAATTTTTACGAGTAAAAATGCTGTAGATCACTTCTTTAGAGTTTGTGAAGAAATGCGTTTTGAGGTATCCGCAGAGATGAAATATTTCTGTATATCCGAAACCATTGCTTTATACTTGCAGAAATACATACAGTACCGCAAGCGTAAAATCTTCTTCGGTAAACAAACTGCAAAAGATCTGGAAGACGTGTTGAAGAAACACAATAAAGAGAAATTCTTATTCCCATGCTCTGACGTAGCAAACGAAGAAACACAACGATGGTTGCAAGAAAACGGATATGATTTCACTCCTGCCGTTCTATTCAGAACGGTCATCAGCGACATCAAAGATCTAAAGGATGTATTCTACGATATCATCGTCTTCTTTAGCCCTTCAAGCGTACAGTCACTATATGAGAACTTCCCAGATTTCGTACAGAACAATACACGCATCGCAGCGTTCGGCTCAAGCACTCAACAGGCTCTACTAGATCATGACCTTATCCTTGACATCCCTGCCCCAACGCCAAATGCACCAAGCATGACGATGGCAATCGAACAGTATATTAAGCAAGTGAATAAATAGTAGTTTAGATATTAGATGTAAGATAGTAGAAATTAGAAATTTCTAATCGCCTAGAGATAGAAAAATTGCTGTTGAAGATATTTTAAGCCCTTAGGATTTTTTCTAGGGGCTTTTTTTAATTTGAGATTTTAGACATTAGGTATTAATCTGTGCAAAAGCTCTTTTTCATTTTGAAAATAGCCGTCTTAGCCGTGTCTGATGTCTAATATCTAATGTCTACACGACTGTGACAAATCCCCATCATGAATCTGCTTCGCCAGATTTTTATAATATTTGCTGCTGTTGGATGGAAAAGTGGGATAAAAGTTATAAACATTCGGCTACAATATCTTGTTTTATTGTTGATAATGGTTGATTTTAATGGTAATCGGGGTAATTTTGGGACCGGCCAAATTATCGTGAATCGGATATGATTTTTATGTTAAAATGGAAAAAGAATTGAATTTTTCTTGTTTAATAAGATTCCATTTAAGATTTTTGGCTTTCGTGGTAGCGAAACTATCCAAATCTTCATTAGTGAAATTTATATTGAATAATATTATATAATGATACTTAAACCTTTCAAACGTATACTCCAGGGTGCATTATTATTAACGGTTGTACTTACTGGATGTAATAGACCAGATAGCTCTGGCGAATTGGTTGGTACTCGATTAGACAGGTTAAAAGAGAATAAAACACCTTTCGGAATGGTGCTCATCCCGGGGGGAACCTTTATTATGGGGCAGTCTGATGAAGATATTACCTTTTCTCAAACCTCGCAGAACAGACAGGTTACCATCGCTCCATTCTATATGGACGATACAGAAATCTCAAATAGCGAATATCGTCAGTTTGTAAACTGGGTTCGTGATTCCATCTTAATTTATAACCACCTCAATGATCCTTCGTATTTCAAGACTTCGGCAACCGGCGACTCGAGACATATCGATTGGGAGAGAGTGCGCAAGAATTCGCCATGGAATGCACAGACCCCAGCACAACAGGAAGGTTTAAACCAAATGTATTACCAAGGCGAAGACCGTATTTTTGGTAAAAATGAATTGGATGTACGTCAATTGACCTACCATTATGAATGGTACGATCTGCGTGCTGCGGTTGCTGCCAAAAATGACCCTTCAAAGAAACGTTCGGATTTTATCTTAAGAGATACCATGTTGATCTATCCGGATACGACAGTTTGGTTAACAGATTTTTCATATGCTCAGAACGAGCCTTTGGTAGAAAGTTATTTTTCCCATGCTTCTTATGATGAATATCCGGTAGTAGGGGTGACCTGGCGACAAGCGCAGGCTTTCAATACCTGGAGAACATTATTATTCAACAACAATGCTGCAAATAAGCGTCGTGAAGAACGTGCTCCTTATCAATTGCCTTCCGAGGCTCAGTGGGAGTATGCTGCTCGCGGTGGTAAAATTGGAACTCAGTTTCCATGGGGTGGTCCGACAGCTCGCAACGCGAAAGGCTGTCTGATGGCTAACTTCAAGCCAGGGCGTGGTAACTACCTGGATGATGGTGCTGCTTATACAGCTCCCGTTTATTCGTACTTCCCGAACGACTACGGTTTGTATAACATGGCAGGGAATGTCGCGGAATGGACGCAATCAAGTTATAATGAATCAGCCTATTCTTTCGTTCATGATATGAACCCGACATATACTTACCATGCTTCGCCATCCGATCATGAGACGATGAAGCGTAAGGTTATTCGCGGTGGCTCATGGAAGGACGTTGGATACTTCTTGCAAAATTCAACTCGTCAGTACGAGTATCAAGATACAGCGAAAGCTTACTTAGGCTTCCGCAGTGTATTAGCCTATAAAGGGGTTTTGAATAGATAATCAATCAACATATACTAAACAACATAAACTACTAACATTTTAAACGATGGCAAGAAAGAAAAGATTCGGATTCGGTATCAACACGCTTATTAACTGGGGTGCCTCAGTGGTCATTATTGGACTAATGTTCAAAATTCTTCACTTCAAAGGTGGAGAGTGGATGATTGGTATAGGCTTGGCCGTGGAAGCTGTATTATTCTTCATCATGGGGTTTTTATCTGCGGAAGAAGACGTGGATTGGACTCGTGTTTATCCGGAGTTAGACGAAGATTTTAAAGGCGAATTGCCGACACGTAGCGTGCAACAGGTACAAGTGGCACAACCTACCGCGATTGGTAATACGGCTGCACTCGATAAATTATTGCAAGACGCGAAGATTGACGAAAACCTGATCGGAAACTTAGGAGATGGTCTTCGTACGTTTGGTGATAAGGTAGCTGCTATTTCAAAAGTAGCAGACACCGCTACGGCGACAAATCAGTTTGCAGATAAATTAAATGCTGCCGCAACGGGTGCATCACAATTGAGTCATGCGTTTGAACGTGCTGCTGCTGACTTGCAGACTTTCAATGAGTCGGCTACGGATATGCAACAGTTTAAAGAGCAAGTAAACACTTTCAATAAGAACCTATCATCGTTGAACGCCATCTACGGTGGAATGCTTTCTGCAATGAATCCAACATCTGGAAACAGATCATAACGAAGTTTGAACTAGATTTTTAACATTTAAAAAAATAGAAAACTGACTTATGGCAGGTAGAAAAGAAACACCAAGGCAGAAGATGATCGGGATCCTTTATTTGGTTCTACTAGGCTTAGTAGCACTAAATGTAAGTGATTCCCTTCTGGATGCTTTCAAAAACTTGGGTGATAGTTTAAAAACATCGACAGAAAATACCCAAACGGGTATCGATAATATGTTCCTTTCTTTCCGTGAAACGAAAATGAAGGAGAACCCGGAGCGCGCACAGCCTTTATTAACGAAAGCTGAGCAAGCACAGAAACTAGTAGCGGCTTTGACGAGCAAAGTAGCGGAATATAACCGATTGTTTATGGAAGAAGGTGGTGGTCTGGAAGAGAGCACCGGCGATGTAAGCAAGCGTAGTAACGTTGATATCTCTCCTCGATTGATGATCAATCAGGGTCGCGGAAAAGAATTGCGCGACTTGATTAATAAGACCGCTGCAGAATTGAAGAAATTGACGAACAACGAGGTTGATTTTGCGCTTTTAGCAGCAGATCCGAAGGCTCGTGGTGGGGTTAAGAAGACTTGGGAAGAAGCCAACTTTGGAGATGGTATTCCTTTGACCGCTGCTATCACAGCATTAGAGAAAATCAATGCAGATGCGAAAAATGCGGAGTCTGCAGTTGTAAAACATATTTTTGGTAAGATGGATCAAGCTGTGGTAAACTTAGACCGTTTCTCGGCAGTTGCTGTTGCTCCGACTTCTTACTTAATTCAAGGCCAGCCTTACACAGCAAAAGTATTCCTGACGGCATACGACTCCAAGTCGACTCCTCAGATTTCAGTAAACGGAAGTCCTTTGCAGGTTGTTGATGGGCAAGGGATGTACTCGGTGAATACGTCGTCAGAAGGGGTATTCAGCTGGAAAGGTTTGATCAGCGTTCAGCAAACTGACGGTACAGTGAAGACTTACGAAACAGAACCGATTTCTTATCAGGTTGCTCGCCCTTCGGCGGTGGTATCTCCGGATAAGATGAATGTATTATACATCGGTGTTGATAACCCTATTTCGGTTTCTGCTCCTGGTATTGCGCGTGAGAATCTGATTGTTTCGGGTTCCGGAGTTTCGATTTCAGGGTCTGGCGGTAAATATAATGCTCGCGTTTCTTCAACCGGAGAAGCAACGGTTAATGTATCGGCAAAGATTGGCGACAAGACGCAGCAGTTGAGCAGTACGAAGTTCCGTGTGAAGCGTATTCCTAAACCTACGGCTCGCGTTGCTGGTAAAACAGGAGGTCGTATCTCTGCAGCACAATTACGCGGTCAGAACGTGGTTGCTGCCTCATTAGATAATTTCGAATTTGATGCGAAGTTCCGCATCTCTAAATTCAATATGTATATCGCAAAACCACGTGTAGACCCTATAGGACCTTACACAACCAGTGGATCAAACTTTAGCGGACAGATGAAGTCTGGCTTATCAGGAGTGACCAGTGGTTCGGTGGTAATGATCTATGATATCGTAGGGGTAGGGCCTGACGGCGTTGCCCAAAACTTGGACCCTATTACGTTCCAGGTTACCAATTAATCAATTTAGATGATTAGTATCATGAAAAAGTTAGTATTAGCAGCAACTGTTTTTTTCTCCTTGCAAGCCTCGGCACAACAGGAGAACCTGAACAATAGTGTAGACCCCGTTCAGGCAGTTGACACCTTGCCTCCAGTTGATGGATATGTAGTGAAATCAGATTTCGAAAATCGGAAGGTCGTTCCTTATGCTAATATTCGTCAAACGGATATCGCTTTCAGCAAACGCGTATGGCGTGAAATGGACCTGCGTGTGAAGATGAATCAAGCTTTCGCGTCTCCTAAGTCGAGTTTGATCAATATTCTCTTAGAAGCGATCCAAGAGGGTAAATTACGCGCATACGATCCAACGCCTACCAAAGATGACCCTAACGGCGATTCGTTCAAGACTTTGTTAGCACCCGATCAGGTAATGGCTCGTTTTGGAGGCGATTCGATCTTGGTAGAAGAATTCAATGAGAATAATGAGGTAATCGGATCTAGCTACCAACAGCGTGATTTCGATGCAACGCAGGTGGTGAAGTTCCGTATCAAAGAGGATTGGATATTTGATAAGCAACGCTCGGTATTCGAGGCTCGTATTGTGGGCATAGCGCCTTTGATTACGCCACAGATCCCAGGTGCGTCGGATATTATCATGCCGGTTGACGGAACGGGAACAGATGCAGGGAGCAGTGCTCCAGTAGACCCATTTGATCCATTTGCGGTTCCTGCAGAAAATAATACGGAAACAACAACGAATGCAACTCCTCCTGCAGATGTAGCTCTTCCTCCGGTAGGTGGCAATAGTTTCATCCCGCAGATTGATGCGACACCGGCTTTCTGGGTATATTTCCCAGAGGCACGTCATGTCCTTGTAAATAAAGAGGTCATGAATCGCCATAACGACGCTACAGGTTTGAGCTATGATGATATCTTTATCAAACGCATGTTTGCAAGCTATATCGTGAAGCAATCAAACCCTGAGGATCTTCGAATCAAAGATTATATCAGTGATGATATGGAGCGCCTGTTTGAATCAGAAAGAATTAAGAAATCGTTGATGGATTACGAACAAGACTTGTGGTCTTACTAGAAATCTGACGGTTATCATTTTTTAGAAGAATATTTCTGCATAATTTGTCACTGTTTCGCGGTAAAAAATGTTAATTGCGATACATTGGGAATATTTATTGTAGAAATATTTTTTTTATGTTTGTACTAACACGTAAATGGTAATCTTGTGAAATTAAAACCTGTAAATAGTATCTCTGGGATTGCTCCAAATGACTTTGTAAAAGATTATCTGAACAAGGGTCAGCCGGTCATCATAAAGGATTTCGTAAGTAAGGACAGCCCTTGTTGGACCAAGTGGAGCTACGATTATTTCAAGGAAATAGCGGGCAACGAGCAAATCGATGTATATGGACGCGAGGAAGAATCCCAAAACCATGCTGCGAGCCCTCCGGTGGGCAGAATGAGCTTTGGCCAGTATCTGGATAAAATTAGCACAGAGCCTACGGAATTACGTCTTTTCTTATTCAATTTGATGAAGATAAGACCAGAGCTGAAGAAGGATGTAATCTTCAATGATGTGACAGGAGGAAAGGTTCTTCAATGGCTACCCTATATGTTCTTTGGTGGAGAGGGCTCCGCAACGCGTAATCACTTCGATATTGATATGTCGCATGTTTTCATTACGCAATTCCAAGGAAAGAAGCGTATCTGGTTGTTTCCAAATGATCAGTCTGACTTAATGTATAAACTTCCCTATAACTTTCATAGCATTGCTAACTTGAAAACTAGCAGTGTTAGTGAATACCCTGCCATTGAGTATTTGGATGGCTATGAGGCAGTAATTGGTCCGGGGGAAACATTATATATGCCGGCGGGATGGTGGCATTACATCCAGTACGAAACTGAAGGCTATTCAATCTCTGTTCGTGCATTAGCAAATTCACTTACTGAAAAGCTGAAAGGGGCGAGAAATTTATTCGTGACTCGTCATTTTGATGATACAATGCGCAAAATATTTAAGGATAAATGGTTTGATTACAAAATCAAAACTGCGCAGTCTCGAGCTAGTCGAGCGATAAGAAAATATAAAAAATAAGAGAAGAGGCTGTCTAAAAAGG